>NZ_PTSB01000031.1:0-51651 GCF_002965125.1 Escherichia sp. MOD1-EC6162
CCCCAGAGAAGTCAGTGGGTTACGCAGAGAATCGTAACGGGATACCAGATCAAGGGCCTGTCCAATGTGCATAAAAAAATCCGGAAACGAGTGAGCGTTTCCGGATTCTTACACAGCCACTGGATCGGTCAACTGATCCTTAACTGATCGGCATTAATCCCGTTGCTGGTGTATTTTTTTAAAAGCGTCTTCACGAGTCATTTGCTTGCCATCTGCCCCTTTTCCCCAATAAGCATTCGCCGCTTTCTGTGCCGCAACCATTTGCTTATCAAGCTCTTTCACTTCCTTTTCCAGCCCCGAAATCGAATTCATCTGCACATTCAGCGCTGACTCAAGCTGACTAAAGCGATAATTGAAATCTTCGCTATTCACAATCAGGTACTTATTATTCGTTTTGATATCATCAACAAACCGCCCACTATCGCTGGCTGCTGCCTGAAAAGAGTAAAAATTCACCGTCCAGCCAGACGCGGGCGTTCCTTTACTGGTTAACATCGCTGAGAATTTTACGGGTTTATCTTTCACCCAGGTCTGTTCCAGCAGTTGATAATCTGCCAACTGACCGATCCAGGTATAGAGATCATCGTTAGAAGAGACATCACCTTCCGCAGACCAGGTGGCCTGATTCCCCTTCGCATCAAGGTTTTTTAAATTGATGGCATCCAGTTTGAGAATGCCGTGATATTGCTTTTTGAATTGATCTTTTAAGACATTTTCAGTTGGCGGTTCACCATCGGCCCAGCCATAACCTGACATCAACACAAACAACGCCGTACCTACAATCCATTGTTTTTTCACAGTGAAAGTCTCGTGTGGAATAATTTATTCATGTGATTATCATCATGATAATCATGATTGACAATGGACGTGAGTCTGAAGTGAGAAAGCCCCGGCACGATACCGGGGCGAGGCGATTAGTACTGATTGAAAATCTGCTGGATCTGCTGTGGATCTTTAGTTTGCGTCAGCGCCAGTTGCAGCAGAACGCGCGCTTTTTGCGGGTTCAGCGTACCAGAGGCGACGAAACCGTATTTCGCATCATCCACTTCGGCATCCTGAGTGGTTGCGCCCGTCGGTACGCGAGAAGAACGCACTACCGCAGTGCCGTTTTTCGCCGCGGTTGCCAGGGTGTCGAATACGGTTTTATACAGGTTACCGTTACCCACACCGGCGCTAACGATGCCGTCATAGCCCGCATCTACCAGTGCTTTTGCCGGAAGATCGGATGCGTTAGCATAGTTATAAACGATACCAACTTTCGGCAGTTCATTCAGCTTAGAGACATCAAACGGCGTATCGCTGGTGTGCTTACGCGCCGGAGTACGCTGATAGTCGATTTTACCGTTGTGAATGTAACCCAGTGGACCGAAGTTAACAGACTTGAAGGTTGCTACATCGGTAGTGTTGGTTTTGGTCACGTCACGACCATCCAGCACGGTGTCGTTCATCACTACCAGCACGCCACGGTTAGCGGAGGCTTTATCTGCTGCGGTCACTACCGCGTTATACAGGTTGAATGGACCGTCTGCGCTCATGGAGGTGGACGGACGCATTGCGCCGACCATCACTACTGGCTTATCACATTTTACGGTCAGATCGAGGAAGTAAGCGGTTTCTTCCATCGTGTCTGTACCGTGAGTAATGACGAAGCCGTCAGTTTTATCGCAGTCGGTATTAATTTTTTTCGCCAGTGTCAGCCAGACATTATCATTCATGTCCTGGGAGCCGATGTTAACGACCTGCTCGCCTTTAACGTTCGCAATGTCCTTCAATTGCGGCACCGCATTGACCAGGTTTTCTACGCCAACTTTACCCGCTGTGTAGTTAGATTTGGTTGCGGAGTCACCACCACCGGCAATCGTCCCGCCGGTCGCTAAAATGGTGATATTCGGTAATGCTAATGCTGCACCACTAAAACCCATAACCAGTGCGGCAAGTGCCGTCTTTCTGAAAAACTCCATTTCATTCCTCCAGTTACGTGAACGCTACGTATTATCCCTTAGCTTTGTATAGGAAATTTGACGTTAAACAATTTACAACGTGAATGGATTTTGGAGATCTATAAAGTTAGAGGCAGGTAACAAAACGAAGAATTAAACGGCATAAAAAAGTATTATGCCGTCTTAAAATAGAGGATTATTTCAAATTCCCAACCAGGGCTTTGCGGCTATCTTCCAGGGTCACCACACGGCTACAGACATCTTTGCCAAACTGCTGGAAATCTTTTTCCTGCTTTTTCCACTCGGTTTGGATGGAGGATTGCAAACCGCCCAGGCTTCCCAGCACATTCTGTAACGGATTACCGCCGCTTTTCAGTACCGCTTTCGCGCCCATTTCATTAATGCTGTCCTGCAAAATTCCACCCATCGCCTGATTCACTAGTTGCTGGCCTTCGGCGCGAACCTGATCAATGGCTTTATAGTGGAACGTCAGGCCATCGCTGCGCGTTTCAATAATGCGATTCATCTGTTCTTTCAACTGCGCATCGAGCTTGGTCAGACGGCTGCGCATTTTACTGCTTTCACCCATCTCCTGAACGATAATTTTATCCAGTGCGACGCGGGCTTTCTCAACGCGGCTCTTAGTCCCTTCATCAATCCACGGCAACGTGCTGCGCAGTTCTGCCTGATAATCCTTCGCCTGCTCGCGCTGGGCGGCACTCAGAGAATATTGCTTGCCGTTGTACATCACATTGCCGTCTGGCGTGATCACCAGATTGCCGTTTTCGCCCTTCACCTGTACGGTTTGCGGGCTGACAATCACATCGTCACGCGGTGTGACGCTGCACTGGTAGTCGGCGTGAGCAGTCATTGCCGTTACTGAAAGTGCTGCCGCCAGCAGCATTTTGCGCATCATAATCTTCCCTCAAGAACAAATCAGGCCAGCATTTGCTGGCCCGGATTGATAACAAAGTGCGCATTGTCCATGCCGGATGCGGCGTAAATGCCTTATCCGGCCTACTCAATCGTGCAACCTCAATATATTGCATACCCATTGTAGGCCTGATAAGCGTAGCGCATCAGGCAGTTTTGCGTTTGTCATCGCCCGTATGCTTTCTTAGTCCCACCAAACGTCGAAAAGTTCGCTGGTGCGTACCTCATCCAGTTTGCGCTCTTCCAGCCACTTACGCACAATCGCCTGATGTTCTTCGGTACATTTGCCAATTTCCTGCATGCAGATCAGACCTTCCCAGGCCAGATAACCGCTGCCGTCAAAAGCCAGCTTGTTCGGTTCGACAACCTCGTTAATAAAGTCATCAACGGTTTTATCAATCTGTTCTTCCGATGTACCTTCCGGGAATCGCCATGCCACCGAAAATCCTAATTCCTGGAATTCGTCGATGTGCATTTTTTTACGCAGACGATGGCTACGGTTCTTTGCCATTATTTCACCCTCTCGAACATTAAGTCCCATACTCCGTGACCAAGACGATGACCACGTTGTTCAAATTTCGTCACCGGACGTGATTCCGGGCGCGGTACGTAATCGTTACTTTCTGACAGGTTTTTATAACCGTCAATGGAAGACATCACTTCGAGCATATGTTCCGCATAAGGTTCCCAGTCGGTCGCCATATGGAATACGCCCCCCAGTTGCAGTTTGCTTTTTACCAGTTCAGCAAACGGCACCTGAACGATACGGCGTTTATTATGACGTGCTTTGTGCCACGGGTCAGGGAAAAAGAGCTGAACCATGCTCAATGAATTGTCAGGAATCATTTTATGCAGCACTTCGACCGCGTCATGACACATCACGCGCAGATTGCTCAGCCCCTCTTCATGCGCGGAAGCCAGGCAAGCGCCAACGCCCGGCGAATGCACTTCAATGCCGAGGAAATCCTGCTCCGGACGCTCTTTCGCCATTGCCACCAGCGAAGCACCCATGCCAAAACCAATCTCAAGCGTCACCGGCGCTTCACGGCCAAACAGCGTCGGGAAATCCAGCATATCTTCGCTGAACTCAACGCCCATCACCGGCCAGTAGTTTTCCAGCGCATGTTCCTGGCCTTTGGTCAGTCGCCCCTGGCGGCGTACAAAACTACGGATACGGCGCAGAGGACGGCCGTTTTCATCAAATTCCGGTGAGATGACGTCGTTTTTCATAAAGATTTAGTCGCTTGTGAAAGTGTTCTGAAAACGGGCATTATCCAAAGTTAGTTGCCGGATGCAAGCATGATAAGGCCGTGGCTGCGGAAAGTTCCGGTTTACACCCTGTCGTCGCTGTGCTGCAATCTTGCCCCCAACAACTGTGAATTTGGTGACCATGCAAGCGTCGCAATTTTCAGCCCAGGTTCTGGACTGGTACGATAAATACGGGCGGAAAACCCTGCCCTGGCAAATTGACAAGACGCCCTACAAAGTATGGCTCTCAGAAGTGATGTTGCAACAAACTCAGGTTGCGACTGTTATCCCCTATTTTGAACGCTTTATGGCGCGCTTCCCGACGGTGACCGATCTCGCCAATGCGCCGCTGGATGAAGTTCTCCACTTGTGGACCGGGCTTGGCTATTACGCCCGCGCGCGCAATCTACATAAAGCGGCACAGCAAGTTGCCACCTTACACGGCGGAAAATTCCCGGAAACCTTTGAGGAAATCGCCGCACTACCGGGCGTCGGGCGTTCCACCGCGGGCGCGATCCTCTCACTTTCTCTGGGTAAGCACTTTCCGATTCTCGACGGTAACGTCAAACGCGTGCTGGCGCGCTGCTATGCTGTAAGCGGCTGGCCAGGGAAAAAAGAGGTCGAGAATAAACTGTGGAGTTTGAGCGAACAGGTGACGCCCGCCGTCGGTGTGGAGCGGTTTAATCAGGCGATGATGGATTTAGGCGCGATGATCTGCACGCGCTCGAAGCCAAAGTGTTCGCTCTGCCCGCTACAAAACGGCTGCATTGCCGCGGCCAATGATAGCTGGTCACTTTATCCAGGCAAAAAACCGAAACAGACGCTGCCGGAGCGCACCGGCTACTTTCTGCTGTTACAGCACGAAAATGAAGTATTTCTGGCGCAGCGTCCGCCAAGTGGATTGTGGGGCGGTTTATACTGCTTCCCGCAGTTTGCTGATGAAGAAAGTATGCGGCAATGGCTGGCGCAACGGCAGATCAACGCCGGTCACCTGACGCAACTCACCGCGTTTCGTCATACCTTCAGCCATTTCCATTTAGATATTGTGCCTATGTGGCTTCCCGTGTCGTCATTCACCGGTTGCATGGATGAAGGCAATGCGCTCTGGTATAACTTAGCGCAACCGCCGTCAGTTGGCCTGGCGGCTCCCGTGGAGCGTTTGTTACAGCAGTTACGCACTGGCGCGCCGGTTTAGCGCGTGAGTCGATAAGAGGATAATTTATGAGCAGAACGATTTTTTGTACTTTCCTGCAGCGTGAAGCAGAAGGTCAGGATTTTCAGCTATACCCCGGCGAACTGGGAAAACGCATCTACAACGAGATTTCCAAAGAAGCCTGGGCGCAGTGGCAGCACAAGCAAACCATGTTGATCAACGAAAAGAAACTTAACATGATGAATGCTGAGCACCGCAAGCTGCTGGAGCAGGAGATGGTCAATTTCCTGTTCGAAGGTAAAGAGGTACATATCGAAGGCTATACGCCGGAAGATAAAAAATAAAAAGACATTGCCGGAGCACGCCTCCGGCAACTTGCATAAAAACAAACACAACACGCACCCGGAATGATGAAAAAATATCTCGCGCTGGCTTTGATTGCGCCGTTGCTCATCTCCTGTTCGACGACCAAAAAAGGCGATACCTATAATGAAGCCTGGGTCAAAGATACCAACGGTTTTGATATTCTGATGGGGCAATTTGCCCACAATATTGAAAACATCTGGGGATTCAAAGAGGTGGTGATCGCCGGTCCTAAGGACTACGTGAAATACACCGATCAATATCAAACCCGCAGCCACATCAACTTTGATGATGGTACGATCACTATCGAAACCATCGCCGGGACGGAACCTGTCGCACACCTGCGCCGGGCAATTATCAAAACGTTACTGATGGGTGACGATCCGGGGTCGGTCGATCTCTATTCCGATGTTGATGATATTACGATATCAAAAGAACCTTTCCTTTATGGTCAGGTAGTAGACAACACCGGGCAGCCAATTCGTTGGGAAGGTCGCGCGAGCAATTTCGCGGATTATCTGCTGAAAAACCGCCTCAAAAGCCGCAGCAACGGGCTGCGTATTATCTACAGCGTAACCATTAATATGGTGCCGAACCACCTTGATAAACGTGCGCATAAATATCTCGGTATGGTTCGCCAGGCGTCACGAAAATATGGTGTCGATGAGTCATTAATTCTGGCGATTATGCAAACCGAATCCTCATTTAACCCGTATGCGGTCAGCCGTTCCGATGCGCTGGGATTAATGCAGGTAGTACAGCACACCGCCGGGAAAGACGTGTTCCGCTCACAGGGGAAATCCGGCATACCAGGCCGCAGTTTCTTGTTCGATCCTGCCAGCAACATTGATACCGGCACCGCATATCTGGCGATGCTGAATAATGTTTATCTCGGCGGCATTGATAACCCAACGTCGCGCCGTTATGCCGTCATCACCGCCTATAACGGCGGCGCAGGCAGCGTGTTACGTGTTTTCTCGAATGATAAAATTCAGGCAGCTAATATTATTAACACCATGACGCCAGGTGATGTTTATCAGACTTTGACGACCCGCCATCCTTCTGCGGAATCTCGCCGCTATCTCTATAAAGTGAACATGGCGCAGAAATCTTACCGCCGTCGATAATTTCACCTTTGCCTCTGACATTACTTCGAGGCAAAGTGTTACACGCTTCACAATTTCGCCTTGCAAATTGATATTATTTGCAATTATTTGCTACGGATAACAAAAAAACAGTCAGCGAAGTTGATAGAATCGCATCATCTTGCACGGTCAAATGTGCTTTTTAAAACACTCATCCGCATCACGATGTGAGGAAATTAACATGAATCTTAAGCTGCAGCTGAAAATCCTCTCTTTTCTGCAGTTCTGCCTGTGGGGAAGTTGGCTAACGACCCTCGGCTCATATATGTTCGTTACCCTGAAGTTCGACGGTGCTTCTATTGGCGCAGTTTATAGTTCACTGGGTATCGCCGCGGTCTTTATGCCTGCTTTGCTGGGGATTGTGGCCGACAAATGGTTAAGTGCGAAATGGGTATATGCCATTTGTCACACCATCGGCGCAATTACTCTCTTCATGGCGGCGCAAGTTACCACGCCGGAGGCGATGTTCCTCGTTATCCTGATTAACTCGTTTGCCTATATGCCAACACTTGGGTTAATCAACACCATCTCTTACTATCGCCTGCAAAACGCGGGGCTGGATATCGTTACTGATTTCCCGCCAATCCGTATCTGGGGCACCATCGGTTTTATTATGGCGATGTGGGTGGTGAGCCTGTCAGGCTTCGAACTAAGCCACATGCAACTGTATATTGGCGCAGCCCTTTCCGCCGTTCTGGTGCTGTTTACCTTTACGCTGCCGTATATTCCGGTTGCTAAACAGCAAGCGAATCAGAGCTGGACGACTTTGCTGGGGCTTGATGCATTCGCGCTGTTTAAAAACAAGCGTATGGCGATTTTCTTCATCTTCTCGATGCTGCTGGGCGCGGAACTGCAGATTACCAACATGTTCGGTAATACCTTCCTGCACAGCTTCGACAAAGATCCGATGTTCGCCAGCAGCTTTATCGTGCAACATGCGTCAATCATCATGTCGATTTCGCAAATCTCTGAAACGCTGTTCATTCTGACTATCCCGTTCTTCTTAAGCCGCTACGGTATTAAGAACGTAATGATGATCAGTATTGTGGCGTGGATACTGCGTTTTGCGCTGTTTGCCTACGGCGACCCGACTCCGTTCGGTACTGTACTGCTGGTGCTGTCAATGATTGTCTACGGCTGCGCATTCGACTTCTTCAACATCTCTGGTTCGGTGTTTGTGGAAAAAGAAGTTAGCCCGGCAATTCGCGCCAGTGCGCAGGGGATGTTCCTGATGATGACCAACGGCTTCGGCTGTATCCTCGGCGGTATTGTGAGCGGTAAAGTGGTTGAGATGTATACCCAAAACGGCATTACCGACTGGCAGACCGTATGGCTGATTTTCGCAGGTTACTCCGTGGTTCTGGCCTTCGCGTTCATGGCGATGTTCAAATACAAACACGTTCGTGTCCCGGCGGGCACACAGACGGTTAACCACTAATTACGCCAAGAAAAACGGGCTACCAGATGGTAGCCCGTTTTTTTGTTCTCACTTCAACACATAACCGTATAAACGTTTCATGCCGTCGGCATCGGTTTCGCTATAGACACCTTGTAGCTCCGGCGAAAACCCCGGCAACAAATTCACGCCTTCTTCCAGTGCGAGAAAATAACGCTGTACCGCGCCTCCCCATACCTCCCCCGGCACCACGCAAAGCACGCCAGGTGGATACGGCAGCGCGCCTTCCGCCGCAATCCGCCCTTCGGCATCACGAATACGCACTAACTCCACTTCACCACGAATATAGGCGCTATGCGCATCCTGGGGATTCATCACTACAGGCGGGAAACTCTGTTGGCGGAACATCGCTTTTTGCAGGTCTTTGACGTCGAAACTGACATACAGATCGTGCATCTCCTGACACAACTGGCGCAGGGTATAGTCGCGATAGCGCACCGGATATTTGTTATAAACGCTCGGCAACACCTCAGCCAGTGGCGAGTCATCCTCAATATGCTGTTCAAACTGTGCCAACATTGCGACCAGTTGTGCCAGCTTCTCGTGGCTCTCCGCCGGGGTTAATAAGAACAGAATAGAGTTGAGATCGCACTTTTCCGGCACAATGCCATTCTCACGCAGATAGTGCGCCAGAATCGTCGCAGGAATACCAAAGTCGCTATATTCACCGGTTTCGGCATCGATACCGGGCGTGGTCAGTAGCAGCTTGCACGGATCAACAAAATACTGATCTGCGGCATATCCCTCAAAGCCGTGCCAATTCGCCCCCGGTTCAAAACTGAAGAAGCGACGGTCGCTGGCCAATACTGACGTCGGATAATCCTGCCACAATTTGCCACCAACAACGGGCGGGATAAACGGGCGAAACAGCTTACAGCGTGCAAGAATCGCCTTGCGCGCTTCAATGCCCAACTCAACACACTCCGCCCACAGTCGACGACCGCTCTCCCCTTCATGGATTTTGGCGTTAACGTCCAGCGCAGCAAACAGCGGATAGAACGGACTGGTGGAGGCGTGGAGCATAAAGGCATTATTCAACCGCTTATGCGGGCAAAAGCGCGCCTGCCCGCGAATATGGTTATCTTTTTTGTGGATCTGCGAAGTCTGCGAGAATCCCGCCTGCTGTTTGTGCACCGACTGGGTAACAAAGATCCCCGGATCGTTTTCGTTAAGTTCTAACAGTAACGGCGAGCTATCTGCCATCATCGGAATAAACTGCTCATAACCGACCCACGCGGAATCAAACAGAATGTAATCGCACAAATGCCCAATGGTCTCGATCACCTGGCGAGCGTTATAGATAGTACCGTCATAAGTTCCTAACTGAATAATTGCCAGGCGAAACGGGCGCGGTAGTTCGGCTTTTTCTGGTGCCACTTCACGAATTTGCTGGCGCAAATAGTCTTCATTAAAACAATGCGCATCAATACCGCCGATAAAACCGAACGGGTTACGCGCGGCTTCCAGATACACCGGCGTCGCCCCAGCCTGAATCAATGCACCGTGATGATTCGACTTATGATTGTTACGATCGAACAGTACCAGATCGCCACGCGTTAACAGCGCATTGGTAACCACTTTGTTTGCTGCCGAAGTGCCGTTAAGCACAAAATAGGTTTTATCAGCATGAAACACTTTGGCCGCAAACTTCTGCGCATCCTTCGCTGAGCCTTCATGAATAAGCAGATCGCCCAGTTTCACATCGGCGTTGCACATATCGGCACGAAAAACGTTCTCACCGAAGAAATTGTAAAAATGACGCCCCGCAGGATGCTTTTTAAAGAACGCGCCATGTTGATGACCCGGGCAAGCAAAAGTGCTGTTGCCCATCTCAACATATTGCGTCAGCGTGTCATAAAACGGCGGCAACACGTTCTCTTCGTACTGGCAGGCTGCAGATTCCAGCTCCAGCCACTGCTGCTCGTTGCCATTGATTACCGCCGCGACGCCCGCAGGCAATTCAACAATCTGTTCGGAATACAAAAACACCGGTAGATGAAAACCAGTGCGTTTAAGTAACGCAAGAATGCCACTGCGGCTATCCGCAGCGGTAATGACGACTGCCGCGACGTCCGTAAAATCAGTATCTTCCAGCGCCACCACGCGACGATGGGTAGAAATTCGGGAAACCAGTTCACTACTGGCGGCAATACTCATTGATTTCATAAATGTAAAACCCGTTTCGGGGAGGTAAAAATACCGGGCAAGGTGTAAAAACCTGCCGCATGAGATGTGGGTCAAACTGGTCACCAGCTCCGACCGCCAGACATCAGTAAAAGCAGAATGGCTCTGATTTTACTGTTGTCCTACAGTGAGCGTGCGTTAACTTCACCGCATGAGCAGTAATATGGAAAGGGAAGCGTTTCGCGCAAAACGGCGATAAACAAGAGAATGTAAGGAGGTGGCGTGCATCGGGCAAACTCCGTACAACAAGGAGAAAATTCGCGCAATCATGGCACCTTTCACCAGAGCGTGCAAGCCAGGACTTTGCGGTCAGACAAGCAATCGGCGGGACAAAAAGTTCATAATAAAAACATCAAACAACACAATTAACAGGAACTCTTGTGGTCATCGGCCCTTTTATCAACGCTAGTGCAGTATTACTGGGTGGCGTCCTCGGCGCACTACTTAGTCAACGCTTACCGGAACGGATCCGTGTCTCTATGACATCCATTTTTGGTCTGGCATCGTTGGGAATTGGTATTTTACTGGTGGTGAAATGCGCCAACCTTCCGGCGATGGTTTTAGCGACGCTACTCGGTGCATTAATTGGTGAAATTTGTTTGTTGGAAAAAGGTGTTAATACCGCAGTCGCTAAAGCGCAAAATTTGTTTCGTCACTCGCGTAAAAAGCCAGCGCATGAATCTTTTATTCAGAATTTTGTCGCGATTATTGTCCTGTTTTGTGCCAGCGGCACCGGGATCTTCGGCGCGATGAATGAAGGGATGACCGGCGATCCGAGCATTTTAATCGCCAAGTCATTTCTGGATTTCTTTACCGCGATGATCTTCGCCTGTTCACTTGGCATTGCGGTATCGGTGATTAGTATTCCATTGCTGATCATCCAGTTAACGCTGGCCTGGGCTGCTGCGCTGATATTACCGCTGACAACACCATCGATGATGGCGGACTTCAGCGCCGTAGGTGGTTTGCTGCTGCTAGCAACCGGCTTACGCATCTGCGGCATTAAACTATTTCCGGTGGTCAACATGCTTCCAGCACTACTTCTGGCAATGCCTCTTTCCGCCGCCTGGAGCACCAGGTTTGTCTGATGATGCGTGTAGTAACGGCAAAGTGATGATAGATTGTGCAGTCTGCTATAAATTGAAGAAATTTAATTGACGAGACGAGGCGAATCAGGTTTAATGCGCCCCGTTGCCCGGATAGCTCAGTCGGTAGAGCAGGGGATTGAAAATCCCCGTGTCCTTGGTTCGATTCCGAGTCCGGGCACCAAATTCATATCAACGGACCTCCACGGAGGTCCGTTTTTCGTTTCAGAACACCATGATTTAAGTGTTCTTCCTCCAAATCAATTCTACCGAACTCAACCAAATTCTCCCCACATCAACCTCATTGTGTGGGTATAATTGCGGGTATACCCCAGTTCGACAGAATTTGTACCCTCTTTAACGCATTCAGAAGGCTGAACTATGGCACTGACTGACGCAAAAATCCGGGCTGCAAAGCCCACTGACAAGGCTTATAAACTCACTGACGGGGCCGGCATGTTCCTGCTGGTTCATCCTAATGGTTCCCGTTACTGGCGTCTCCGTTATCGTATTCTGGGTAAGGAGAAGACTCTGGCACTTGGCGTGTATCCAGAAGTTTCTCTCTCCGAAGCTCGTACAAAACGGGATGAGGCCCGAAAACTGATTTCGGAGGGGGTTGACCCTTGCGAACAGAAAAGAGCTAAAAAAGTAGTCCCTGATTTACAACTCTCTTTTGAACATATTGCACGACGCTGGCATGCCAGTAATAAACAATGGGCACAATCACACAGCGATAAAGTACTCAAAAGCCTCGAGACACACGTTTTCCCCTTTATCGGCAACCGGGATATCACAACACTCAGTACCCCGGACCTGCTTATCCCTGTTCGTGCTGCAGAAGCTAAACAAATTTATGAAATCGCCAGTCGTCTGCAGCAAAGAATATCTGCTGTAATGCGTTATGCCGTACAGTCTGGCATCATCAGATATAACCCGGCTCTGGATATGGCTGGTGCATTGACCACGGTAAAACGCCAGCATCGCCCTGCTCTGGATCTTTCACGCCTGCCTGAACTTCTGTCGCGTATTGACGGTTATAAAGGCCAGCCTGTCACCCGACTGGCAGTTATGCTGAATTTACTGGTTTTTATTCGTTCCAGTGAACTCAGATATGCCCGCTGGTCTGAAATTGATATTGACAATGCCATGTGGACTATTCCAGCCGAACGCGAACCTCTGCCAGGCGTAAAATTTTCACACCGGGGCTCCAAGATGCGAACACCACATCTTGTGCCACTCAGCCAACAGGCTGTAGCCATACTGGCAGAACTTCAGACATGGGCAGGTGAAAATGGTCTGATCTTTACGGGAGCACATGACCCACGTAAACCAATCAGTGAAAATACTGTAAATAAAGCCCTGAGGGTGATGGGATATGACACAACCCGGGAAGTCTGTGGCCATGGATTCCGGGCGATGGCATGCAGTGCATTGATTGAATCAGGTTTGTGGTCCCGCGATGCAGTGGAACGTCAGATGAGTCATCAGGAGCGTAATGGTGTACGTGCTGCGTATATCCATAAAGCAGAACATCTGGAAGAACGTCGACTGATGCTACAGTGGTGGGCAGATTTTCTGGATGCGAACAGAGAACAATGTATCAGCCCGTTTGAATATGCAAAGATTAACAATCCATTAAAATAGTAATCATCCCGGGCTGCCAGCCCGGGAATTATTTTCTGAATATTTTTCTTTGTGAGTAACTGGAAAAAGGATAGCGAAGTAAATTACTTTAATGAATTATTCCAGAGGCTCATTAAAGTTCTTTCGTAATACTTTGTAGTCAAACACGTTATGGCTGGCATCAAAAACCACGGATTTTCCCTGCCAGCGGGTAATCACCTCCTCCGGTGTTTTCGGTTGATCCGGTCTGGTTACGCCCATCCATGCATTAATCAGATAATCATTATACGCAGTGGAAAAAACGCTGTTCACCGTCTGGCGATCGACATGCTCTCCCAGTGCCGGGCTGTACCAGATAAACATCGGAACATGATAAGCCTGCTGGCTGGGTTTTATTCCGCCATGAAAATAGGCATGCTCTTTTGTCGGGTCATACTCCAGGCCATGATCTGAAAAATACATGACGGATGCCCGACGCGTTTCCAGCATGGCGAAAACCTGTCCCAACAAACTGTCGGTATAATGAATGGAATTATCGTAACAGACTTCTTCTGTATCCAGCGGTTTAAACACGGCTTTATCTCTGGGCCAGTTACTGCAGACTGGCTCATGGCTGCCCGTCAGATGCAGAACAATCAGTTTCCTGCTCCCCGGATTACTGTTCAGTGCTTCAGCCAGGTGTGGGAGCAGTAACTCATCATAGCCTCTGACATAAATTCTGTTTCTGGCCCGCATGGCGATACTGGCCACAGCCGTTCCGTTCTGTCGGAAAGCTGACTGCGCACTGAGCCACCAGGTATCGAACCCCGCCTGATTCGCCATGTTGATAATATTATCGGGGTAACGGCGAACATCATGATGCAGCACGGTATCAGCAGATAATGCCAGCGGTACCGCAAGGGCGGTATAAGGTGCCCCGCTGATTGCCTGAGTGAACAGTTTCAGTCGTGATTTCTGTTTCTGAAGTTCTGGTGTGGTTGGGCGCGAATACCCGTAAATGGACATGTTATCAGTCCTTGCTGATTCACCGATGATCAGTACAAATTCATCAATATTATTGTCTGTAATCATCAGCTCGTAGTGAGGTATGGTATCAGCAATCGTCATTAATCTCTGATGCTCCTTTGCGGCCAGTGCAAAATAGTTCAGATTAAAGAAAGGGGTATATGTGGCAAATCGGGAAGCGACTATGTAAGGATCAACTTCACTTATTTGATACTGTTTCTTCAACGCAAACTGAAAGGAAGAATATAACGCTACTGTAATTAACAATAAAAACGTTATTACAGTGTTCTTTTTCGAAAACAATGAAGACGATTTCTTTATTGCTGAACAGAAGAACAATAAAAAGAGGATAATAAACGCAATAACATAAACAACATACATCCTGAACATTCTTATTGCTTCATCAGGATCTGTCTGTAGGATACTGATTGCAAAACCATCATTAAATGTTGTACCGAATGTACACCATGAATACAAACTGATACTGATATCTGCCGCTGTCAGTAATGTGAACGGAAAGGCCAGAATAAAACGCAGCGTAAGCGATTTCATCGCCTTAATAATAAGAAGCACCAAGGTAAAGAATAATATCCGGTAAATCAGATGCGCTCCTGAGGATACAAGGAGATTAGAAAGGGTAAAGACAACCACTGATAACACGAGGCGCTTATCATTGCAAATCCGCGGCCAGTGTATGAACGGAAGATTAATTTTCATAATAATTGAGTAAAAGCGATATTTCTGCCCGGCGCTGACCGTGAAACATACCGTGGCAGATGAATACATTTTTCTGAATAATCATAAAACGGGCATCATCCGCCGCCACAAATGTAGCGGCGTAAACAGGATCGTCATGATGTTTTCTTTCGTGACAGAAGAGAACGACACATACCACCCGCAATCATTATCAGCAGGAATAACATCCCCAGGACAACAATTACTCTTAATGCCGGATGAACCCGATCGGCGAGAAAAAATAACTCCATCCCGAAACCAATAACAAGCCAGGCCAGCGCCATTCCGACGAGCCCTTTTAACAGCAATCTCACGCTCCTCTCCTTCTGCATTCTTAACGAAAATGCCTTACAATAACAGCAGCCGGGGAAGGCAACGCTGGCTGCTGAACGGTATGACATTTTACTGCTTTATGTTCTCTCAGTTTCTGTACTGACGCCGCCATTAATGGTATTACAGTTTATTCAGAATAAGGCAGGCGGCCTGGTTTAATGCAATAAACTCCTGCCAGCTGTACTGAGACTGATAATTCAGTAAATACTGGTCTTCAACCCGGCAAATCTGTGGGCGTTTATCATAAATTGCACACAGATGAGAATCAGTCTGATAGTGACGGCAAATACCGTCACCACGATCCAGACATTGCGTTTCACCAGCCCTGTTGACATGACGACAACAGGCCCCACACTGGTTACAGGGAAATGGAGGGTGTAATTTCATCGCTTATTTAACCAGTCGCGAACAGAAGCCACATTTCCTGACTCAAACGGCAACTCAATCCCTCGTCGGCTGACTTCTTCTCTCAGCAGAAGTCCGCGCTCTATCTCACTGTTTACGCTATCCAGATGAAGCGAAAAGTGATTTAACGCGGCAGCATCAACAGAAAATTCCAGCGCAGTAAGTTCTACAAGATAGCGATCAAGTTCAGCATTGACTGCCTGAAAGTATTCCAGTGACCGCCGGAACTTATCCTTAAATTTGTCCAGAAATGCCCACACCCGCTGCATAACCTCGCTGTATTCGAGATAATAATTCATCACCAGCCCGAGAATACCTGTCGTCAGCGCACCACAAAAGGCAGCAAGCTCTGAACCAAATGGAAAAATAAGGATCTGCGCCATCGCCTCATTTATCATCACCCCTCCGGCAACAGCCACACCTGCTGCTATCAGTTTAGTAACCGCTTTGGCTAACTGTCCCGGCGATAATCCCTCCGGGTTAAATACCAGGACTTTAAAGGCCTGAACGAGATTGTTCCACATTTCCCTGATAAGCCGGACAATCATTCTTTCCGTTGTCAGGAATATATTTAACAGCGTTGTGGTAATACCTGACAGTATCCCTCCGATGACACCATCTTTAAAGGCAATTAAAAAAGAACTGAATTTTTCCTGTACTCGTTCCTGGCAGGCACGTAATGCTGACGTTATTTCGGACAGGCATTTGCCGGCGCTGAATGAGTTCCGTTGCTGCCTGATAATATGCGGAATTCGTTCCCTCAGTTCGAACCAGATCTCGGCAAGAATAAGTCCCAGCATCTGTCGCGTCCCCATACGAAAACCGGAATTAAGTGAAGCACTGGCGACAGCAGTAGCAAACTTACTACTCAGGTAATAGCTCTGATTAATCGTGGCCTCGTATTTTTCCTGGGCATATTTATCAGCCCTTTCCATACGCTCAGTATCTGCATCAGCTTTTTTTCTCAGACTTATCAGACGTTTCTTTTCTTTTTCTGTCAGTGTTACCTGAGATTCAAGCTCTGCTATCTGCCTTAACGTATCTTCTCTGTTTTTCTGCAGTGTGCAAATAAACGCATCCATTGAGTCTGCTTTCTTTGATTTATTGAGCGACTCATGTGTGAATGCCAGATTTGAAGCGTCATTTGCCAGTTCTGCACCATCCCGTTCAGCAAGAATTCTCCCCGGATCATCATGAATTTCTTTAGCGGAAATAATATGATCCAGATTTTTGTTATCGTCTGAAGCAAACACTTCGCCTGTATATGCATCAGTAAGAGTCCCTGCCTGATGTGCACGCTTTCCTTTCCGGTTCGTCGCGATGTAGTTCTCATGGCTGTGGTAATGATGAGAATCATAGTCACCACGACCTTCATACCGCTGTCGCTCAGCCTCCGTGGCATAAATGCCATTACGCACATTATGGATAGTGTCAACATCACCACCCTTACGATCATTTAACAACAGAAAATCCAGCCCGAATGATGTAACCAGGCTCTTCACCATGGTCTGATGTAACTCTTCTGTCCAGTCAAATTTTTCTACATTCATGTTATTTCACTTCTTGTAAAGCCGGGCTTTAACGCCCGGTAAATCATTAACTCCGGGATGAAAAATCATCAAATTTCACAACCGAACTGGCCAGTACATCATCCAGCTCATCCTTATTAATAACGTTCATTCCATTATCATCCGTTTCCATTTCAATAACGTTATCTTTTATCACTGCCTCACCATTTTCCTGTTTCCGCGGTTTAAACAGTGGCGTTGTAATAATATCCGTCATAATAGCGGCCAGTGAATATCCATGGTCAATAAGCACAATGACTTCATCTGATACACTGATATCCTGTTGTTCTGTAATAACAGAATGCATGGATTTAAGCGGCTCAAAATAGTGTTTAATAAATACAGCATGCATTCTGTTCAGTGCAGCGAGAATTTCATCAACGTATTGATTAACTTTTGCAAAATGCTCCCGGGCCAGATTCATTTTCTTAACTGCCCGTTCAACATCGCAGGCACACTGATGAGCATTTTCAAGAGCTTTCGTCGCATGTCTGTCGTAAGCCCAGCCCGCAATGGCAATCAACGGTGCAGCCACTGCAGTACCTAATACCATTGCGCCACCAGCCATTCCCATGCCCCCTGCAGCCAGTGAGCCCCCACCAATTGCCGCCATCGTCGCGTTATAAGCCGCGGCACCAGAAAGCGCTGCAATGGGTGTACCTGTGGAAGCCGCAGCAAATGCCATCACTCCGCTATACACAGCAAAACCCGCAGCAGCCCCGGAAACTCCGGCAGCAACGACCGTACTGAGATATTCTGTCGCTGAAATGGCCAGGTTCTGAATCTTATTGATGTTATGTTGCGGGACACTCAGTTTCAGGTCTTTATTGCCCTCTTTTTCCAGACGCGCCAGGAGCTCAGCAGCAATCCTGTCGAACTCACTGAAATCTTTACCAATCTCAAGCTCTTTATTTCCGAGCGTTGTTAATTTTGATGATGTCTGAGCTTCAGCCTGCTCAAATTTTTCTTTATGCTCCTCGTAACGCTCTTTTGCTTTTTCGAGGATATCCTCTGCTTCTGACTTTTTTTGATATCCATCGTAAGCTTTTTTTCCGCCGAATGCCGCAGCGCCGGCAGCCACACCCAAAATAATGAAAGGTAACGCCATTCTTTTCCTCCTGTACAGGTTGCTTTATCATCAGTCAACTGAAATATTTCAGGAAACATTCTCAGCGGTGAGGTATTTTCCTAACATTGTTAACACGGCTTCTTTCAGCCATACTGGTTCAATAATTTCAACATTCGGTAGCCAGTATAAAATCAATGGGATAATTTGATTTTTATGTGCAGCCTTGCATGACAGCGTAATGCCATTGTCATGTTTGTGTAGCAATTGCTGGTAAGGAAGTAAGTCCCGTCGCAAAAAATAATGGGCGATATTACTGTGAATGAACAACACAACATCAAATGTTTTGTCGCTCACCCACGGGTCACATGACTCACTTACTAGTGACTGTATTTCATCACTCTTTGCAAACTTTTCTTTTTTTATATCCAGCCATTTTATTTTAGCTAATGAAAACGACTTTAACTTGTTCTCTTCATTAGCCAGCAAATACCATATACTTCTCTGATTAGTTAATTTATAGGGATGAACGATTCTGGTCTTACCGGCATATGCAATCTGGCAAACATTACTGTTGCAGATCGCTTTTTCAAGAACATCAAGATATTTTCTTAAATCATCCCTGATGGTGTGCTCAGGGTTATGAAACTGAACACGAATATGCTTTTCGGTTGCCCTGTTTTCTAATTTCTGCCAGAAACCTTCATCCCGTTCAGGAAAAATCGCATCAGTATCCAGTAACCTGGCCAGAGATTTGTGCAGTGATTCTTTGCTCTGGTTTCCTGCTCTTGCTGAAATAAGCCGGTATTTTCCATCGCCACAGGCTTCAACAAAGGGAGAAAGCATATTCAGATCACGATATGCTGTTCGCTCAGTGATGTTGTATTTTTTCATCAAATTATGGCGACTGACCACGCCATAATTCTGTAATTCAACAAGGATATCAATCAAACGCTCCGCTGAGCGATTTCTCGTTGAGTCAGCCATAAATCACTGCACCTGTAGTATTACTCTTGTGTAAGTGAATTATATAAATACTCCTGACATCATTTGTCAGTTCCACAAAACTACGCCCTCCGGCAACAGATTTTTATTTGATTATAATCAAACTTTAAACCAGATGTCCGGGTGTTTCTTTCGTAATAAGGTTTATTGTTTCCGGAAGGGCTGATATAGAAAAAATAACATATCCCAACAACAGTCTTTTTTTATTTAACAGGCTGACAACCATACTGCGTATCACCTGCATCTCTGTAAAAAATCAACGCGGGTAATATTTTTGCTCTGTTTATATTTCATATGTCTGAAATTATTAGTTACCAGAGGGAGAATATCATCAGGATATCTGTTGTTGATTTGTCATACCTGCACTTTACTGTGCCCCAAAGCGCAGGCAGAAATGGCTGTCAGAAGTTATATGTTGCACCTAACATAAACTCGTTACTTCTGACATCAACAGAGGATTTATATTTAGCACCATCCTCATCTTTATAAGTCAGAGTGGAATCCCCTGCATCCAGATACCGGTAACTGAGGTCAAGGCTGAAATCCTGCGTCACATCGTATTTAACACCGACACCAAGGCTCCATGCCAGGTTGTTTTCGTATTTTGACGCTGAAGCTGAATATACTTCACTGCCTGCCGGGCTGTTATCGGTATATATGTACGAAGTTTTATGATGAACCCGTGCATAACCCAGACCAGCAGATATCCATGGCGTGAATGCACTGCTGTTTCTGAAATCATAATACGCATTCAGCATCAGTGTGTTTACACTGAGCTTGTTCTGTGCATCATCAAACTCTGTGCCGTCAGTACTTTCCCAATAACTCAGACGATATTTTGATTCAGCATTACCGCGGCCATAAAACTCCACTTCAGTACGTACCGGCACATTGTAGTGCTGATAAAAATCGTATCCCACCGCAAGGCCTGCGCCAAAAACCGTATCACTTTTGTCACCGCCTTTATATTTATCCGCCCATGCTCCTTCACCATCAACGAAACGCTGGTCTGAAAGTGACATAACAGAAGCACCGGCTTTACCGGTCACATAAAAGCCTGTTTTGCTCGCATCAGCCAGAGTCTGGGCCGAAAACATGCCTGCCATTGCAAGCGCTGAAACCGCAATAACCTTTTTCATTTCAATCATCTCCGCTATCACTTTCCCCGAACGATAAATGGGGTTGCTCATTCTAAAACCATGCAAAAGATAGGGTAAAAGGAATATTTTCGATCGAATCGATCGACAAAATCGATCGTGCCCGATAAAGTTTTCTTATCGTATCCATAAAAATGGTAAGGGCTGGTTTAAGAGGTAATCGCAGCGGCATGGAAGTATTAAGACCAAAACAGCACGAGATAAAACGGCTGAACGTCAGATGAGCCACATGGAACGTAATTCATTAAGGGCGGCGTATATCCATAAAACAGAACACCTGGAATAGCGTCGGTTGATGCTACAGTGGTGGGGGGATTTTCTGGATACAGATAACGACTTCAGCCCTCTGAAAGAGAAAAGCGGAAGCTCAGGAAGGTTGTGATTTGCTTTTAACCTTTTTAATTTAGAAGTATTATTTTGAGATTAATCCACTTCCCATCGTCATCCTTTTGGTGTGCGTGAAAAGCTATTTTTAAGGTTACTGCCTCATGGAGTTATGGATATTTATAGTAGCAATTTATTTGATTTATATTATTTTTTTCAAAAAGAAGAAACCTAAGTCCGCGGGTTCTTATACTTCCGCTCCAGTGAAAGCACCACCTAAAGAATGGCTTGCTAACAACAAAAATAAGGCTGTAATGCACAACGATGACAGCGAAGATGACAATCTGGCTACGTTTACACTAAGTGGCGAACGGAATGTCGAATACAGCATAACAGCCACTCAACGCCAGAATTTCTCAAAAACTACCGGTGCTTTGGCTCGTTGGATTTTTCCGGGAGAGATGATCACAGTCAGTGGGATAGAGGTTACCGGCGGTCACTTCTATCTTGGGCAGCGTATGAAACCTGCCGGGCATAACTCAGGCGGTTATTATGATGGCAGTAGCGAGGCATCGCTAGTTGACGACACGCTTAAAATATACCCCACACCTTACATTTACGAAGATAGTTCATTAGGGTATTGGCCCAGTTTTTCCTCACTTTCACCTGAAGCTCGTGGTGCGTACCTGAGTTGGCTTGCCAGCGACAGATGCGACACTTCTTGCCCAATTGGTTACGTTTTCATTTATCTGTATGGTCTGGAAAGAAGGGCGCTTGTTGACAGCAGGGACAACAATATATCCGACGATGAGTTCTATTCTCTTTTCAAAGAGATCTGCCGTCTCAGATCGGTTTTCAATGAAAACCGATCTTTCCGGAATTACTCGTCCCAGTTACTTGAAGCGATGTCCATTCTTCGTCCGAACGAAAATCTTGCAGCAGCTCTCAGCGATGATTCGGAGTTCAGCAATAGCATGCAGTTCAGGTTAATCCTGGCAAAGACTGTTGATACAGGAGCCCCGGTTCCAGCGGATCTGGCTCTGACGTGGGTGACAAACCATGCTGAATACTCATTACGAACCCCCGCCCGCCGCTGTGCGAAAGAATTTGCTGCACTATTTAAACGGCGTTACACCCTTAAATACGGTGAAGGGATGGTAGTGAAGCCGAATAAAGCGCGTCTGCGTTTAGATTACACGCCTGCAAGTCCCAGTTTGCGAGGTATTCGGCTTCCTGTTCCCGACTTGCCTGATCCAGGTGCATTGAAAGGCCCTGTTCAGAAGCTTATGGCCATTGCCGATATATGCACAGGTGAACTGGATGCTTACAGTCGTTACCTTGGTAGAAAAGGTACTTCAGCAAATGATACCGCTGCAATTTTGTTGCTGCCTTCAGAAATCGTTAACGAAAGCGCAGAAAAAATATTAAGTACATTCAAACACTGGGCTGATGACGCAATCCGCAGTAAGGGTGGGATAGTTTCAGTTGCTGACTACTGGTCACATATGAATGCCACCTGTCCGGCGAAGATCAATAAAAAAGAGGCCGACTTAATGCAAGCCTTTGCACAGAAAATGGGATACTGTCTGGCTCCTGACCCCTATCACCACCACGTAAAGGCAGATGTCGATGGTGTACTTGTTTTATTCCCTGCTGGTGAAAGAGGACGTTTCTCACCTTCTCCTGAATTTATCACAGCTGTATTGACGCTCCGATTAGGTTCGGTAGTCGCCTTGATTGACAATTCTCTCGATCAAGCCGAACAGAAAGTGCTTGAGAATGCCATCAACAACAATGCCAGCTTCAGCGATGATGAAAAGCGCTCTCTGCACGCATATTTAACGTGGCAGCTTCATACTCCGGCGAATATGACGGGAATGAAAAGCCGGATTGAATTACTCGGTGCAGCGGAAAAATCAGCTGTGGGTAAGGTTATCGTTAGTGTCGCTTGCTCTGACGGCAGAATTACGCCTGCCGAAATCAAACAGCTTGAGAAGATTTATACAAGCCTGGGACTGGATCCCTCATCCGTATCAAGCAATATCCATCAGCATTCCGCAACTGAAACTGCTCTCGTTTCATCTGTACCAGCTAATCAGTCGACGGCAGGGTTTACGCTGGATGCCAACGTACTTGCCCGCCACGAATCTGCCACTGATGATGTTCGTAAATTACTGAACTCAATTTTCACTGAAGAAGAACCAGAACAACCAGAAAGCGCTCCAGCCTCATTAACCGGGGAAGGGGGACTTGACTCCGCTCATAGCCAACTTTATCGCAGGTTGCTGGAGAAAGAACAATGGTCCAGAAAAGAGGCGACAGAGTTGTGTAGTAACTGGAACCTGATGCTCGGCGGTGCGCTTGAGGTGATTAACGATTGGTCCTATGCGGTGGTTGATGCACCAGTGCTGGAAGATGCTGATGATCACATTTGGATTGACCTGGAAATAGCCAAAGAATTAGAGGGTTAGTGAATGTCTGTAACACGTATAAGAGTGAAAGAGCGCGACGCTATCATTCAGTCACTTAAGTCGGGAGTAACGCCAAGAATAGGTATTCAGCATATCCAGGTTGGCCGCGTGAATGAGATAACCGCCCTCCATCAGGATATTGAACGGATTGCTGATGGCGGGGCAAGCTTCAGACTTATCATTGGTGAGTACGGTTCCGGGAAAACATTCTTTTTAAGTGTTGTACGGTCTATTGCGTTAGAGAAGAAGCTGGTCACGGTCAGTGCAGACCTTTCTCCCGACAGACGTATCCACTCATCGGGAGGTCAGGCTCGTAATCTCTACTCAGAGCTTATGAAAAATATGTCCACCAGAAACAAACCAGATGGCAATGCATTACTTAGCGTTGTGGAAAGGTTTGTTACTGAGGCAAGGAAGGAAGCTGATGCGAACGGCTCCCTGGTCTCATCCGTTATTCATAAACGCCTTGCTGCTTTGTCAGATATGGTGGGAGGATATGACTTTGCGAAGGTCATTGACGCATTCTGGCGCGGGCATGAGCAGGATAACGAAACCTTAAAATCCAATGCTATTCGCTGGTTGCGGGGCGAGTACACCACAAAAACTGATGCCCGTAATGATCTTGACGTCCGAACGATTATCTCAGACGCCTCGTTCTATGATTCTTTGAAGTTGATGAGCCTTTTTGTCCGTCAGGCAGGCTATGCCGGACTTTTAGTTAGCCTCGACGAGATGGTGAACCTCTTCAAGTTGAATAATACGCAAGCGAGAACGGCCAACTACGAACAAATTTTGCGGATCCTGAATGACTGCCTGCAAGGCTCCGCCGAAAATATTGGCTTTATCCTCGGGGGGACGCCAGAATTTCTTTTCGATCCACGTAAGGGGCTCTACAGCTATGAAGCGCTCCAGTCGCGTCTGGCAGAAAACCGATTCGCACAGAAAGCTGGCGTGATTGACTACTCGTCCCCCACGCTGCATCTTGCCAGCCTCACTCCTGAGGAACTGTATATTTTACTGAAAAACCTTCGTCATGTTTATGCTGGTGGAGATCCCGCAAATTATCTGGTGCCAGATGATGCTCTGACCGGGTTTCTGCATCACTGCAGCAAAACCATCGGAGATGCTTACTTTCGAACTCCCCGCAATACCATAAAAGGTTTTCTGGATATGCTGGCTGTGCTGGAACAAAACAGAACGATGAACTGGCAAACCCTCATTGAGGGGGTGGCGATTGAAGAAGACAAGCTCAGCGATATGGATGATGCCATTGTGGAGGAAAGTGATGACGATGATGGCCTGGCGAATTTCAGATTATGAGTAGTGCCTACAATAGTCTTGATCCCCGTGTCCGTAAGTGGGTTTATAAGCAGGGCTGGTCATCCTTAAGGCCCTTGCAGGAAAGCTCTATTCCGGCAATTTTAGCCCGTGATCGTGATGTACTAATTAGTGCAGGTACAGCTGCGGGTAAAACAGAGGCTTTCTTTCTTCCTGCCTGTTCAGCGATTGCAGATCTCACTGGTGGATTTGGCATTATCTATATCAGTCCATTGAAGGCATTAATTAACGATCAACACCGTCGTCTTGAGAGTCTTGGTGAAGCCCTGGAAATGCAAGTGACGCCCTGGCACGGGGATGTACCACAAAGCAAAAAGAAGAAAGCACGGACAACCCCTTCTGGCATCTTACTTATCACACCTGAATCACTTGAGTCTTTGCTCATAAACTCATTGGGTTGGCTCAAACAGGCGTTTTCTTCTGTGGCATACATTGTTATTGATGAGTTCCATGCTTTTATTGGCTCAGAGCGTGGTATACAGCTGCTTTCTCTGCTTAACAGAATTGACCATGTGCTGGGACGCCAGTTGAATCCAGTTCCCCGTGTCGCGTTGAGTGCCACGCTGGGAGAGCTGGAAAAAGTACCAGAACTATTGCGCCCGGATAAGAGATTACCTTGTGAAACGGTAACAGACAGTAATAGCAAAGCCACACTACAGGTTCAGGTTAAAGGTTATCTTGAGCGGGTGCCCGAAAAAGGAGAAGAGCTCCAGAGCTCTGCTGAACAGCTCGTCTGCGCGGATATTTTCAGGCTCTGCCGTGGCGATTCCCACCTGGTCTTTGCTAACAGTCGAAAGCGTACTGAAAGCATAGCGGCAACACTGAGCGACATGTGTGAAGCAAATGTCGTTCCTAATGAATTCTTTCCTCATCATGGTTCCCTTGCAAGGGAGTTGCGTGAGGCGCTTGAAGCCCGACTGCAGAAAGGGAATTTGCCCACAACCGCTGTTTGTACAATGACGCTGGAGCTGGGTATTGATATTGGTAAGGTGCAGTCTGTCATACAAGTGACACCTCCGCATTCTGTTTCCAGTCTGCGTCAACGCATGGGACGTTCAGGGCGGCGCGATTCCCCATCGGTGCTGAGAATGTTAATTACTGAACCTGAACTTACCGCAACCAGCAGCATTGTGGATCATTTACGGCTGCAGTTGGTTCAGGCGATGGCAATGATCAGGTTGATGATCTCTAAGCGCTGGTTCGAGCCTGCAGATATCCGGCAGAAACATTACTCCACACTACTACACCAGATCCTGGCTATTACTGCGCAATGGGGAGGTGTTCGTGCCGATCAGCTCTGGTCACAACTTTGCCAGACAGGTCCGTTCCGGAATGTGGATATAAATGACTTCAAAAGTCTGCTTAAACATATGGGGACATGTGGCCTGCTCACTCAACTAACCAGCGGTGAAATAGTTGTCGGGGCTGAGGGGGAGAAGCTGACTAATCACTACACGTTTTATGCCGTATTCAATACACCTGAGGAGTTTCGCATTGTAACGGGAAACCGAACTCTTGGCACAGTGCCTGTAGACTCCCCACTTTTGCCGGAGCAGCACATCATCTTCGGCGGACGGCGCTGGAAAGTGACAGAGATCGAGGTTGAAAAAAAGGTTATCTATGTTGAGACGACTAAAGGCGGTCAGCCGCCACTATTCAGTGGTACCGGGATGTCTGTTCATGATGTTGTTCGCCAGGAAATGCTCACTATCTACAGGGAAAATGATTACCGTATCGCGGTAGGCAACAAGAGAGTCGATTATGCTGATGCCGCAGCCAGAAGCCTCTTCGCGGAAGGAAGTGACAACTTCCAACGCTACAATCTACAAAATGACTGTTTTATTGCCAGTGGTCAGAACTGCTACGTGATCCCGTGGATGGGGGATAAAATTGTCAATACAATTACGTCCCTGATTATACGTTGTGGCTTTAAAGCCAGTTCATTTGCAGGTGTGATAGAGGTAGAGGACTCAGGCGTTGCCTCTGTCCAGCGTGCACTTAAGAAAATGCTATTGTCGGGGCTACCTTCAGAGTTTGAGCTTGCTGCAGTTGTTCCCGACAAGTATCTGGATAAATATGACGAGTATTTACCAGAGACTTTGCTTGCTAAAGGGTATGGGGCACAGGCGTATGATATAGAAGGAACGTGCATCTGGCTGCAGAAACACCTTCAGTAGACTGGATATGTAGTCAGGGTATAAATAAGTATTTATACCCTTATTTTTTACTTACCTGTGGACTTACTTGGCTTTAATCCCGGAGTATTGCCAGGAGTATCTTTATTATCGCGTCGGCGTTGATCCGGTTTTCCTGTTGACTTAGCAATTGGTTTTGGACCTGGTTTTAGACCCATGATAGTTATCCTTCGAGATGTAAGAGGAATGCCCTCAACATTGGTATATTCTATACTGAGAAATTTTTCAATGGGAATGTTCAACGGCCGAATGATTAACTCGATATTGTGAGCAATGTCTTTTTTTGGCACAGAGCGAACCGTTAGATTGCGCGTATTTTTATGGAAGGAGATCATCCAATAACGGTTACTCACCGATCTCCTTTATGGTAATACGAACCTGTTTTTTTAATATATAGAAAAATTACTCCGACATGTTTTATCTTTTTGAAATCAGGACATTTACCAACTCACTTAAAACTCTCTTTTGTTCTTCATCCTGAAGATATTGAATCCGGAATTTAATCTCTTCTGCAACCCGCCTTGTATCGGACTCATTAAGTATTTTTGTTATTCGCTGTCTCTGATGTTCAGGCTGGTCTTCCATATTTCGTAAAACCAGATGAAATAATATATCATAAAGTGCGCAATGCCATGAATAACCATCATTGGTTAGAATAAGCTCCCAAACCCGCTCCTGTTCGGCAATAAGCTGCAGAACAAAGGATTCAACCTGTTCTGATTGTCCGGGGACAACCCGGTATAGCGGCGCAATCACAGCAAAAAACAGTTCATTTAGCCAGGATTCCGCCTCTTTCTCGCTCCTGAAAGATGGACAGTTCTGTATTCTTCGTTCGTATTCACGGGTAACCTGCTCCGGAATATCCTCTGGCGGTGTCAGCCACTTATTCCTGAGCAATATACTGGTTGACGGATGGCAGCAGGCTATTTCAGCAATAATTTCACGTAATGCCTCCGGGCTGAATTTCTTCAGCTGATTGTAGTGCTCCCGGGTAAAACCATGATCATCGCATAAAAGTTGCCATGTCATTGATATACTGTTTGCCATTCCTTTCTTCATCATTAATACCTGTTACCTGAATATCAACAGACCGGTGTACCTTTTCTGAATACCTCCCCGGACGGACTGGCAATCCCCATTCGCCTCAGCGTGGCATCTGCAGCTTTCGCCACTTCGCTGATATCCAGCTTTTCAGGTAGCGGCGGGGACGATATCTGCGCCAGGCAATAATTCCTGCGCAACAACAACCACTCCCGTTGTGCTTCTGTACATTCAACATTTCCCATAACAAAAAGCCAGCGGGCGGAAGCTCTGCGCCAGCAACCCGCAGCCTCCAGCTTCTGTGCAACCATGTCTTCCACGACTTCCGGGGTACTCTTTTTCCTGCTCAAAACATTAACTCACTGAAATAATATACATATATGACGGTCTCAGCGAACCGTCCATGCCGGACTGAAATCCTCTTCCAGAAACAGCTCCGTCAGCCCGCTAATCTGTTTCAACCTGAGAACTTCATCCTGGTCCATACCCAGCTCCGTACCAATACGTTCATCCGTCCAGCCCAGCCGCGACAGGTCCCTGACAATATCAGACATTGAAGTTATCTGGTGCTTCCCCCTGGCCCGGTTATGTCGAATTGTCGCAGCAATACGTGAGGCCTGTCCCTTTCTTTCCGGATTAATACAGGTCACTGGCAACCAGCCCTTCAGACGTTTTCCCGTACCTGCTTCCCTGCCCAGTAATTGACGATGAAAACCATCCACGACCAGATAATGCTCCTTCTCTTCCGAGACAACCACTGGCTGCGTGAACCCATCCTGCTCCAGTGAATGTTTCAGCAGTTTCTTCTCACCCGGCGCCATGACATTGGGATTGTAATCGTTGGCCACCACCTCATCCGCCTTCACCCACAGCACACAGTCCACAGGCTCCTGTGCAAAAGGGCTGACCTCATGCAGCACCCTGCGCAGATGATTCAGAGCCTGTATGGTCTCTTCTTCAGTTCGTACCTGACTGAAATACTGACGAATCATGTTGCCCAGTATCTCCGCTGTTACAGAATCCCCCATTCCTTCCTCCTTTCCTTCATACGCTGCAGGTAACGTTCATAGTGCCGGGGTTTGTTCGGACTGAAGGAGAGAGTACGGCACCAGAAATCATTCTTTATGAGTGTTTTACAGATACGTCGCCAGGACGGGATATCCCGGCTCCCCAGGTCATTTTTCTGTTCATCCGGGATGTCATCCGGGAAGCCCCGCGTCTGATACCAGCGCAGGTAGACAGCAATTTTATTACGGTAATGTTCTGCTGTTCTTTCCGGCATCACATCCAGCAGAAACATCGCATAGCTACGCCAGGTATGATGAGGAGGCTTCGTGATACGCTTACGCAGGGCAAAATAGGCACCGCTCTCATTGGCATAAAGCGCCCCGCTGGCAGCACCTGACACCCGTTCACACATCCTGGCCCAGGTTTCCGGCTCCAGAACATGGTAAAGCCACAGTCCCTTACGTTGTTCAGGGCCAAAAGGTTCACAGACACGCATGTTGCGTAACGGCACGCCGGCACGGTACATCAGGTCATACAGGGGATTGTAGATAGCTCGGGTTCTGGCGTTATATATCCAGATATCACGGGCTTTCCAGTCATATAACGGATACATGGTGTAGTAAAACCCTTCAGGTGACGCTGTGGTCCAGGGTTTATCATCTGCATATCTCAGTTTGCACTGAGACACCAGTCCCATAAAGCGATTGAGCGATTCATCAGCACGAACACCAGTCAGTACTGCCACTCCACACCGGTTACCGGCAAACCAGGAAGAAAACGCCGGAACAAATTCTTCAAACGTCATGGCATGCCGACGGAAATGTTTCAAAAATCCACTCAATGCGAACTGTTGCCGCATGCAGAACATTTTCGCCGGTAAATATTTTTTCAGTTAAATGCATATCTCTCATTTTTCTGATTTTATACAGAATAATTCAAATAAATTTCATTAATGGCATCACTAACCTAAAAATCAGTATCACGGACATCATTTCCTTAAGGAATATAGGTTGTCTGGAGATTCTGGGGAGCCAGTCTACTGATTATTGATAATACGAATGATTAACCGATTTGTTGGGAAACCGATGAAACGGAAAAAACCATCTAAACCTGTATATTTTAAGGAATCATAGGGGAGTGAACAATTAAGTTCATCTATTCTATCTCATGATGCAACTCCTTATAAGACTTAATAGAAATTACCATTGAACTCCCACAATTTGCACTCTAACATTGCAAATGACAGACGCTTTGCATCTATTTGTTAATTTTTTGAAACCCAATTTCTTTTGAAATTGTATCATATCTTATATTTACAGCTGCACAGATTTGTTGAACTTGCTTATCTGGGCGTTCAAACATATATAAATAATTAACAACCAAGGCTTTTACTAATAATTTTGAAAGGTTATTTTTACTTAAACTTCCATTTAATCTCTTAAGTTCATCTATAGATATAACTTGCCCTACTTCTAAAATACTTGCAAGTTTTATAAGCTTCCCGGCATCACTATTTTTAGTATCGCAAACTCTATTAATAACAGGTTGTAAATGAGTACTTCCAATAGAAGATGCAATTTTAGAAACAATTGAATAAGTGATAGTAAACAACATATTAAACAGGATTTTACGAGCTAACGCACGAACTTCTGTTGAAGTAGAGTTCTTTTTTCCTTCCAATAGTTGATTTATTTTTTGTTCAAGCATATCTATTGTCTTCTCTGGTTCATCACGGACCGAACTCAGTAAGAAATTTAATGACCTTAGTGGCGCATTTATGGCCTCATCTAAGAGTAGTTCTTTTTGAGTGATTTTTAAAGAACCATAATAATTTCGTGATAATTGCCCTAATAGCTCTAACGACTTAACTGTTAAATTTAACTCAAGATTTAAATCAATTTCATCGTTTGAACGATTGTTTTCTATATTTTTCTCTTCTACATCTGCCTCATTATTATTCTCATCTGAGTTGATTTGTTCGGTTTGAATATCTTTTAAATCTTCAATCCCCCGCCTAAATTCAAGTCTGTCTTTTTTAATAAATGACACTTCCGGAAGATTATCTACGATACTGTTGATAAAATCCGAATCTAAATCAATACTCGCAGGTTCAAACTTGTTAAATAATAATTTCGCCTGATTAGTTATTAGATCTAATATAAATTGCTCCTTTGAATGGTGTGTAAGAAACATAAAAATATTCATGCTTTGTTTTAAATGTAAGGTTGAAGCTAATCTTTTTATATCATCCACTACTTCTTCATCTCTTAGATGATCAGAAAAATATTTTGCAACAAAAAAATAATACACATAGTTATATTTAAATCTATAATTATCTGATTCAACTACTTCCATTATTTTAGCTTTTACTAATAATTTGAATCGTTCCCCAAAATCAAGTTGCACACCATATTCACAGCAAAACTGATGATTAAAATCCCATAGATTATCTTTGCTATCTTCTTTTGTCTTTTTTTTATAAAAATAATATGCAAGTTCGGTAATGTAATTAAATATCTCATCTAATTGCTCTTTGCGAACAGAAGCATTGTTTAAACTACTTGTAATAAGAAATTGATAATAATATCCATATGAACTGGTTTTAAGATCTGACGATTGTTCGTTATCAATCGACTGAAGCATTGTTAGTAAAAAGAAGGGCGTTGAAGGTATATAATTTTTTCCTATAATAGTGTTAATCATCTTTGTAGAAGAATCATTCTCATGGATTAATGCACTCCTCTCCTCGACACATGTCTCTTTGAGCATATTCCAACGATTAGCTAACTCATATCTCAATCTAAAACCAAATTTTAGTATTTTGTATTGCTTATAATCAGATGAAAATGGGCTTGATTCAAGGATATCAACGCCTGCAAACTTACTGCTATCACTAAGAGTAATTATTATTTTATCGAATATTTTTTCAAAAGGAGATAAAAAATCACGCAAAGAATTCACATCGCCTTTTATATCATGAAAGTTATCTATTAGTAACGTTTTTTCAGTTTTATAGCCCATGAATTCTGCTAAAGTCTTGTTCACATATTGTAATGTAATTGCATCATTGAGTAGCTTAGTAACCTTTTTATTTGATTTCTTGATGATGCTACCATCTAAATATAATACAAGCTTTTCTTTTTCAATTGTATCCAGATAATATTTCTTTAACATTGTGGTTTTTCCACAAAACTCATCGCCAATTAAGACTATTCTATCCCCTCCTCTATTATTAATAAGTTTACTGGATGACATCTTTCTTGCTTGTTCTTTATCATCAGAAAGATCACGGATATTGGGGTACACAAAAACATCATCTAATGTTAACTTTCTTGATGATGGGTGTATATACTCAACCCCAAGCTCCTGTAAAAAATCATAAAATTTCTTATTCACTTCAAAAGTATTTGATGTGATTGATTTTTTAGATTCAATCACATCACTTTTCAAAATAACTTTCCCTTCATTATAAGTAGAACCATTCCATATATGTGTACTCACAAGAATATCACCACCTTCAATTTCGAAGGTTATAAATCCATTTTCGGACACATGACTATCATCAATCGGCAAGGACTCAATCATGAGTGTTGTTGAAGATTCAGCATCTATTTTAAAAGAGTCAGTAATATGCTCATGTCCGGTAATAACTATTGAATAATTTGTTCTTATTATATCCCTAATGGCTTTACTATTATTTGGTTCAAACCATGAAAGTGGGTGATGGAATATAATTATATTGTTTGGTGTCCCAATACTTCTTATGATCTTATTTTCAGGGCAACTAATATCACCACCACGTTCATGTATTTTAGAACACCAAGCAGTATTTAAGGTGACTATAGAAAATGTCTCTGATGAAAGATCTATCTCATATCTTTTACTAAGTTCATTTTCTTCAATGGGATTAAAACTACTAAATTCTTTTTCAAATGCTTTATAAGCTTCCATCCCAGAACTTGCAAACGCAATAGCTGCATCATCTATCTTATCGATAGGGATATTTAACATTGCATTTCTCGCCACCTCTGAGTAATCACTGAAGTTATGATCATGATTTCCTGGACACATAATTAAAAAGTATCTATCTTTCATGATGCCAAATAATTTTGAAAGTGCTTCGTACTCTTCTTTCTTTCCACTAAAGGCTATATCACCCGATATTAGAATAAAAACATGCTCTTTTCGTTTTAAGATTTTTTGCGTTTCTATTACATCAATAATGGCAGAAATTTTTTGTTCTATCCTAGATTTATTTTTTAAAGAAAGGTGGATATCGCCAAAATTTACAAAAAGGATATTATCCATATTTCCTCCAAACAACAAACATTCCACAAAAATACTTGAATGCGCCTTATTAAATAAAATTCAGCGCACACACCATGGTCAAGTTCCAGTAATCAGATCATCATTATCACGCAGCGTCATTGCCCCCCGAATAACTGTTTTACTTTGTACATCGCCGTTTCCGCTATTGAACGACTGTTGTAATCTGCTCTTCCATTTCCAGAGCACATTGCCGCTGATTAGCAACTACATGGTTGCGGTCTGCATATCCACCTACCCAATAACCCACTTGTTTTCGAGGAAGAATAAGGACGCTGATTTTCTCACGACACAGTTCGTCGTGGTTTCTCTGTGTATCGCCCCCCACAGCTAACCGAACTTTTCCTGTGGGTTATCGGATAAATCCCGAGAATGTTTCCGCATCAGTAACATTATTCAGCGACAGATCAGTACAGATAATCCTGTGCTTGTTTGCATCAACAGCAATATTTAGTTTTCACCAGATACGACCGCGCTCTTTGCCGTATTTTTTGACTTTCCACTCATACCGCTATTTCGCGGGTTTTCCTCACCCCATAATGCGTTTCAAAGTAGTGGATATCTTTGATTGTCCACAGTGCGCACATTCTTCCGGGTTTATTTTCCATTACCATGTTTTATCAGCCATTATGGCTGCCTCTCCGGTTTGCCAGCGTGTTCCACCTGATAACGATTAATCAACTGATTCAGTGCCATTTCAGCCTGTTTTTGCTGCTGCTCGCTGCCATTCTGGTTGCGGACTTCACCGTAGCGACGTAACTGCTCTTCCGCCGGGATATGCCGGTTAAAAGCCTGTATGATGCCAAACACCTCCGTTTTCAGTTCACTGACTGTCATGTATCTTCCCCGCTGTTCATCCAGACGGTTCAGGCGCTCAGCCAGCTGCTGTAAGCGGGTCATGCCTTCGTTCCAGCCCGTCATCGCCTCTTCCGGAAGCGCTCGGCTCCTTACGCTCTTCTGCCAGTTATCCACCAGTTCCTGAACACGGGGATTGTCGGGGAAAAGCACACTCAGTTGCTGCAGCAGCTGCGCACTGCGTTGCAGGTTGTATGCTGGCGGTAATTCTGTCAGTCGCATTATCTGCTGACCGGAAAGGGTTATCCACTCTGACGCATGATTTAACAGTGAGGGTGTTCTGCTGAGCTGTGCCAACTGGTCTGCTGAAAGCATATCCGGTGGTGGTGCCAGCAGCGCCCTGAGTTGCTGCTCCGCCGGTGATGGCTGTGTCAGAAACTGCCATCCCGGAATGGCCACACTGACAATCAGCAATGCCGCACAGACACCAGTCACAAACGGTTTCAGAAACGTGGGCGGGGATTTTTGAAGGGAGGGTGTGGGCTCTGCTTTTGTTTCAGAAACAACATACACCAGACGGGAGTGCGGCTGGGGCAGATGTTCCTGTACGTCCCGAGCATCAGACCGGAGTGCCTGAGCCGGAAGGGTTACCGGAGACGACGCTTCGCCCTGCACCGGCTGATTTTCCAGACGGGTGATATATCCCTTCACCATGGCTTCCGGTAAAGCCACTTTACTGCTCTGTTTAAGTTCGTGCCGGGCCAGCGTGTCACTCAGTGCCTTCAGGAATGTTTCGGTCTGATACAGCAGAGGCAGGTTGTCACGGTTATCCGGAGGCATACCCCGGAGCGTTTTTTGCAGACGGTTGAACAGACCGGTAATAATTTCCAGCCGGGCGTGGGTATTCAGCGGCCACATCACTGACCAGTGATGCCGGGTCAGCGCCACAATCAGAGCCAGCCCTTCATTCAGGCCACTTAACCCTGTTGTATGCATCCGGGCAATGGTGTACCAGGATGCCGTCTGCAATTCCACGCCATTGTGTTCATACAGACGCAGGCAAAGCGTTTCCACGTAACGCCAGTCCACATCCGGACGTGCAGGGTGGGTCAGTTTGCTGATTTCATCACGCAGGGCAGCATAATCCGGTAATGACCGGGGGTCACCACCGGTTTTCAGTTTCACTTCAGAAGTCATCGGCAGATTCAGTGTTGCTGTATTAAATCATGATTAACAGTTACGGAAAGAACGTCAGTGTGATACCTGGCCCCGGGAAAGATATTCCACTGCGCGGATGATTGCCGGTGTCACATCCCACCGCCGTTTCAGAACAGGTAACAGCTCATTAAGGTTTCTGATATAACGCTCAGTGAACAGCCGTTGTCCGTCCCTGGTTAAATGAAAACCTGACTGATTACAGGTAATGGTGATATGACAGGTATCGTTGCCAATATATACGGCTTCCTGAGGTCTGAATCTGACATTCCAGTGCCAGGAGTACGGAGAGTGGTTCAGATAAAAAAGACGCATCTGAATATCGTTAAATAACGGGTTCATAATCAAAATCACAAAAAATATTTTTTTCATCCGGACCACCCACACAGGGGCAGCCCGGATAAAAAAATCAGACATGATAATAAGATGAATTGTCCACAAACTGCTGTTGCTTAAGATGGCGCAGCAACACCCTGCCCTCCGGCATAAATGTTGTTCCGTAACGAACCAGTCCTGCGTCTTTAAGTTCTGCATCAATGACATAATGCAACTCACCAGGCTGAGTCTGTTCCTGCATCGTCACGTCGACGCGCTTAATACGTGGCTCATACTTCAGCAGAACGTCTGAAAGCACGCGCATCAGTTGATGCGCCGTCCCCGGCATTCCCTGCAGAACGGTTGTCATATCCGGCAGCCCATAGTCCGGAAGATGTTTAAGGCTCCCGGCCCGGGTATTCAGAATACGCTCCATGTTATCGAGCACAGAAAGAATAACCTGCTCTTCCTCACCGACCTGATTTAACTCCAGTCCGCCAGTGAAATTGCCATAGAGAATTTCATAAAGAGAAGGTGACTTGTATTCCATATTTTAGGGATTCCAAAACCTCACGACAATTATTATTAGATTTGGGTTATTCTCAGCATTTTTTGCATTTTATCCCCAATAAAATTAGTAATGCGCAACCATAAACAGTCGAACAAGAAAGATGCATTCACATCCCCTAAGAGGATTCGTTTCAAATCATAAATAAAGCATAAATATAACAACCACACCAAATATTACTGAAGAGTATTTTAGTTTTATAAGCGCAGACAAAAATACAATAAAAACAACATCACATTTCATATAGAACATTACAAACCCGGGATTTCACTTCCTGATGTACAATATGTCATGTGCCATTTATCACCCGAATGATGCACCGCCAGAACAATTATACACCCAGGAAAGACTATCATTCAGACGCAATAAAATCAGAAAGCTGATATTCCCGAAAATGCCAAGCTGATATTTTATCTTCTCCCCAGTTTTATAATGACCGAAAAATGATTGATTTAAAAAACGTAATACTGCCCACTTCACCAAAAGGCTTGTCGTCAGGACTGTAAGCAACGTCATAGCAAGTGTTGTTCTCATTCCACATTTATCACCGGGCATGGCTTTCATATAAATCAGTATCTTTACAGGAAATAATGAAAGGCAGTAATATAAAATACCAGCATATCATTTTCAGGAACGATTTAAATTCTCTACACACGTTTATTCATCCTGAATACACACTCTTCATTACTAAAACCATTAAGATAAGACCATGGGTTAATGAAACAAAGAAATGACCAGACTCCACCACTTTTTATATTTCGAGGAGATCGAGTACCCATCAACATAATCACTCACACCATTAATCGAAAAGGAATCATCTCCGGTTAATTCACCGGGAAAGAAAACAGCATCACCAAAAACGCCCTCCACCCCGGAGAAATGAAATGGTGAGCTTTGACCTAAATATTTACCGTCCTTATCATACAGCACAACAAAAATATCTTTATTTATAAAGCACTGATATACGGCATAAGGCGTTGTTGGAAGCACATAATATGCAACGGCCTTATACTGACCGTCATGACTTCTGGATTCATAGGCATAATTAAACTTCCCGAAAAATGAAACGGGTGATAAAATAAGCCAAAAAAAAAGCAAAAAAAACAGTAATAACAGTTTGATTATACGCTTACTTTTCATAATTTAATAACCCTGTCCTTTTCGAGAGGCGAAATCCATAACACATCTGAAAATACAATAAAATCTCCACCAGAGTTATGCTTTTCTCGCCATTTTCTAAAGTCACTGTTAAACACCGGAACAAAACCACTAAATTCTCTTGCAAGCAGACCGAAAACACCCTGTGTATAACTTGACATATAGACCAAAGTTTCAGCTTTGTTTAAAATTCTTGACTTACTCCATACACCAAGTAACTCTGGAATATGTAATCCCAGAAAATCATCATCCAAGAAATCGTAAGTGTCTTTTAAATAAAACCCTAAAGCATCTACATTGACTATAAAATTTCCACCATCGTGGTTCACGCAACCTCTGAGGCAGACCTTCAGATTTGCATTACCTATTGCACCATACCAATCATTAACAGTATCAGCCTTGCTTCCTATTCGCATAAAGTTGACCTGAGCCGTAGCATCCAGGAATGTCACGTCTTCTGACATACCAATGGTTTCGATTTTTTTTAAATCATAGCCCAATCGTATTAAACGACTCTTTAATACACTTCTGGATTTAATAGTATTCCATGAGTTTTTTAATTTCTGAATACCTGAAGCAACTTGCTCATATTTAATGGCCCAATCCATTTTGACAATATCTACGTTCACTCTTTCTGGTGGGAGAGTTCTGGCATCTCTGTTAAGTGAATCATATTTTGATTCACCATCAAACGAATAAGCCGGTGAAATTTTAAACCAATGTTCCATTAGCTCAGGAGCTATTTCCCAGCCCATTTTTCTCATTGCATTGGGAATCATATCAATGTGGAAGAAATCAACACTGACCTTTTTTTCCTGCTGCTCCTGCACTTTTGAGGTGGTTGTTGATGAAACAGCCATTACTTTATCCCCGCTCTTATCTGGAAAACATAATCCAGATTTACGTTTTCTTCGGTATCTGAATTTACTGCATGCGTCAGGGCTGAATCAGTTATTCCTACCACTGTGCCACTAGATGTCTGTAACTGATATGCAAACTCTATATCTTCAGAACCTGTTAAAGAATCCATGATCCTGAAACATACTGTATTTGGACCGCATGATAAACTTGGTAATGGCGCTGGCATTTCAACAGCGCCCTGATCCAGAGTACAGCTTCCCGCCGCCATTGTCCGCTTCACTTTGCGCAGATACGACGCCGTCGTACCGTACTCGACCTTCCCGGCTTCAAGTCGCAGATAACTTCCCCCGCCAATCAGCGTGATGCGTTTTTTCCCGGCAAAGGAGATATCACTTGCCGAACTCAGCGTCAGCTTCTTCTCAGCAAACAACCGCATACTGCCGTTTTGTGCCTGAACATCCACTGCCCCTTCCCCGGATTTCAGGCTAAGTTGACCGGTCCGGGCAAAAAGCCCCAGCCTCTCTCCGGCCAGCGCGGTCAGGTTGCCCATTGTTCCGGTGCAGATATCACCTCCGGCGTTAACCGCCAGATTCTGACCAGCAGCCAGCTGCATATCTTCACCGCTGGTCAGGGCAATACCTTCCGGAGCGGAGAAGACCAGCGCTTCATTGAGCGGTTTCAGCCGTTGCCCAAACATCTGTATCTGACTGTCAATATCAGCCCTCAGCGCCTGTGCCCGTTCTGCGGCATTTTCCAGTTGCTGCAGTTGCTGATTAAGCCTGTCGATTTCCTTCAGCGCGGCATCCATGTCCAGTGCTTCGCCCTGTGCTTTCGCCTGCGCATCCGCAGCAACAAAAAGTCCCTTCCCTGCTCTCAGGGTTCCCCACTCATCGGTACGCAGCTCTGTGCCTTTACCCCGCAGTTGCCCCTGGCTGTCCACCAGATGTCCGCTGTTAAACTGTGTCTTACCGTACTCCGTGGCGAGTTTGATATGCTCCTCACCGCGCCTGTCCTCCATCCGCAGTTTTGAGTTAGCGGGGGTTCTGAGGATGTTCCGGGTGTGATTGTCCCGGTTCACGGGGTCAGGATGCTCAGCGTCGTGCAGTGCATACGCGATGTAGGGCAGGTCAATATCGCCATTGCTGTATGCAATCGCTACTTCGGTGCCATCACTGAGCGGCGTATGCCAGCCCAGCGTTTCACCGGCACAGGGTTTTGCCATCCGCAGCCACAGGTAGCCGAATCCGGGTTCCGTCCCCTCCCGGTCAAAGTCCATCTTCACCCGGTAACGCCCCTGCCCGTCCAGATGGGCATAGATATCATTCTTCTCGCGACTCTCAATCCGTGCCGGAAGCGTGCCCGGGATGACCGGACGCGGGATTTCTGCCGGACGGAAACAGTAACGTTCGGTGTAAGGCATTCCCCATGCTGACACATGCAGCCGGGAATCCCGGGCTCCCCGGTAAGTCACCAGTGTGAGGACAGTCCCTTCCTTCAGGTCCGTGATGACATCCCCCTGCGGCTCCAGCACCTGCCCGGGGGAGAGGTGTGCAGCGTTGCTGAACAGGTGAATGCGGGCCGACCTGTTGAGTTCCCGCTCGTGGTGAAGCCGGGCGTAAAACGCACCAGATTCGGTTTCCGGCTCCGGGCTGGCATCGTCTCCCGCTTCACGATAAGGTGCTGCGTAACGGTAATGCTCCCCGGTGGTGACCGCATCATTACGCACGCTGACCGTCGCATTCATCGGCGTGGTGGCTGTCCGGTAGTTGTAATCACGCGTGGTGACAGTGCCGGTGGCGACGTTGTGCCAGGTCCGCACATCCCAGACCGATTCTGCTGCGCCGTCGAACAACCCCGAGGGCTCGCTGTAAGGCAGCTGCACATCAAACTGGTAGTGAAGCTGGCTGTCGGCAAAAATGTACGTATCCAGTCCGCGCACATCATCCATCTCCGTGCGCCAGTAAATCCCCACCTCAGACAGAATGCGCTGAATGAACTGCAAATCCGTTTCCTGCCACTGGGTGATAATTTCACGCGACGGGTAAGCGCGTTCCAGTCTGAATTCAAAATCAGCGCCCTCCAGCCCGTGTTTGCGCAGCACCTGCTCCACCACCTCAGGAACGGACTGATTCTGAAATACGGCACACTGCCGGGTATGCTCCAGCAGTGCCAGACGGGAGCTGAGTGTAAGCCGGTAGTGGGACTGGTCTTTCGATGTGGACAGCCATTCCAGACGGGTCACAATGCCATGGACATTTTTGCCGTTACGCATCCGCAACGACGCATATTTCATCAGCACCTCTTCCGGAGGTATGTTCGCATTCCGGGAGGTGAACCCGATGTCCCATCGGAACGGCTCACTCAGTGCTTCCCTGCCACGAAAACGTAAAACATCAGGCTTTACTGCACTGCCATTAATTTCCAGAAAGTAACGGGTCTGCCCGTCAAAAAACGCTGACCGGTTATCCATCATGTCACTCCTTTACCGGCACAAGACTGAGCCAGCCATCACCCAGTTCAATGGTGCGGGGCTTATCCGGATTGAGGTCATCACGCGTCAGTACCAGGCGCCAGCGATTGTCCTTCTGATCCGGGCGGTTAAACAGTCCCACCACAGCCACGAACTGCGCATCTTCATCCATGGGCATATTGAGCGTCACGCTACCATCGGGCATCACCAGCAGTTCTTTTGAGGCCAGCACGTCGTCCTTAAGTACGGTATCGGCCCGGCGCAGCAGCATCTGGTAATCGGCGGCATCAACCGCTTTACGATCCCTGAGCTGGTAAACCCGCACCATCGTCGCCAGTGGTGTCTGTGCACCATCAGCGTTAATGGCCGTACGCGGGGTAAAATCCAGATGCAGCGTTTTGATTTTTTTATAGAAGATGGATTTCGTGATGCTGATCGTGCCGTCCGTGACGGTCTGCGTCAGACCGCAGCCTGCGAGCAGGCCACAGGCAATAAACATCGGCGCCCACCAGCGGATTACTGTTACCATTCAGGCGTTCCTTTATTGAGAGAGAACAGGTGATTATTCGAAGTGATAATGTCCGTCTTCAGCAGGCGGTAACGCAGCACATTTCAGCCCTTCGTAGCAACCCAGACTGACCGTAAGACTCTCCCGGCCATTGCTGAGTTTCCCCGCTTTCAGCCCCAGTAAACCGGTACGACCCAGCTGAACAGGCCTGCTTTTGCCCAGGCGGGGCTCAGGCAACAACTGCACGGGTACAGTAAGACGCAGCCGGACGTCACTGCGGTAGCCAAGATAAACGCGCAGCAGGACCAGCAAATCGGTATGGAGGACACCACCGGGCAACCAGCCTTCCGCCTCGTTCGGATCCGCTGTTTCCAGTGTCATCAGGAGCCGGCTGCATGCTTCCCCTGCCGTTTTACCCAGCGTGGCCCGCTGCGAAAGGCGGATGCGATTTCCGGCACCCAGTCCACTGCGGTTACCGATATGGACCTTAACCGGATCGGGTTCGGTGATAAGTGCGCGGGTATCCGGTGCCAGCAGACTCACCAGAGCCCGTATGCCTTCAGCATTGCGGGTGGGTAATCGCATGGCACCCAGTAAGGCCAGAAAACGGGAAACCGGCGTTGCCACCTGTTCAGCGGTGCCGGGTATACCGAGCCCGACCAGTCCCAGCAGACACTGCGATATGGCATCGCGCCCCCCCTCCTCGAAAGTGGCCGGATACGCATATTTTCGCCAGATCCGGTAGTACTGGGTGGTGATGCGATGGCTGAAAATATCCAGAAATGAGGTGAGCGCCTCATGACCTTCACGGCGCTGCACAATATCATCCAGCCAGGATGTCGGCAGAGGTGAGTCCACCCCATACATTCCGAGAAATGTCGTGCGGATCGTTGGGGGTAATGTCGGACGGTCTTCGTCGATCTCCACCGCTTTCAGGGTGCTGACCGGGAATCCCATCCCGGGCCAGGGCCTGAATCGCACCGGATCATCGCCCGGATGGCTGGTCGTGCCCAGTTTTGGCCCGTCCGGATTTTCCAGCTCCAGCAGCTGGCAGAAACGATAAAAACTGGCCCGCCAGATATCGTTGTTAAGAGCCAGGGCCTGCGTCAGCCCGGTACGTGCAGGTTGTGATTCTCTTTCCATCTCAGTCGTTTCCCTGTGGGTTGCAGTACCAGTGTGAGCTGGTTGAAAAGGTGGACATCAGCGTAGAGCGCAAAGAAACGGTGCAACATCTCCCCGAAAAGATTCACATCGCCCTCGCCGGCAAAATTATCCATATTCAGCGTGACCTCAATGTCCACACCACGGAGCATAAAGCCCTTTTCAAAACGGCGGATCAGGGTGTGCTTCACGGCAACGATGGCTTCAAGCCGGCGGCGGTTCATTTCATCGTCGGTCCAGTCATAGAGCGCCAGCGTCCCCCGCAGCACCTCCGGATTGTCCATCATGCTGAGAAAGTTTGATCCGAGGTGACTCATCACCCGCCAGTGAAACCGGTCATTTGCCGGGGGATACAGTGGCATCGTCGGTGCGGTGAGGTTCATGACTCTGACGGGGACTTTGCCGGTTTTGACCACCCTGTCCAGGAGCGTACTTTCCAGCGCCCTGCGCGGAAGCTGCCCGTTGGTGGCGGTGATTCGCATCGAGAGGGACTCCGGTTTATCAGACAACTGCTCCAGTTCGAACGAACGCCCCCCGAGAACTAACCATGTGTCATACAGGCCGGAGGGTCCCCGTTTCACGCGGGTGTGGTAATAACGCTCAGGAGCATCGTGGCGCATCATACCGCCCCGGTGCCGGAAGCTGGTGAACGGGACATAAGGGTGTCTGCCATTCTTCACCGAACCGTGAATGTTATCGACGCTGTAAATTTCGGTGTGACCATCCTGAAGACGCAGCGGCCTGAGCAGGTACTCGTTATCCAGCGGGTTAAGGATCAGCGGGTCGGCTTCCAGGGTAAAGAGATTGATAACCGGCGCACAGTGCAGGCGAAAGTTTTCTGTCTCAAAAGGCAAACCGGATGACCAGGCTTCACTGAGCACAATGTCGATTTCAAACCAGGTACTGGCCGCAGTGAGCCCGATGGTGTCGAGGCCGCGCAGTTCAACAAACATAAACTTCGGACGGAAGCTGAAATACTCCAGCAGCAACTGGTAACCACTGAAGGCAGTATCGGCTTTCTTCCACAGGCAGTCATTGTCGTCAAAGCCCATGGGTCTGCACCAGCCATCAAACTGATGACGTCCGGTATATGTCCCGGCATGACGCGCATACATGGCATGTACACGCCGGGTCATTGCCAGATGCAGAGCAGCGCTTACCGGCGCCTCTGCGTTAAGAAAAATGGCAACTTTATCGATCCCGGCTTTATTCCAGTCCACTTTTTCAGGGCATTCGAAGCGCAGGCGGATAGCAGAGCGGCCATCGGATTCAGTATGGAGGCGGGCATCCGCAAGGTGCAGCGGTTGTAGCAACACATCACGGGTCGTCCGGTACTGACAGGCGGTTTTATGCGGCCCGACAGGACGGGACAGAACGGAGAATCCTTCAGCCAGTATTTCGGCCTGACGCAGACTACGCCAGTCAGGCGAGAACTCAACGATGGCCAGCGACGGAATAGTCCGCATATAGTGCGGCCACAGCAGGCTCACCAGACCTTCGGTGAGCTCCGGCAGGTCATCATCCAGCTTTTCACGCAAACGTCCCATCAGGAAGGCAAAGCCTTCAAACAGACGTTCCACACTGGGATCGCAGGCGCCAGGCTTATCCAGATTCAGCATTGCTGCCCGATCAGGATGGGCACGGGCAAATTCTTTACCGGCTTCCCGCAGATAGCGCATCTCTGCTTCGTAATAGCGCAGGGTTAAATCATCCATGCACGGCATTCCTGAAAATGATTAAAGAGAACATCAGCCACAGAGCACCATGGCACGGGCCGGGTCAATGGCGATCAGCCCCGCCAGCAGCGTATCCATCTCAGGCATCAGGCGGGCTTTATCAGATTCGCTGCGACCAGCTTTCATTCGTAGCAGCTTCAGACGCCGGGCCCGGACTTCAAACAACAAAGCAGGCTCCCAGTCTTCCAGCGTCAGCTGTGGCGCACGGGTAATGAGTTCACCAAGCAGATGAAGCGCCATATCGTTCCGGCCATACTGCTCTGCCACCCGGGCCATGAGCAGACGTATCAGCCAGCGATGACGTGGTGTATCCATCCCCGGCCGGGACTGGAGCCAGGTAAGCGCCGCTTCAGGCCCTTCCGTGTCTCCCTTTTCCATGGCTTCAGACTCAAGGATCAGCACATCGTCAGTCTGGTCATTAACAACGGCAGGAATGGCAGCTTCATCGCCGTACATCATGTCTTCTTCATTCACTTTTTCAGCGATCCAGGCGAGGGTGACCTCGTCAGCAAAGGGAGTACCGTCATTCCATGCCAGTCCTTCAAGGCCCGGGAGACGTTTAAGCAACAGCCGCAGATCTGACAGGACAGCGTCAGACCAGGAATCCCAGGGCTGACCAGCATGACTGAGCCCCTGCCAGAGATACCACTGAAGATCGAGCCAGAAATGATTCACCCCTTCGCAATACATCTGACTGGCCAGTTCAATCAGCTCAACCCAGTTTTTCTGAAGCCAGAGTCGCTTAAGCTGAGCGCGATACCCGGTTTTCGGGGGGACCAGGCGGGTACGCCCGCTACTGTCCAGCGAAGGGAGCTGATCGACCGTATCCCACCGCACCGTCTTCATCAGCCGGTGAGAAGCCAGCCAGCCCTGCGGCTGCCCGCTCAGCCAGCGGGAAAGTAATCTGGCCTGGTCAAGTAAGTCGCGGCCTGATGTCACCGCTGCCAGTTGTGGTGAGTCCGGGGGACCTGATTCACGCCCGGTCTCCCGGGAGCTGCTGTTCAGGGGGACCAGCGCCTCCACGCCCCCTGAACGTGCCAGGCGGTTTTCAAGCGCGGAACAAAGCCCCGCAAAAGACGGCCTCTCAGCTTCCGGCCAGTCTGCCACGGCGGATCCCAGCAGGCTTATGGCGCCTGCCGTCAGACCGGCCTCATTGCTGTCCACCCCGGGCCATAACAGCAGTGCATCAGTCACTTTTGCACTGTTCAGCCACTCCAGCGCAGCTTTCCGGGCGGCAGGACGCCGGGGATGACATGCCTGTCCGTAGCGGGTCAGCATCGCAACAAGAAGTAATAAGCCTTCGGACAACCCTTTTTCACCGTCGCGGGTGAGACGGGCCAGCACGTACCAGGTCACGACTCGAATATCTCTGGCGCATTCGCAAAGGCACTTCTGAGCCAGTTCGCACAACAGCGCTGAATCGGTACCTGAAATCTTATTGATCTCTTCACGCATCAGCTGAAAATTATCATCGTATGCAGGATCGTCCCCGGTTTCAGATCCGGAGGTAAATGGATGCAGCCAGCTATCCCAGAGCGACAGGGCCTCATTTGCGCGGGAAATGAGGCTCAGCCTTTCTTCCTGGCTGGCGGCGCAGGCCGTTAACAGGGATTCAGGTGAACTCATTCTTTTTCCTGTTTGTCAGTCTCTTTCATAAACCTTACGACCGCTTCCGGAGAAGCGTCGTCCTTACTGTTGACGATTTGTGGTGGCGTCCATTTCAGCAGCATACGTTCTCCTGCTGAGTGGGGTAGCCCTTCCGGTAGCTTACCGGTTGTTTTTTCTGACATGGGGGCGAAAACGCCGACGGGCGTGAAGGAACCGTTCTCTGAAAGGGTGAAAAATGTGCCCATCAGCCCCCGGACCGGCGCCGGATGAATGCCCCTGTTCATCTTTACTCAACACCTTCCGTGCCGGCGGCAATGTTAAAAATGGCGGTGGGCAGCGTAAACCCCTGTAGCTTCAGTAAGGCAAGCGGACCGTCGCCCAGCTCGCTGCGCATGACGAATTTCAGAGGATTACCATCGGCAGTGATCCACACCAGTTGTGTGCGGCTGGCATCAAGTGGCGTGATCAGGGCTTCGTCCAGCAGGCGAATAAACCCCCAGTTCCCCTGGTGACTGGCATAGAGTTGCATACCACTGCTTACACTCCGCCAGCTGAGCGACACACCAGGATAGTAAGTATTCCCCGGCCAGGTGAAGCTCTGCCAGCTTTCCATCTGATTGAAATAATCCAGATTCTGTTCATCGAGGGTAAGCTGCACTCTGGCAATATCCCGTGAAGGACGCGCCATCAGTTCGAAGTGAACCCCCGCATCGCCCTGAGAGAACACGATATCTGACAGCTCTGCCAGCTGATTAATCGCCCGGAGGAAATCCGGACTGACAACCATCCCCTGGCTTGCGGAAGGATCAACAACCCAGCGACTCCCCTCCTGGTGGAGGAGCCCGCCAAGATGAGTTTTCAGGAACGTCGTGATCCGACCCGAGTCGCTACGCAGGAACTGTGCCAGTAACGGCAGGGAGGCATCGCTGCCGGTGGCTTTAAACGGGTACCGCCCCGCAAAAGCCTTATTCCACTGATCGACTATGGTTGTCTGCCAGCGGGCATTGAGGCTGCCCGCAGCCGGGACAAGCACCTGCCGCCAGGCCAGATCCAGCGGTTGCACAAACAACGACTGACCAAATCCACTCCATTCCTGCCCCAGACTTGCTGCAACCAGGCTGCCGTAATCGCGGGTGTCCGTCAGATCGATGGCTTTGCCCTGAAACACGGCCCGGGCCAGCATCTGCGACATCGCCTGCGGATCCGGGGCGCTGGTAACCTGCTGAAGCTTCAGCCGCATCTGGGTTACACGGGCGAGCCAGGACCGGAAGCTCAGATTACCGTTGCTACCCGCCCCCTCTTTCCCCTCCATCAGCCCCGTCAGCGGTCCAAATACCCCATCGAGCGGGCCTTCAGGGCCCTGTGCCTGTTCAATAAACTGCCTGCCATTTTTATTCTTATCGAGCAGCTTTTTCGCTGAATCCACGATTGAATCAGCCAGTGCCTCACCTTTCTGCCCCGTTTTCCCCTGGTAGTTCAGCGTGTTCATCAGTGCAACTAACGGAGACTGACGGACATCACCGATCAGACTCAACTGGGCAATGGCTTCGGAAAGTGACGTGGGTTCATGCCACTGTATGCTGTTGAGCATGTTCAGCCAGGCATTACCAAAATCGGTAAAATAGCGTTCAGTCAGGCGGGTCTTCAGCGCCTCCGGAGAGATATCGCTCCCTGTCTGATGCGTCTTGTCCGTCAGTACCCAGTCAATTTCATCGCGGCGTGTTCTGACGACTTCGTTAATCGCATCCTGTACCTGCTCTTCCCAGGCCTGGCGCGTAAACATTCCCGGAACGACTTCATCAGTGCTGAATACCGTCGAAGCATCGGTGTCACCGGTCATATCCGTAAGTGTTAAATCAGGCCAGTTACTGGCCACGCGCTTAAGCATCTCCTGATATAACCCGGACTCAGCATTCCGCTGGCCAATTTGCTTAAGCAGAATCTGACGGACCGTACTGATTAATTCATCGTCAGGCTTAATTTTCCATTCCGGATGCGCCGGAAGGTTTTGCGCATAAAACCCCAGCAGTTTCGGTGCGACGTTCTGCCATATGCCATCCGGCACATTCCGGCGTTTCGGTAAGGCTTTCAGCGCATTTTTTGCCAGCCAGCCGGCGTCCGCTTTGTCCGGACGCGCCAGCATCAGATAACTTTTGAGTATGTCGTAAGTATGCTGTGTGCCCTGCGTACGGGCATCACTGGCAGGAGGGAGTTGCACAAAGGCATTCAGCTGCTGCCTGAGGCTGTCTGCTGTGGCATCCCTCATCAGCTGTGCGTTATTTTTCGCATACAGCGGCCAGAGCGCGGCCAGTGTGTCGCTGTCCTGATTAAGACCAAATCGTGTGTACCATGGCGCACCGGTTGCCTCACGATGTTGCAGACGGGCAATGGCCTGCTGGAGTACAAGCTGGCTGCGCAGGCGTTCAGCCAGTGGTTTTGTTGTATCCGCTGCCTGTCTCGCCGTTTCCTGCGCCTGATAAATCTGAGTACGGTTAACGAGCAGAGACAGCAATGTACCGGTCCCCCACAGGACAATCAGGGAAAGCAGAATCAATCGCAGCATCTTCAGCCAGTTAAAGCCCAGTGTTCTGCCGCTGACGACATCACAGTCATCAATGACGGCTTTCCAGGCCGGTGTGTCGGGGCATGTGTTTGGTACCGCTCCGGCAACGGTCAGTTCAGGACTGAACATGACACCGCGTAAACGCCAGGCCGCAGTCCCCTGCATCAGTCCACTGAGCAAAGCAGCCAGGCTGGCTTTCAGCTCCTGCCGCAGTCTGAGTGACAACTGAAGGGGACCGAAATCAGCAGGATCATTCAGTATCTTTGCCATTCCTGCTTTTTGCAGGTGTAACGCCAGTGCGGAAAACGCTTCGTCCGCACCTTTCACGGTACCTTCCGGTCCGAAGATGACCCCCGTTGCGGCCGCTTTCGCGTCCTGCCGGGCACCGGTAGCGTTGTCAGTCAGCCACAGCCAGACCGGCGCCTGCCAGCCCAGCTGATGGTCGGCTTTCTGACGGTAACGCAGGAGGGCATCCCGTTCGCCATCCGTCGGGAGGGCTGAAATACTCATCACCTGAATGATGCCATCAACCGGTTGACCGGATCGCAGACGCTTCAGTTTTGAAAGGAAGATCTCGTCCGGGAGTGACTGCGCGTCTCCGCCATAAATCAGCACGTAGCCGTCGCCTTCCTGCCAGAGGTCATGGCAAAGGCCCGGGGCCGCTTTCCGGACCACATCCGGATCCCCCATCACCAGCAGAAGTCGTACCTTACGCTGCCAGCGACGCCCATAGCGAAAGCGCAAATGTTCTGAAACGGCATCTTCACTGAAAACCGGTTCATCATCGTCTTCTTCACCGGGACTGGTGTTCGTCACCGGAGTGATACTCTCAGCCTTTTTCTGCCCCCACTGGAAATACAGCCCGGATTTACCGGCGAAGTCGAAAGCCTTCTCCGTCAGCCAGCCGAGTAAAAACAACGTGGCAACCAGTATGGCGCAGAATGTGAGTATGCGCTGCCCGTCATACGGACCGAAGCCGGTGGCCGAAGCGACGTTTTCCGGAAAAGCATAAAAAAGAAATGCCACAATGACCGTCAGAAAAAAGGCGACAGTTACAACAGAGCCGATGAGTGTTTTTACTTTTACCTTAGCCATTCCCGGGTGATTCCTTGCGAGCTTCTTCTTTGGTGATGACGGCGATCCAGACGTCGTCTTTGTCAGTGGTGGGCTGGGCGGCGATAACCTGCGGGCCATTATCTCTGCATGCCACTGAGGCAAGAATTACAGCGAGCCAGGGAGCGGCACGTCTGGCATATCCCAGAGCAGAATCAATTCCATGATTGTCTTTTGACAGACTGAATGTCACCCCGTTATCTTCACAGGCCATATTCCATCCACTTCCACCTGAAAGAACCGGACCTGTATACCAGGCCGTTTTTAGTGCTTCAGGGGCTGTTGCGGCCCATAACAGTGCCCTGTTCAGCGTTTTCACAAGCCGGGCTTCCTTGCCCTTTTCAGGGCGATGAAGGCATACTGCATCCGGATAGCCAGCAACCTTACGGTTGCTGAGCACCACGAGAGTAATGGCATCGGCGTCACCTTCATCTGGCTGCGCAGGCAATGAAAACGTCACGCCTGCAAGAATGCCCGGCGTATCCCAGCGCTGATCCAGCCAGGCATCAAACCCCGCCAGACCTTTGCCCGCAAGTAGTCTGAAGACTCTCCCGGTTCTGGCCGTGAGTTCATTTCTGAAGTGTTCCTCCAGCCCGGGACGGATATCGTCGTCACAGTCCAGCATCAGACAGCAAGAAATATCTTTCGACAGGGTGTCAGTAATTTTTTGTACATGGGTGACGAGTGTTGACGTGACAGAGATAAGTTCTGTATCAAGAGCAGTCTGAAAACCGGGTAAGGCTGCATACCTGACAGCAGATCTGGAACCACGTGGCGTTGAGGTCTCTGAAGCTGGAACAGTATGATTAACTGCGTTAACCAGTGCACCGGGACTATTTCCTGAAAAGTGTTGAACGTATGTATCGAGTATCCAGCCACAGCGCTGCCCCCGACAGGTTTCGCGCTCAATAAGCGCTTCGCGCTCCACATTCCTGGACTCAGCCCCCACCTGCTCTGCTTTGTATGCAAACCGGCGCAGGGAGAAAAGCAGTCCCCAGAGACAGAAAGGCAATCCCAGTGCAGTAAACCAGAAAATAAAGCCTGTGCGTTCTGTCGTCCAGTTCCAGAGCGTTAACGCAAATCCTCCTGACATGACAAACGCCAGAAACAGCAGCCACCGACGGGTATCAGGCCGTGGAACCTTCGCCGCCTTTTCAGGGATGGTATCCAGCAGGACTGGCATACTCAGGCAACCTTTGCAGGTGCAAAAGAACTGATCAATGTACAGCCACAACCACATTTATGACCATGAAAGGCAACCGGGATCCCGTTATCAAGATAATCAGGATTGCCTTCGATGATGGTTGTCGGGCCATGTCCAGGTATCGGACAGGAAACCATATCACCTTTACGTGCCACGCCAATCCCACCAAATATCATGGTGTCTGAACAGGTCATAACAGAACCGCCGTGAGTGGTTTTGTCGCCTTTTCTAATGATTTGCAACATTTGTATCTCCGTTAATTTATTGTTTACAGGACAGAATAAATTAATATTTATTGCTCAAGTATCTCAGCTTTGATCCAGGATCATAAGAGGCAAAACCTTTTGCATTGATATAACCAATATTTACTCACTCATTATCTTGTAACATCCGCACAACACTTACCTAACCTCTGGAAATAAGATAAGCACTAACATTATTAGCGTTCGGTAAAGAAAATAAAATTTATTTATTTTTTACATTGATTTTTATGGATGTTTTGCTCAGATACTTCAGTTCATCTTTCAGGGGTTCTCGAATGGATATAATGTTTTTTTATCGACGCTCTTTTTTATTCTGGCTTTATCTACAAATGAAGGCCAGTTGTATGATTTCGTGATAAACTCCCATAGATAGAATTCAGCTCCATTATCAATAATTGATATATTCAAAACACTCCAACTTTCATCATAACAATGTGATTTTTTATTGTAATCAGAATCAGAAAAACATGCTCTTACCTGCTCCTTGCTATAAAATGGGATGTCAGAAAATGCCGTTTTATATGTCCCATCTTCATTCAGCATTATAAAATCAGCAAATTCCACTTCCTTACCTCCTCCTGAATAAGACGTAGACCATCTCCGAACCAGAGCAATTGCATTTTTAGATCTACTCAAGGGATATAAGGCCGGAAAAATAGTAATACCACTATCTGATAATTCCTCTCCTTCATCGTTAGAATTATCTTTCATAACATAATTACTAAAGTTCCATACTTGAGAAATTGAATACCTTTCACCACCATTAATTTTCACAAAAACCCGAGATGATGTAATCAAAAAAATATCATTCGGATTACTTTTATTTTTCAATATTTTTGTTTGGCTGTTTTTACCACAGTATTTTTTGACAGAACTACAAATAGCAGAATACTCTGCACTCTCACTTTTAACTCCAACAAGAGGAATTGGTTTTATATCAGATGCCAATACACAAGAAGTAAAAAAAACAGATATCGCAAAAATTAGTTTCTTCATCCCTCCTCCC
>NZ_PTSB01000032.1:0-49597 GCF_002965125.1 Escherichia sp. MOD1-EC6162
ATATTTTATAATAATTACCCTCGTCTGCACTATTTCCCCACGTTATCAGGCTAATGATGTTCATTTTTGAATTAAGCTTTATAAAAAAAACAGTACGAACAGAAGGGGCCATATTATCATAATTCTTTACCCTATCAACAATGACTTCACCACTCGTATCCTCACGAACAAGATTTAAAGAGTTATCTCTAACATATTTAATAGCTACATCGCTAATTCCTTTTAAGATAAAAGGACCCTGTTGTATGGACTCAAAATCTACAATATAGTCTTTTTTAGTTATCGGATCACTTTTTAAACCACCACCTGAACGATCACAGATAGCACGATTTAAGTTAATAGGGTCAACCCATTCTTGACTCATGCGACTATAGGATTTTGCGAAAATTATATCTAGTTTGCTATCTAGAGCATATATATTATCAAATAACAATGGTCCATCAATAGATGATGAATCCATGCTTAATCTAACTCCAGAAACATCTCCCCATTGACAAGAAAAAGTATAGTACTGTTTTATCGTAACATTATTGGAGTTGCCTTCGAGTCCAACATCAATATTTTTAACTATATTACCGTTTTTTACTTGCAATAAAAAATATTTAACATCTTCAACTTGGTCAGAGGGTAACAATTTGAAATCTGTTGCAAATGATAGCTTTGTAAAAAATAATAATACCAACATATTAGAATATTTCATCAAAAATCCCCTCTTGAAAAAATCTTATTAAATTATTATATCTATCTTCATAGTGATTATCATAACGATTGACTATTCGCGTTATTGAATCTGATACCTCTCGACTAATCCCTTTATCAGCCCTATCAAATAAATTATTCTGATCCCAAAAGTACAAAGCAGATCTTGCCGCATAAACTGTTTCAACTAAAAGATCCGGCTTGGATTCAAAATCAACACGTTCTCCCCAAACTCTTTCATGATAATTTGTAAAAGACCTATAGTTATTCTTAAATGTTAACTGTTTCATTCCTCTTCCACGATATCGCCATCCATCTCCACTTGCAATATCATCGTTCCCTTCTCGACCACCATATACTCTGTTCGCAATACTTTGTTTATTTGCTGCTTGTTTTCCCGGGATATATCCATCCGTTTGAGCATCTTGAGGATGATTACGATAATATGCGAACTTATCTATAAGTACTTGTGGCCTGTAGTTAAAACCTTCATTCAAATTGAAGGTGGGTCCTACTTCTTGATATATTTGAGCAAAAAAATGATACAATCTATTTTTAGTATTAATGTTACAAAGTTCAAATTTATTCGAAAATTCTTCAGCAACAACATCAAGAACAGAGTCAGAAACATTTCTTGAATCGGGCCAAATTTTTCTGAGCATCTCTCGTGTAATTTTAGATTTCCTTTTCTTTATAGAATTCAAAAACGCAATCGGATGCATATGCCACGGCTCCGGTCCCAGCGCCACTCCTTTTTCGGATACTGCTTTCATCCACGTCATCTTATCCAGAAACGCTTCCAGATACGTTTTCCATAACGGCGCCTCCCTGGTTAATGGATCCAGATAGTTTTTCCACAGCGGATCATCCTTACCGTAGTACCATTCACTGGCGTGTTTCGCAATAATACGGTACAGGCAGTCACGGTACGACACATTATGAATTGCCTGAAGATATTCCTGCTCTGAGTAATGTCCGTCCTCGTTACTGTCAGTCATCTCCAGCAGCCGCTGGTAGTTATATTTGTTCAGCGCGTGAGTGATGCGTTTTTCCTCCTTCGCTGCTTTATATAACTGCGCCAGAATCCCCTTCACCACGTTATCCGGTCGCTTTACCCCATCAATCAGGTCAAAGCTCGCTGGTGCTTTATTCAACGTCACAAACCCCAGCTCGTCTAACGCGTACTGCGATACCTTTTTTACACTGGCTGCGGGTAACCAGCCACCTTCCGGGCGTATCTGATAATACACCGCATCCTGATTACTGGTCAGCGTATTCCCCCCGGCATCAACGCCAGGGACTTTTGCCAGCGTCAGAATTCCTGAGGCTCTTGTTTTCCGATTTCCCGCAACCATACCCTGTTCCCCCTTATCAAATAACGGTGCATCGGTTTGCCAGGTCAGATAAACCGGTGCATCTTCTCCTGCTTTTCCGGGGTTGGTGATGAACTTTTCCATATCATCCATACTCAGGCACTCTATATGTACCTGGTAGCGCGAGCGTTTACCGTTTTCTTCCGGTAGCTGATAAAAGCCCATATGGCCGAGATTATCTCCAGCACTGACAGTTACAGGGACTGGTGGGACATACACATCATTAAAAACGGGTTCACTGCCGGACGCTGCCGGTGCAACCGGCGTCAGGCTGTCACCATCTGACACCACCCATACCCGGTCACCTTTTTTCAACGTATCCTTATCACGCCCCAGCGTGACCAGACTGAACGTTCTTGCGGCATCGCCAGGGCTCCTGCCCGGGCGGATAACCTGCTGCGCCGTATTACCCGGTTCGTAAGAGAGCGGAAAACCTGCTGTCAGCCTGCCCGCCTTTTTATTGTGCAACACATCTTCCCGGCTCAGATAGTAACCCCAGTCTGTACGCGAGGTACACACCACACCTTCCGGCTGAGTGGTGTAAGCAGGAGTACATTTTGCCCACCAGGACGGAACCGGCGCTGATTTAATCGCTCTCAGAGAGCCCCTGTCTGATACCGTCCAGACTTTCGTTCCCGCTGCAAGCGTCTCTCCCGCTGCATTTTTCGTCCCTCTGGTAATGGTCACTTCGGTAAACTGACGCCTGTCTCTGCTGCGAGTGACAATAGCGTCACTCAGTGTGACAAGCGTGTCTTTATTCAGTTTTCCGGCTTCACGGCCTGCCTGCATATCTTCCGCACTGGTGTAATAGCGCTGGATCCCTGCCACTTTTCTGTCCGCCTGGCGCCCCTGTTGTCCATAAGCAGCCCAGGGGGCCAGATTCATGTACAGCGTAAAAAACGTCAGTCCACTTTCTGCGTTATCAGCCGGCTGAATATAATGTTTCACCAGCACAAAGGATGTCGAAGCGAACAATTTTTCACCGCGCCATTCAATCGCGGCACTCTCGTAATCCCTGCATACCCGCCAGGCAACGATTTCACCATCGGCCATACAACGAATAAATTGCTCCCCTTTATAAAGTTCGCGGCAGTACTCTTTTTCGGGCTCACTGTCTGTACTGAGAGCACACCAGGGGATCGTTGCATCAGTAATATGAATACCGCCATGCCACATTCCCTGGCTTCCCACCAGATACAGCCCTGAGCTTTCCCCTCCGAGCATCGATAACAACGCTTCCGCGGAGGAAAAGGCATGGCCATTTTTGTTTGACGGTACGGGGTAACTGATTTTCGGTAACTTTGCTGTCATAAATCCCCTTTCATGCTATTCACTGGTCCATTTGGCGGAATTTTGGGTCGTGACCGTAACGTCTGTCCTTTTAAAGTCCGGTGTCTCCTGCGGCAGTGTGCTCCCATTTCCGGGCACCAGATAGCTCGCGACCTTCATCACCATCATCCCTTCTGAACCGTGCTCTATCCCGTTCTTACTCAGTCTCAGGTAAGACCCGCCACCGTTCAGCGTCAGGGTTTCCGGCGTGCTGATAATAATTTCATCTTCACTACTGGTCACCGTCAGCTGTTTTTCCGAAAACAACGCCATCGTGTTGTGCTGAGCCTGAATCTCAATATCGCCCTGGTTGGCTACCAGTTTCGCCCCGTCTTTATGCACAAACAGACCAAGGGCTTTTTCCACCGTTACCGACAGATTTTTCATCGCACCGATATCAAGATGCTGACCTGCATTGATCATGGTGTTACGGGTACTGCAGAGCTGAAGGTGTTCACCTGAGGTCAGGGCCACCCCCTGCGGCGCGCTACCCAGCAGGACCGCAGACTGGAGCTCCCTGATTTTGTCAGTCACAAAACTAATCTGGGCATTGATATCACAGAGCAGGGCGCCGGCGGCTTCGGCAGCGCTGTTCAGGGCCTGCATCTGGCTGTTAGCCTGGTTAATCTGACTTATCGCTGCCGCCATTTCCAGCACCGGCCCCTGGGCTCTGGCCTGGGCATCTGCCGTCAGGAACAGCCCTTTTGCGGCACGTACAGCACCATGCTCATCCGTTCGCAGTTCAAAACCAGCACCTCGCTTTTCACGCCGGCTGTTGACCAGGTGTCCCATGTTCAGCTGCGTTTTGCCATATTCCGTTGCGAGCTTGATATGCTCTTCCTGGCGTTTATCCTCCATCCGCAGCTTATTGTTTGCCGGCGTGCGCCACACGTTCCGCGTATGATTGTCACTGGTGACAAGGTCCGGATGCTCTGAATCATGCAGGGCATAAGCGATGTAGGGACGATCCGGATCTCCGCCGTCAAATACAATGGCCACTTCAGTTCCGTCGATAAGCGGTGAATGGAAACCGTACGTATCACCGGCATAAGGTTTAGCCAGCCGCAGCCACAGATAAGCGTAACCCCGTTCTGTACTGTTGCGGTCGAAGTCCAGCTTCACCCGGTAACGCCCCTGATCGTCCAGATGGGCGTAGATATCGTTCTTCTCGTGACTCTCAATCCGCGCCGGAAGCGAACCGGATATCACCGGGCGACTGAGCAGTGCCGGACGCCAGCAGACGGTTTCGCTGTAGGGGAGCCCCTCAAACGTCAGCGTAAAGCAACTTTTGCGTGAACCACGGGAACGCACCGTGGTGATAACGATGCCTTCCCTGACGACATCGGGTAACGTGCCGTCCGTTTCAAGTACCTGACCCGGCGTCAGATAAGGGCTGGAGGAATGCCCGCTGACACAATACTGCGCGTTCAGAATGCGTTCGTGACGCAGACGGGCAAAGTATGCCCCGGTCTCCGGGCTTTCAGCGTCACCTGCCGTCAGGAAGGGTTCAGCATAATGGTACGTTTCTCCGGTGGTGATCCCTTCCTTACTGAAAATACTTTCGGCACTGTCCTGAGGTTTCAGCGCTTCACGGTAGTTGTAGTCCCGGGTGACCACACTTCCGCTCACCACGTTACAGGTGGTCTGAATATCCCAGATGCTCTCCTGTCCGCTGTCACTCATCCCGGCCTGATTGCGCAATGGCAGCGTGATGCCAAATTCATACTGCTGCTGGCTGTCCTGGAAAATCACTATGTCCTGCTCAAGACGGCTGTCCATTTCATAACGCCAGTAAATCCCCACCTCCGCCAGCAGGCGCCGGATAAACTCAAGGTCAGTCTCCCGCCACTGGGTGATGAGCTCCCGGGGTGGATACTCCCGGGAGAGCCGGAATTCAAAATCCTGCCCTTCCAGACCATGTTTACGCAATACCTGTTCAACCACTTCAGTGACTGACTGATTGAGGTAGATTTCGCTCCCTTTCGTATAGTTCAGAAGGGCGATACGGGGAACAATCGTCAGTGCGTAACGGGTCTCATCATTCGAGGCAGAGACGCGGCGAAACGACTCAACCACGCCGAATACCGTCCTGAGCGGCAGGGCCGGTGTTCCGTCAGACTCCGGGGTCTGGAAAGTAAATGACGCCGGCTTCAGCAGTAACGCGTCACAGGCAATATCCGCAGAGGAGCAGGTGACAACCACGTCATAGCGCCAGGGCTGGCTGAGGGACTCAACCGCGCTGTAACGCAACACATCCAGAAAATGACTGCATTCATGCACATGAACCCGGTACCGTGATTGCCCTGAAAGCTGCTGTACAACGCTGTCAGCCTTGCTGGTCAGGAAACTGCACATGACGCCTCTCCCTCTGCCTGTGCATCAAATACCATCACAATACCGTCCTCGTCACTCCATGCCAGAGTCAGCGCCTGTGGTTTCTGCTTCGCGGCCATATGGCTCAGCAACTGCCGGCTCAGTACCGGCAGCAGTTGCTGGTTCAGCAGACTCTCCACATTCCGGGCACCCGTATCCGGCAGCAGGCAGGCGGATGTCAGGGCATCGTACACACGTTCATCAACCGATGTGCTCAGTCCATAATGGCAGTGCAGGCGTTCACAGACCTGTGCAAGCTTCATCTGCACAATGGTGCGCATGGCAGACTGTGTCAGCGGACGGTAAATCACGGTCTGGAAACGAGCGAGCAGTGCAGGCTGGAAGTGGTCGCGCAGTATCGGGCGCAGCAGTTCGTGCAGGCTGGCCTCAGTGGCTTCCGGTTGTTCGTCCAGCAACTGCATCAGGTGGTCACTACCGAGATTGGAGGTCATCAGAATGACCGTATTACGGAAGTCAATTTCACGCCCCTCGCCGTCGCGCATAATGCCCCGGTCAAATACCTGATAAAACAGATTCAGCACATCCCGGTGGGCCTTTTCCACTTCATCCAGCAGCACCACGCTGTAAGGGCGTTTGCGTACAGCTTCCGTCAGAATACCGCCCTGACCGTATCCCACGTACCCGGGCGGTGAACCCTTAAGCTGGGAAACCGTATGGGGCTCCTGATATTCCGACAGATTGATGGTAATCAGTGATTTTTCGCCGCCGTACATCACGTCTGCCAGCGCCAGTGCCGTTTCGGTTTTTCCCACACCACTGGGACCAACCAGCAGGAACACCCCCTGGGGACCGTTACCGGATGTCAGACCCGTTTTCGCCGCACGCAGACGCTGCGCAATGGATTCCAGTGCCACGTCCTGTCCGACCACCCGTCTGCCGATATCCTTTTCCAGATGCAGCAGTTCCGTCTGTTCGTCCTTCATCAGGGAAGATAACGGCACCCCGGTCCAGTCCGCGACCACACCGGCAACAGTACGTACGTCAACATCCACACTGAGCAGGGGCTGATTCTGCTGAATGTCGTGCAGTGCCTGCTGCAGGTGATGTGTCTCACTCTGACGGGAAATATCGCTGCGGCTTTCAAGTAACTCACCGGTGAGTTCGCGCTCCCTGGCGTACTGCTGCTCCAGGTCATCTCGTGCGGTCATCAGCTCGTTCTCTTCCTGCTCAATGGCAGACAGACGTTCGCCGTGATTCTGATGACCAACCGCAATATCTTCCAGCAGTGCCTGTTTTTCCATACCGAGGGAAGCGAGCTGTGAACGGATACGGGTCAGCTGTTCCGGCACCGTGTCGAGGCTCATACGCACACGGGCGGCAGCAGTATCGAGCAGGTCAACGGCCTTGTCCGGTAACTGACGTTCTGTCAGATAACGGCGCGACAGCGTGACGGCAGCGCGAACTGCCTCATCGGTGATATGCACGTTATGATGTTCCGCATAACGGGATTTCAGGGAACGCAGCATCAGACAGGCCGTCTCATCATCCGGCTCGTCCACTCTGACCATCTGAAAACGCCGCTCCAGGGCCGCGTCACGTTCAAAGTATTGTTTGTACTCAGACCAGGTGGTGGCGGCAATGGTGCGCAGTTCACCCCGCGCCAGCGCAGGCTTCAGCAGGTTGGCCGCATCCGCGCCACCGGCCTGATTACCGGCCCCGATAAGGGTATGGGCTTCATCAATAAACAGCAGTACAGGAGCCGGTGACTGCTGCACGGCATCAATCACGTTTTTCAGGCGCTGTTCAAATTCACCTTTCACGCCGGCACCGGCCTGCAGCAGGCCGAGGTCAAGGGTGCGCAGGGTGACGGGTCTGAGAGATTCCGGTACGTTACCTTCCGCAATACGCAGGGCGAGCCCTTCCACCAGAGCCGTTTTCCCCACACCGGGGTCCCCCACCAGAATCGGGTTATTCTTGCGGCGGCGGGAGAGAATATCCACCATCTGACGGATTTCCGTATCGCGTCCCGATACCGGGTCAATTTTCCCCTCTCTCGCGCTGGCCGTGATGTCCCGGGTGAATTTATCCAGCGCACTCTGTAACACAGGCGGCAGGTCACCTGACGGTATACCCGCCGTATCCGCACCGACGGGACGCCCGATAAAGGTCACATTGTCTCCCTGAGGCAGCACAGGCTCTGCATCCTGTAATCTCTCCGGACACTCATCAGACTGCGCATCCAGCAGCGGGGACAGACGCTGCAACCGGCTCTGACTCAGTGTCAGCAGGGGCCACAGCCCGTCACAGCGAACCAGGTGCGGATTTTCCGTCAGGGCACCCAGCAGATGCACGCTGCGGATATGTTCTTCCCCCTGTAATGAGGCCACCATCCAGGCCTGTTTCAGCAGGGCATTCAGAGACTGCGCAAGCTGCGGGCGGCTGCGTACGCTACGGGGCTGGTTATCCAGCCAGCCGAGCAGCGACTGCCATATCGCGTCCATATCCCAGTCATAACGCCGGCCCAGCACGGTAAGGTCTCCTTCCCCCTGCTCCAGCAGTTTCAGTAACCAGTGCTCCGGGGTGATTTCTGCATGGGCCCGGGTCTGGCAAAGGGAGGCTGCGCCTTCCAGTGCACGGGCACAGTAATGATTAAGACGACGTAACAGGGCTGCCGAATTTTCCATGTTATTCACTCACTGTCAGGAGACCGTCAGGCACGCTACCGCCCTTCGCCGTAACCCAGGCGCATCAGGTCTGTGTTCAGGATTGAGAATTCTTTCTTCAGCACCCGCCAACAGATGCTGAAGAAAAAATAAAAATGACGGACAGGATACCCTGTCCGTCCGGCAGAATTACGCGGTGGTACGCTCACTCCATGCGTCGGAATGAATGATGTTGCCGTCCTTGTAAGTCCAGGTGATTTTCTCGTAGCGCAGTTCCACCTGTTCAAGGTGGTTATGCTTCTCATAAACGGGATTCTTGATGTCGTGCATGACCGGGTTAACCTTCACCACCTTCACGTTCTCAAGCTTCGTATTGAAATACTCCACTTCCTGACCGGCATCATTGATTTTGTACCACTTAAACTCAGCAGACTTCAGGGTCTGCCCGGTGGTCACGGCCTTGTAAAGGTACGGGCTGGAAGAATCAATTTCCTTGGTAAACAGGAACGGCGTGTGAATACGGGTACCGGTCAGCTTACCGGTATTGTTATCCGTCGGGATGTAGAGGCAGTGCTCCTGAGCTACCACCTCAATGCTGCCCTCACGGTCCTGAACATCCACGGACCCTTTGATATCTGCACCGCCATCATCTTTTAGCCACAGATAAACTGGAATTGCCATAAAAATTACTCCGTTATGTTTTCTGATGCGCCCTCTTCCGGCGCAGGGGAAGCGTCCGGCAGACGACAGGCATCGGCCTGCGGTACCAGACTGATTTCAACACGGCGGTTACGCGCACGGCCTTCCGCCGTGTCATTCGGGGCCACAGGGCGGCTTTCACCGTATCCCTGCACGGCAAAACAGCTTTGAGGGATATCGCCGGTATCCCGCATCCAGTCGCGAACCGCCTCTGCACGCTTCAGGGACAGGACCTGGTTGCGCTGCGGGTCACCGGTATTGTCCGTGTGGCCACTGACCACAATCAGCCAGCCTGCTTTTGCCTTAATATCCACCAGGGCATTCACCAGCCATTTTGTGGCGCCCGGCTTCAGCGTCCATTTACCGGCATCAAACAGCGCCAGACTGTCGAGACGGATGATTTGCGGAGGTGCTTCCGGCTCCGGCGCTGGTAAAGGCGGAACCCAGGTATCGATAGCCTGCTGCAGGGCCAGCCACAGGCGTTGCCCCGGGTAATAACCCAGGCTGTAACGTAAAGGCACTCCCTGACGCTGCCACTGCTCAAGCAGAAGCGCGTCCTGTTTCAGTGCAGCCAGCGATTCCGCCTTAGGACGGTAGTGATCCATCGGGACAGCATTCCAGCGCTGTAAATCGGTGCTTACCTGACGGATCAGATCACGATTGTTAAGCGCAGAAATCCCCAGCGCGGTCAGAACACACAGCCATATCAGCAAAATCAGACGACGGGTACGCTGGCCTCCCTGTACCGTCGACGCAAAAGGTGCCAGCAGCGACAGAACCGCATCCGGGAACATCCCTGCCGGCACTGTCTGCCCCGGTTTTCGGGAAAACTGCAAACAGGTACGGGAACAGAGCCAGTCTGACCAGACTGACGGTGTCCCCGGAAGGGCGGCACCAAGGCGCATTGCAACGGAAAATGTTCGTACAGGTGGTGTCAGCCGGTCAGCTTTTTCCAGCTCATCAGCCAGCGTATTACGGATAAAGGAAAATGCCTCGCTGACGGCCGGCAGCGCCAGAATATTGGCTTCCACCTGCAGCCAGTCAGTGAACGCCTGAGGTGCATGATAAACCGGGCATACAACCGGTTTATCACCCCGGACGATTATCCACGGTGTTTCAGGCCCGGAAAATTCGGCACTCAACACCACCGGCAGTGCGAACCCCGTCAGGGATTTAATCTGATTACACTGCTGGCGGAGAGTTTTCAGTGTGAAACGAAGAACCGCTTCATCATGATGCCAGTCTGGCAGGCAGCGGTACATCACAGAGAGCTGACCGACCTGGCGCGGGAACTGCGTCTGTATGCTGCGGACAACGTCAGTTAAGCGGCTGACATCACCGACCCGCAGCCAGCATCCCCGGGCTGTTTTACGCAGAGGACCGTCCTGAAACAACGCTTCCGGCATGTCACCACACACCAGTACAACAGGGGCCCGGGTGTCGGATAATGCCGGTTCAGCATCTGTCAGGGTAACGTCAGATGTGAGCTTTTGCTTTTCACTCCGGCAGTTTTTAAAAACAGTCCAGCCTGCCAGAAGAAGGATCAGCAGAGTAGTCAGGCCGTTAAAAACATTGCCTGCCGGAATGAAATACCACAACAACCACAGCAATGTGGCAACAGCCACCAGGACGTGCAGGGCTACCGGAATGATGACAGAGCCACGCATCAGCCATGCAACTCCGGTATTTGTGATGACAAAAGAGACTGGAGCCAGAGGTGCCCCCCCCACCAGATAACGCCGGTAAGAATGACGGCGAGCACTATCCAGAACCAGACTGAGCGCATCAGACGCCAGCGATGTTTCTCCATCCGGTGAACAACCAGGGACAGACCGGCATCAGGCGGTGAAACGCGTTCAGAAAGGGCTTTTATGACCTCATCACGCTGCGACTGGCTGACTGCTTTCAGGCAGTACACCCCCTGAAAACCCAGCGCTGTCACCCGGTGATAGCAGGTTAAAACGGCCGGGTCCGGTGAAGGCTGACGCAGAACCTCTGCAATGCGATCCCACAGAGCCTCACCAGCCCGAAGTGAGCCAAAAAAGCGTGCCTGAAGCGGCACTTTACGCCAGGCCACCTGGCCTTCATCAACGTCCGGCTCCTCTCCTTCCTTGCTCTTTTCAGGCTTACGGCTCATCACCGTTTCGTCCAGAAGGGCACATTGTGCATAGGTAATATGCTCCACACTGGCATCGTCATAACCGGCACGCTCCAGTGCTTCCCGCACACTTTCGACCTGTTTAACGCATTTGTTGTAAAGCGCAGTGCCATCGGGCGTGAGTGCACCTTTTTTCAGCATGGTGACGGTAAGCCATGTCTCCATCATCAGCTGGTCGATATCAATATCCTGTCTCATGAGCGCAATACCGCAAACAGTTCAAGTTCCAGGGCACCAAGTAACTCAGGCACATAGAACATACACACTCCCTGCTCCAGCATTTCATGTGCAGCGGGACTTTCCATATCAAGTGCAAAGTACTGGTTTTCCATGCGTACAGGCAACGCAGCCGGAACCCTGCTCACCGGGATCAAAGGGATCCCCCGGAGTGCCGCACCATAGATCTCACTGACATTATCTGGTGACCCCGCCAGACAGAGTGCCGGAAATTTCTCAGCAACCTGCCAGGCCGGGATATCCGAGCGCACCGACAGCCAGAGGTCAGCCTCTTCGCGCAGGCGGATATCGTGAAGGCTGGCCTTCCAGGTCTGTCCATCCGGCCGGGACATTTCCAGAGCAATGACCCGGGATGGCAGACTGGCCTCCAGCAGACCCGTTATCAGGTCGAACAATGGAAAAAACGCACTGGCAGGATCCTTGTGGTCATAACCCGGTATGGCGTCAGGATCATGCTCCAGGGAAAAAGTCAGCATACTGCCTGCCAGACGAGCGAGCTCCGCCCACACCTGTTCAGGTGGGCGGGAAGGAAAACGTTCGTATTCCGTCAGTACACTGGCGTGGGAATTCAGCGCATTCAGCAACCAGAAAAGGGAAACATCAGCAACAGCAAAATCGGCGAGTCTTTCGTTACTTTCACGACGCATCGCCATCAGACGCTGGCGTCGGGAGCGTAACTGACGATTGAGCAACACCAGACGTTCACACAGGACCGTGCTTGCCCCAAATGACGCCAGCGGAGGAATAAAAGAAGGATCCTGTCGCCACGCATTCTGACCATCTCTGATCAATCTTGCTACCGGGCAGACTTTCCATGAATCATTGTTTTCATGGGCAAACCGGATGGTAAAATTAAACCGGGCAACGGCCATAGACTCTTCTTCAGAGCCAAAAGCATCCTGCAACGTTACCCACTCTTCCCGATAGCGAACGGGTCTGTCTGCACTGACACCTTCCTGCTCAACGTTAATCACGCCGGGCTGCATGTGGGGAAGTGCAATAACGACAGTTACCGCATCGCGGTCAGCCAGCTGGCCGGCATCTAACTCTCGCGGCGCCGGGGGCAGATCGCTCCTTTGAGCATCAATAAGTGTTCCGTCTTCCAGCCAGAGGCGTAACTGCGTAATCTGGATCAGCCCGGACGACAGAAGACCATCATTAAACTCAACCTTTTCCACTCCCCAGGGAAACGGGGATGCCAGCGCAGAGATACCGGCACTGCGAAAAGACTCCCATTCAGCCTGCTGCTGAAACTGCTGAGGGGAGAGCAAAACACCTTCACTCCACAGCGGACGGTAAATCTTCATTTCCCGACGCCTGCCTTACGCTTTTGCCTTCGGCATCTGCGAAACCAGTGACAGACTGACGTCCATACCTTCCACCTGGAAATGTGGTACAGCGTAGAGTTTCACGCGGAAGAACCCCGGGTTGTCTTCGATGTCTTCCACCACCACTTTTCCGTCACGCAGCGGATGTGAGGCCTGCAGTTCATCACCCGGATCGGTCATCTCCGTCACCAGTCCCCGGATCCAGTTATTCAGCTCCAGTTCAAGCAGACGGCGATCTTTGGTAGTACCGATATTTTCCCGCTGAATGATCTTCAGGTAATGCGCAATTCGGGACAGCAGGAAGATATAGGGAAGACGGGCATTAATACGGCTGTTCGCCGTTGCATCCGGCGTATCGTACAGTGCCGGTTTCTGGGTAGAGTTAGCGGAGAAGAAGCAGGCATAATCCCGGTTCTTGTAGTAAGAGAGCGGAATAAAGCCCAGATTGGCGAATTCAAACTCCCGCGTTTCCGGGATCATCACCTCTGACGGAATTTTAACCTGATTACCGGTTCCCAGATCATACAGATGGATCGGCAAATCCTGCACCGCCCCACCAGCCTGAGGCCCGCGGATCTGAACACACCAGCCGTTGGTGACAAAACTGCGCACCATGTTGGCTGCAAAGGCAAAAGACGCGTTCGTCCAGAGATATTTATGGTGGTCCGGTCCTTTCACCTCTTCAACATAGTTAAAACTGCGGACAGGTACGGTATCCGGGCCATACGGCAGGCGTCCCAGTACGCGGGGCATCACCAGGCCAATATAACGGGCATCGTCCGTCTCACGGAAAGCATTCCACTTGATGTACTCGGCACGCTCAAAGTGGTTGCCAATATCCTTGATGGCAGCAACTTCTTCCATGGTTTCTTTCTGGAAGAATGCCGGGCCAACTGAACCAATAAACGGCATATGCGCAGATGCCGCCACCCGGGAAATATTTTTCAGCAGTGCCACGTCCTGTGCAGATGCATCAAACTCCCAGGCTGAAACCAGGGCAGCAATGGGCTCACCACCCGGCGTGTCATACTCAGCCACATAGGTCTGCAGATAAAGGCCGCTCTGAATAATTTCCGGTGCATCCTCAAAATCCTGACGCAGATCGTCTTTGGACAGATCCAGCAGCTCAATTTTCACATTACGGCGGAAGTCCGTTTTATCCACCAGGGACTTCACGCCCCGCCACAGCGACTCCACTTTCTGAAATTCCGGATGATGAAGCACAGCATCCAGTTGACGGCTGATCTGATAATCAAGCTCTGCAATATGATGGTCAATCAGCGCTTTATCGAGTTTTTCCACCTGCGTGCCGGCTTTTGCCAGACACTCCATAAACACCTGCATCCCTGCCGTCAGGCGTTCATCTGCAGACGCTTCTGACATGGCCTGTGGATCCTGCCAGATATCCAGTGCACTCAGAGCAGATACCGGGTTCAGGTTAATTTTTTCAAACAGGGAAGCATATACGCTGTCACCGGCATGCGCTTCAGATACCACACTCTCTGCAACGTTCTTTTCTTTCTGTACAGACATCAGCATTTTCTCTCGTAATCCGTTAAATCACGCCTTTTCCGGCACCAGTGCACACAGTTCATCACGCAGCGTCTGGCTCAGTGCCGGGTCACGCAGAATTTTTTCCAGCTCTTTACGGAAAGTCACGTTATCCAGCAGATTGGCTTTCAGGTCACGCAGAAGGCTGCGCATGGCCAGCATGGCTTTAAGACGGGGAATCTGTCGGGCGACCTGCTCTGGCGTGAAATCGTTCATATTGCGGAAAGTCAGGCTGATGCTCTCTTCAGAGCCATCACCGGCAAGCGTGTTCTCCACATTCAGATGTACAGACGGGGAGATATCTGCCAGAACATCATTAAAATTGTTTTTATTAATATCCGTTTTTACACGCTCTGACAGTGGACGCTCTTCCTGTCCGTTACTGAAATCACCGGCAACCAGCAGTTTGAGCGGAAGCTCCACTTTCTTCTGCCCACCACCTGTATGTAGGTCTAATTTCAGATTTACCCTTGCTTTCGGGATTTCATTCTGAAACGAACGGCTCATGACTCTCTCCTGTGAAACCTGCATCTCAGGGGTTCCATCACCGCAGATGCCTCCCCTTGTGCACTGATTTAATTTTGATCATTATAGGACGAAGATCTGCAAAATCTCAATATGACAGATACATCGATCGATATAACGCAAATATGCAGATCTTTATTCTGTTTAATATCGCAAAACCAGCACATTGCAAAACTTATAACCATGATTAATGAAAAACCGCAGGAAATTATTCCGATGAATGCTTTTAATACAGCCAGTTATGCCGGAAAAGTTCAGTTTTTGATTCCGGTCATGGAAAATCACGATGAGTAACGATTCAGCATCATTGAAGTGATTTCTGGAAAACGAGAAGGATATGAAGGAAGAGCACAACAAAATGCAATGAAAGAAGGAGTGAGGGAATTTTTAGTAAAAACAGAAGATTAACAAAACACATCAGGAGGCAGAGACTCCTGATTCAGCAATATCACATGAAATTTTAGTTAACTGTTACCGTTCTGAAATCTATGTCAGAAGATATTCCATTACCGAAAATCAATCAGCGATACAGAGATGATCATGGTGCGCTTGTCACCGTGACCAGTGTTGAGGAAACCCGGGTGGTGTTTATGCGGGACGGCTATCCGCATCCCTGCATGCGACCGATGTACAACTTCCTGGGAAAATTCAAACCCGAACCCCGGGAAGAAAAAATCCCTGCCGGCAATCACACTGCCTGATGGCAGCATAATCCTCTTTTTAATTCTCATCCCCGGAGACAAGCCCTGAAAACCACTCCGGGTGTTCACTGTATGCCGTGTTCAGCGCATCCCAGGAAACGTTGATATAAAAGCTGTCCTGCAATTTCCGGGTAACCACCTCTGCCAGGCGGTTCCGGTTATCCACCAGTCCGGCATAACCTCTCTCTGCCAGCCACTCATTCAGTTCATGTTCCAGAGACAGATTGATAATATCGTAATCGGACCTTGCCATTCCCGTTTCCTTAGCACATGTTTTCAGGCACGGGGATAAAGTATAAAGAATGTCGTACTGCTGCTGCCAGAGCAATATTCCCCCTGATGGTCGTATCAGAGATGGTATGCCGGTATTTTGCGGGTTGTTCCCGTCAGGTTATCGTACACCTCCACGGTTGTGGTCACCACCGGCATTCCGGCCTTTCTCAGCCTCAGAACATCAGCCGCAATACGCTGACTGCCAGACCAGAACAGGCCGTCCAGTGCAGTCACCAGTAAACCCGCCTCCAGTGCATACTTCAGCCGTTCACGGGGCGCTTTCACTTCCCGGGCAACCTGCTGATATGGCAATGATGTGTTTTCATTCCCAACCACGCGACGAATACGGTGAGACAGATGATAACGGAATGTATCCGGCACACCAGAAAGGCTGGCCTTCAGGCTGTACACGCAGCCAAACCGTTTATCGTTAAACACCACATTTTTCTGGCTGATGCCCCATTCTTCACGCAGCGCGGCAATCAGTTGTGGTGTCCGGGTAAGCAGCAAGCGAAAAGGCAGTTCAAAACTGGTGACGTAATCCACATTCAGCAGTGCAATACGCAGCCGTTCTTCTGGCCCGGCCTCTGTCTGCCTGCACTCCTCCAGAACATCCTGCCACTGCTGGCGAAGACGGGGCGATTCGTTCCGTTCTGTAAAACAGTATTTATCCGCCAGATAATCAATTCGTGTACGCATACTGAAAAGAATTCCGTATAAAAATTCATCTGACAAAACTTTATCAGTCCATAAAAATCAACGGAAGCACAGATGATTCACTCGTCCATTACCAACGGATTTTGCCAATAACCCTGGCGTTGACAACGGGTAACATAAAAGACAAAGACTGAACAACTGTTTTTAACGGCGATACTGCATGATTTCATCGCCATCCATCACCGTCATATCCACCAGATGAAACAACTCTGTGCAGGTTTTATCCTACAGGTTCCGGATTATCAAAACACGTCGGTCAGTTCATGTTGTACGTGGACGGGCTGCGCTCCCCATGACAGAACATTATCGATATCACCAGCATACGTGCCACTCAAAGTGTTGCGGCATCGTACGGCGTGGTCGTGTTCTTCTCTTTTTCCTGTTCACAATAACCTGCTTAACGGTCAGAAGGCATTTTCACCAGGATTATATTCACCTGCACAACCATGTTCAGCCATGACCGCTGATAAGTGAACATCCGGAGTATATTATTCTGCCGCTGTTGAATTGCCGGTAAGCTCCCAGTCCTTTGCTCCGGCACACTGTTTTTGTTCCTGGCTCTCTGTCTGAGGTGAAACCTTCCAGGTATGTCGCCCCATTTTTGTTCGTCTCCATTTTTTTAAGAAGTGCTCAAGTGAAAAACTTTTTACCTCTCCGGGAGTTGTCGTATTTGCTGATAATGTTCGTTTGTTTAAAGAACCTGCTGGTCTTGCCATTAATATTACCTGCTGATTGCTTCACGCCCGGGCTCCTCGCACTGTGCGCGGGTTATTGTTTCGTTTTCAGTCCCGGGGGCGCCAGGACTCTGTTTGCAGACCATAACGGCCTGACCTGTAGTGTTTCTTCGGCTCTTTGATGCCCGTTTACGCCATTTGTTCCCTGCCCCTCTGTCTGATAACGAATACGCTCACTACGCACAGCACTGAACAATACCGGCAACAGCATGTCTTACATGACATTCGCTGTGCCATCCACCGGAAAACATTTTCAGATACCGGATGAGGTACCACTTCCATTGACAGCACGAGGTAACAATACTGATGGTAACGCTGACCATTAACCGTAAACCGCAGGGTATTTTCAGTAAGTCACCGGCAACGCCGCTGCAGGATAAAACGAACACAGTACACAACGAGAAGCCTCTTCGGGTGAGGAATCAAACACCATGGCGACATATGACAAAACGCCAGCGCAAAAACCGTAAGCGTATAAATCGTCTTGTGGAACTCTGGCCTGAGTTATTCAACCGGGAAAAACCAAAACCGCTTAAAGTGGGGATAACTGACGACCTGATACAGGATATCGCCATCAGAGAACTGGCGTTTGGCGCAGGTGCATTACGCGCGGCAGTAGCGTCTTATGTGCAGTCTCCGCGCTATTACCGTACGTTAATGGCTGGCGACGCCCGTTATGACCTGAAGGGGCAGCCGTGCGGGGAAGTGACTCCACAGGAACAGAAAGAGGCAGAGACCCGGCTAATGGTGCTGAATGACCGACGAAAAGCCAGAAAGCGCTGATTCACTGAGCTGTAATCAATGTACAGCGCTGTACCGGACGATGGGTAATGGCGGTCACAACCGGTAACCCCAGAGACAATGCGACTGTTTTTAACGCAACATACTGGCCAGATGTATCACCCCGGGCGACCTGAAAACGCTTTTCCACCCGGCATTGCCCGCCAGCGCTTATCACCTGCCAAGTCTGTTGTAGTAAATCCACCAGTTGTGAACATTCTTCATCAACTGTCACACTGGCTCGCAGATGGCAGAAAAGCTCCTGGCTGAACAGCAACAGGCATCGTATTGTTGCTCCTCCATGTTGTTCCCGCAACCAGCGTAATACCACCGGCGATGATGGACTGGCCGTGTGATTACGTTCAATAATACGTTCGTGCACCTGTCGGTAAAAGGAAGTACAGAATGCATGAATCTGTTGCCCGTTGATGTTTCCTTCTGCCGAATAGAGCGTGAAGTGAAATGCCAACAGATTTGGCCAGTGGTCCACCGCCTGCTGAACAAAACTCCGGATGTCTCCCGGCTCTGAAATTAAGGCTTCGGTTATTTGCACGAAATGTTCCTTTTCAAACCCTGTTGAATTTTGTTAAGCCGGTGCAGACACACAGGAAAATACGCATCAACACCGGCACGATACGATACAAACACCAGTGAATGGTGATACGAATGGAATGACGAATACGTCAGAAAGGGATACCCCCCTCTGGCTGACCAGAGGGTATCAGCAGGAAGATGAACGGTAATGTCGCCAGCACCAGGGACAGGGCTGATTTCCGCAATACCAGCGCCGGCATTTTGCACATTGCCAGCGTACCGGCATCACAACACGTTTCATGCTGCTGCTCCTCGTGATTCCTCAATTCGCTGCTGCATCCACTGCTCCACTTCACTTTTGTACCAGCGGCTGCTGCGGCCCAGCTTGATGGGTTTAGGAAAATGACCTTCACTGATTAACTTGTAAAACCATTTGTCGGTCATACCAGTGAAACTGGTGATGTAGTTCATGTCGATCAGGGGATCGTCGGCACGCAGCAATACGCTGTCGTGGCTTGTTGTGGTCAACATGGTCAGAATGTCCTTTGTGAGATTTATAAAGGTTGTGCAAATGCGGATTAATCTGCTGAACTGTGCTTTCAGAGCTGGCCTGCTACGGGATACCAGGGATTACCGGCGAGGTAACGGGCTTCCGGATCGCGCACACCACGACGATCGCGGGCGAAATCACTGAACGCCCATATCAACTCTTTGAGGATGTCTTCGCAGTCCGGTGAACGACTGTCCAGCACCACATCCCGGGTGATCTGCTTCTGGTACGGTGCTGCTTCACCCGGTGACTCGAAGCCCAGCACGTTACTCCAGGCATCCAGAATCAACCGATCCAGTTCAGGGCCGTCGAAATACTCCTGTCTGACGCACAGCACCACGTGGTATTCCGGCTTTTCCGGATGACGGGTCAGGAGCCAGCAGAGGTCACGCCCGGGCGTTGCATTCATCAGCGCGCTGACAGTTTCAATAAAGTCCATCCCGAACCAGGTTCTGCTGCAACTAAAGGTGTTGTCATGTTCCCACGGCAGACGAAGCAGGATCCGCCGTATCCGTGAACCGGACTGCTCACGCAGCGCACGCTCAAGGACGCCGATGACTTTGTTCTGATAAGATGGCCAGAAGGGTGCCAGGTTATAGTCGAAATAAGGGATAGCATTCATAAGATATGCTCCGTTATGCGCAGCCCACAACGCGTCCTGCCCGTGAATGAGCTGACGTGTTATGGCTTGCGGATGAGATTGATGGAATAAGTGAAGAACTGAAGCAGAACGGGAAGATAAGGGAAAGAACACTGGATGCAGGTTCAGGGTGAATGATCTCCGTTAACTTCGGTTCACATCATTAATCAAGGCGGTAAGGTTTTACCGACGGAGTGTTTCCAGGAGCGGAGGCTCAGGCCTTAAGCTTCAGAAGTGAGGCTTACGAGGACGCCCTGCAGCAGGACGTTCAGGAACTTCACTGCAGCCGTAGGCACACAGCCCGTCTTTTTGCTCTTCTTTCGCCAGATAATGCAGGGCACCGCGAATATTATCGATGCTTTCAGGATCGTTGTGGCGCACAGGAATATTAATGTTGTATGTATAATGCGGCTGATATGTACAGCGGTGTGCCGAACCGCTGTTATGCGTAATAGACCGCCAGCATTCCGTAATCCGCTCCGCAAAGGGATATATTTTTTTAACCCTCTGACGATCGATCCAGAAAACCGCATGCGCATGAAAACCATGATCAACCGTCCATTCAATCACCCAGAAGAAGCCAACGATATTTTCAAATTGTTCCACCTGCTCCAGCAGCATACGCAACTGCAATTCAAGCCAGCGATGATCAGGTTGTAAGAAATCAGGCGTATCTTTCCTGTAGAAGAAATCCATGCGTAAGGCCCGCAGGCAGGAATAGCGTGCCATCATTTGATTGATGTGATTGTCAAGTAAAGCGGTAAAAAACCAGTTTGGTGTGTAAGATTTAGGCATGTTGATGACTCCTGAAAGTTAATGATGTTTTAAGCTCTGTGAGCGAATTAATGCTTTCGCTCATAATCAGATCTAAAACGGTAATAACTTACAGATGGTATTTATCAGGCATGCTGTAGCAGAATGGATACGACGGGTTATTAACGATACGCAGCATTATGCAGAAAAAAATGGGTCATCTGATGGCATTGACTAAAGAGATGAGATAAACGAGGAGTAAAGAAAATACAGATTCAATACAACACAGTGAAATACAGAAAAATACGAACTGCAATCCCGCTGCCAGGCGGTTAGGAAACATATTACGACTATAAGCTCATGATTTGTAAATTTGCTCTCAGTGAGTCTGAAAAACGTTTATAAGGTCACCACAATAAACTCACACGCGCTCATTCAATCTGTTCTCCAAGATATGAACGTTAACGACACACGATAGCATAAGACAACATACCATGGATGAATGATTTTCACCCAGTACCTTAAACAATACAACCGGCAACAAATATAATCAGGAATTCACTCTGTTAATTCTGTTGTTTATCCTGCGCTGTTAAACATGACGGAATCATGGATACCTTATCAAAGAGTAAACATTCAGTTAATCAGTGATGACAGAGGAATTGCTTCCAACCAGAATAGTTAAAACACTTCAGATAAACAATCATCGTTAAGTCAATACAGTTCATGATGGATAAGATTAAAATCAATTACTGTATCACTAAAAATGAGAACAGATGAATATCGTCAGTAGAATGGTAGAGAATAACTTACCTGAACATCATATGAGTTACAGTAAATATGATTGAGGGATGGAGTAAATACGATAACAAGAGTAATACTAATGGAATGTGTAAAGATAGAGTGAATATAATCGTAAAGATAGAGAATGAGTAAAGACAGGAAGTAAATAACAATAAAGATTATATAAAAAGGGAGTGAGTATAATAATAGTAATAAACCTAAATTAAAATTATCCTTGTTTGATGAGTAAAAATGAGAAACCATCCGTTATGAATACAAACCTGACAAAACCATTCCTTTACAGAAAAAATGTCAAATCATTTTCTATTGAAACATGAACTGCATCCCTTGCCAGTAACAAACGAATAATAATTTGTTATTCAGTAAGAGATTAGCATCATAATATACGTCAGCACTCACCACGATACAAATCAGACAAAATCATATGTGGAAACGCATACAAACATGGTCAATCATTAACTCCAATTCATGTTGGAAACAACCTTTCGATTCACTTTCGAAACCACGGAAACGAAAATCACCCTTCCGCCTGTGCGCCCATCCCTGTATTCAACCACCTCTGACAACAGATTATTATGGAAACAAAATCAAACCACACCCATTAAACACATACTGCTACCGTTGCTACCGCAGCGGTTTTTTCAGAAAAATTTTCGTTCACGCTCCATAATTGATGAACATCTGTACAGGTGAGAGATATGCAAAACACCTTACCACCAACCTTCGGATGAAGGTTGGCGCTTTTCGTTTACTGCTCGCAAAATCGTTTTAGAATAAGGTGTAAGCTGAGAAATGGGGCGCAAATGACTGCGTTAATGCCGGTGGAATATTAACGGGGTATGTTTTCGTATTATGACTATACAAGGAGGGAACAACATCAAACGGTTCGCAAGGCTTTGCGCCGAAAGGAAGGATGTAACCATTATTGTTACGAACAGAAACATAAAGTGCCTGATGCGATCGCATTTTGATGATACAGAAATAATTCTGAACAATTAACTGATTGAGTACAGGCGTAAGTTTTTCAGCTCTTCTCAGACGATTGGGACCATATCTTTCAATATCTGTTTTCCTGATAGCACACCAATTATTCTGCCTGATTCGGGTCATAATCCATGCATACAGTTCACAGGCATCCTTTTCAAACTGGCATCGCTCAGACATGGGATAAAATATTGCGCTCGCCTCCTCCAGATACCAGTCCATGAGATGCATAGCTTTCTTGAGCACAAATGAATTAATTTCATTATCATTACAACAATAGCAGGTGAATATCCCCGCCATCCTCAATATATTAGAACCCGCTTTCATCACAATATCTCTGATATGTTCCCACCTCCCACCTGCAAGCGCTTTACTTTCAATCTTAATCTGGTTTTCCTGCCACTCTCCCAACGCTTTCTTCGAAAGTTTTAATGTCTTCCTTTCGGTAGTGCTCATACCGGGGGAATTAATGTTATGACTTGACAGAAACCCGTTAATCTTTTTATGAAACTCCGCTAGGGTGGGTATTGTTCCGAACTCCCCTGTCGTATAATCCCGTACCCGGGAAGTACTTCCAGCCTGGCTGAACAGAAACCGGGAAAGAAATCCGCTTCCTCTGGCCAGTACATCATTTTTATTGATATAATTCGTAAAAACATCCGGCTGGGACATTAACGAAAATGTCAGGCGCGGAGTGATATGGTATTTCTCGTCAGCCCGCCCAAAATCAAACGGTTGTCCACTCCATGCTTTATTCAACAGCCCTGGATTATTTTTCAGATAGCTTCTGAAAAAAGTGGCCGCCTCATCAGAAATAACCCCCGCCTCCGGATGCTCGTTGAGTCCTTCCACAAGCGCTTTAAGCGAAACATCTTCATAGATAAAATTCGGTCTAACCGGATATGTCGGTTTATTTCTTTCGTGATTACGCAGCGCCTCTTCTTCCTGGTCTCCCGGATACCCCCGGTTAACAGCCTTTCTAAAATTGGCAGCAAGAGCTTTCTGTCGGGTATTCCAGATCTGTAGTTCAGCCTTATAATCTTTATATTTCTCTTCGTATTGTCGATTGAGCCAATCGGCAAATTCGTAACAGGGTTTCATAACCAACCTGTTTATTGTCGTTTTTCCCGCTCCTGGCTCTGCGATTGTCAACAAATAAAGTGAGCAGGGCTCCGGCATGTTGGTGTGGGGATGAACAACGTCAACCAGTGACTGGCAGGAGAGTGAGAGCGTTGCCAGTACAGTATTAAAAATGAGCTCCAGCGGAAGTCGGGTACTTTTGTACAGGTCGTCAATGAGGGGCACAAGCGTATAAGGAAATAATCTGTCGGTTACATCGCTTGGGAAGTGGGGGGATGCCTGCAGGACTTGCATATAAGCGGAATTCATTGTAACGGACCTCCTTCACATACTGTAATCAGCGCAAAACTTATTGTTCAGTTCAGGAACATACCGGCATGGTGAGTATGTTCGCTGACGTCGATAATAAAATGGCTTATCTCCATTCACCAGTCCCGGCGCATTTATGATGCTGACAAAAGTAAAACAACATGTGTGTATCCAGAAGTCTGGCATCGCAGCGACAAATGATGGATGCATGAAAACCAGGAAACATTGCATGACTTCAGGACGACTTTTTCAGAAAACGAGCTAAGGGCGTCAACCACGCCCTTACTGTGACATACACTCTGGCACCGGATGCCGTTTTACAGGATTCACCTGCCATCCAGTAGATGCCCCGGCCCACGACTGCAACCATAATTACGTTGCCCGGAACCGTCATGCTGCTTCGTCTCATATTTCACGAGATAACTGGCTCTGTTCCGGGCTTTCTGCATCGCTTCCACATCACCACGCTTGATCCAGAGAACAGCGGCTTCACCCGGTTTTTTGTCTGAAGCCTTCCTGGTATCAGAACATCCACCATGCAAAGGCGTGTCATCGGAAGAAGGGGAAGCATCAGCTGGTGCTGGTTTACGGAAAGGCGTCCGCCTGGAAAAATGAACCAGTCCATTACCCTGCCAGGGCTCAAGATGCAGAGCACTACACCATGCCAGCTTGATCAGCGTCGCCAGCGAAGAAGGAACGGTGAAATCCCCTGGCGAGCACCAGGTATCTTTGTTGAGCAGTAATATCACGTGATAATGTTTCCTGCCTTTTTCCTTGCCAAACTCCCGACACCAGAAATAACGCAGAGTGGTTGCACGCACACGCTTGTTGGCACGTCGTTTTTTCCGCTGGTAAGCCTGAATTTTGGCTTTCAGGGATTCGAAAAAACGAGAAATCACCGCTGAATCTAAATCGGTATCCATGATGGTGGCAGGCATATACTCAGGGAAACGTAAATCCACCCGGATTAACGAGACGGCACGGTGTTGCGCCAGGGCACTGTTGAGAATACTTTCAAAACGGGATAACCAGTAAGCATTGTGTATTGGTTGATTCATGATGAGAGATCTCCGTTGATTTGGATTGACTTCACATCATTAATCACCGCGGTAAAACTTTACGGCATCCCGCTATTTAGCAATGCTACAACTCTCTGATTAAGAGTGATTGAAACGGAACAAACCATCCCGTAACGAAAAGATAATCCTGCACACGACAGCAAAACACGCAACAACAGCATAAATGTTTTTTAAAAACCACAAAGCCTGAAGGGAAACGGATCAACAGAACGTGCAAACAAAACACCAAAAACGCAATCAGAACGCTTTCTGGCGCTGTAAATCAACAACAACACCAAAACCTACAGCTTAACCACACAACTCAATCACAGAGCCGAATAGCGCGCTTAAAACCTGTTTACAGATAACCCCGCCACAAGAACAAAAACCACCAATATCAGAATCGATTTTCTCATCCTGAAAATGTTACGTTTCACTACACAGCATAAAAACGATTAACTATTGATAACGTAAACCTCATCTGAATCAAAACACCAGAACCAATCATCACGCTTTTCCAGAAAAGAGCCTTGCGCTGAGAAAAAACACCAGGGCCAGTTAATCACCTCATCAATCTCATCGTTACAAAATCATCCATAAAACCATTTAACAAAATCATCGTAAGCACACAGTAAATCACGCCAGGTTATCTCAGCCGGATTTGCGTTTTACATAAAAACACTTGTCTCAGGTTAACGACTAAAAACACAAAAACTCAGAAAAGGTTAAACGTAACTTCAGAAAAATAGAATGTCATCTTGATTGCTTAAACAGGAAAGATTGTTTTGTAGCAGCTTTAAACTGATTTTAGCTAACGTAAAGATTTACTAAACTGGATGTGTTTCAGACAAAGCAATGTGTATAACAATGCTTAATGAAAACACTTATAGGGTTGTTTATGAAAACACGTGTATAACACTTACTGAAATGCTTAGTAAAAATACTTAGTAAAATATGTGTATATAGTATCATACCGACATTCTCAACATCTTCAGACATCCATGCATACTGGGTGTTGATTTTTCACTTTTACAGCCAGCATGGAGTTTTCTGTTCTGAAAACAGAGCAGATTTACTCTGGAATTATTTTTCTGTCCCCGTATTTCAGGCCCCAGAAAAGACAATCCGAAGCAAACCGTTTGTCAGCTTCCATATCATCTTTCCCCCCCGGAAAGTGATCGCGTTTTACAACCAGAATGACAGCCATACTGATTATGTCGTCTCCCGGCCCCCTTCACATATAACATGCATGTCTGTCATTGCTTACTGCTCCACATGACAGGATTTCACATACAGGATGCGCATTCAGTGTTTTTATCGCCACTATAACAGACAGATTACTGTCGCTTTTACTCTTCAGATTGTTAATCTGACCACAAGAACAGTCGAACAGTCGAACAGTCGAACAGTACAACGACACACCCAAGAAGGATATGAGCCGTAGTTGATAGCATGTTTTAATTTATTATGAATAGATTAAGAATAGATCGTGAATAGTTCTTCAGCATCTCACAGGGTGGTCAAGCCTTGAAGTGATTGCTTTTTGAACACAAGTCCGGATGCAATTTTTCGTTAACTTCCTTGCATGTTCTATTGTTATGTGATAGGGAAAATCACCAGAAAAGAAGGCGATTGAGGTGTAATCAGATGAAACAATATGAAGGTGGTTATAGCAGGATAAATGAAACAATTGGGTATTTGTTGCATGATAAACAACTGACAGATAATCACATACCTGAATGGGTTAAAAAAAATGGAATTGCAGCATTCTGGTTCTGGTTAGTTATAATTAACACAGTTCCCAAACTCCTTGGGGTTCGTAATGAATTAGGGTTCAATACAGCCATGATGGGGCTGATTCCTGCGGGGAGTATACCCATAACAACAATTCCTTCAGATCATGAAATGAGGCTGGATGTTATAAGCAAATGGGTTAATGCATTAATCCGTGATAATCAATCAGACTGGTTTATCGCAAAAATGCATCAAAACTGGCTGGAGATCGAGAAGAGAAACGAAGCCAAATGTGAATCGCCACGGGTTTAACAGACACCTCAGAGTCATTTAAGATGGCTTAAAGAGAGGTGCCCATGAGCGGTAAGCGTTATCCCGAAGAGTTTAAAACTGAAGCAGTCAAACAGGTTGTTGATCGCGGTTATTCTGTTGCCAGCGTTGCAACACGTCTCGATATCACCACCCACATTTATGCCTGGATAAAGAAGTACGGTCCGGATTCTTCCACTAATAAAGAACAGTCAGATGCTCAGGCCGAGATCCGCCGTCTCCAGAAAGAGCTGAAACGGGTTACCGACGAACGGGACATATTAAAAAAAGCCGCGGCGTACTTCGCAAAGCTGTCCGACTGAGGTACGCCTTTATCCGTGACAACTCCTGTTGCTGGCCTGTTCGCCTGCTCTGTCGGGTGCTGGATGTTCATCCCAGTGGTTTTTACGCCTGGCTTCAGCAGCCGCATTCACAACGCCATCAGGCAGACCTGAGACTGACAGGACAGATTAAACAGTTCTGGCTGGAATCGGGATGCGTCTATGGTTATCGCAAAATCCATCTGGATCTGCGTGACAGCGGGCAACAGTGCGGAGTAAACAGAGTCTGGAGACTGATGAAACGTGTCGGAATAAAGGCTCAGGTCGGATACCGAAGCCCGCGGGCACGTAAAGGCGAGGCCAGTATCGTGTCACCCAACAGGCTCCAGCGACAGTTCAATCCGGATGCTCCTGATGAGCGTTGGGTAACGGACATAACCTACATCAGGACCCACGAAGGCTGGCTGTATCTTGCCGTTGTTGTTGATCTGTTCTCACGCAAAATTATCGGCTGGTCCATGCAATCCCGGATGACAAAGGACATTGTCCTGAACGCACTGCTGATGGCTGTATGGCGGCGTAATCCCGAAAAACAGGTGCTGGTTCATTCGGATCAGGGCAGTCAGTACACAAGCCATGAGTGGCAGTCGTTCCTGAAATCACACGGCCTGGAGGGTAGCATGAGCCGTCGCGGTAACTGCCATGATAATGCGGTTGCAGAAAGTTTTTTCCAGTTGTTGAAACGTGAACGGATAAAGAAAAAGATCTACGGAACGCGGGAAGAAGCCCGCAGTGATATTTTTGATTACATCGAAATGTTTTATAACAGTAAGCGTCGGCATGGTTCTAGCGAACAGATGTCACCGACAGAATATGAAAACCAGTATTATCAACGGCTCGGAAGTGTCTAGATTATCCGTGGCGATTCAATGGCTTAAAAAGAATACAGAACAACTCGAATGGGCATGGAAATATATCAATGCACGCATCCCGCACACGTATCTTTCCTAGTTTAATCCTGTAAATGATAACGAAAGGTACATTGCTGTCGTAGTTTTACTAAAAATTTTATTCCCCACAGATACGCCATACTTACAGCAGCCAAAAGGACTTCACCTGGGGGTTGCCGCAAAAGAAAAATTTTTCGACAAGATGCACAATGCATTCCGAAAACAGTTTACCGACGGAAAAAAAGATAAGCGGGTACAAATCAACGTTAAAATATCATCAGATGCAAAACGTACTCTGGACAGACTGACCAGAGAACTGAAAACAACACAACAGGCTGTCCTGGAACATCTGATTCAGAACCACAGGCTGGTGATTCAGAACCACAGACTGGATTAACTTTCACCACTTCTGCTCCTGGCGATTTTCTTCTTTTGGTAGTGTCTCCTAGCTGCGGATATCAGGTACTTTTCCGTCATTTTGTTGCAGAACGCTTCAATGTAGTTAATCATTTTCTGGTGTGCTTTCAGCTTTTCTTCCCCGGGGGACGCTTTCAGATAAATGTCCTCCTTTTCCACAAGCGCATTGACAAACTCCTCTAAACATCCCTGGTTATAAAGCGACGTGAAAAACAACACATCCCCCAGTCTCTCCAGTAACTGTGGTTTATCCCCGAAATGTTTTTTTATACTTTCAAAAGGTTTTCTATTTTCCGGTTCAAAAAAAAACACTTAATCCCAGTCGCTTATATTCCTGGTAAAAAAGTTCAAACGTCGGGGATGCTGAACGGCAAATAAACGAAGACTGCGCCCATGGATTAAAATCTGTGACACGCCTCCCCTCCCGCACTTCCTGCCGTGTCAACGGTGGTTCAGCGAACCAAGCGTCCAGCTCAGCCGAATCGTTATCCCTGCTCAAAACCTCATACAAACTGCCCGTGAACGGTTGAGCCGTTTGTTTTGTTGCTTCACCTTCTGATTGTCTGAATCCATCCACTTTTCTCCGGATATTACGCGGAATCAGCATAAAAGGCGGGACATTAAGTGATAAACGTTTACCCGTCATGCGATACCATTGACCTACCTCAATCTTAATCCGTGTATCTGACCTTAGCTCAAGTGCCATTATGTTAAGCAGGTACAGATAACGCACCGTATAACGATTAAAATGTTTCTCCGGATCAAACGATTCTGACCGTTCTCCTCTGTACACGAGTCTGCTGCGCTTCAGTATTCGCAGAGTATCTTTCCAGGCCGGACTTTTACAAATGGCGGTAACTCTGGCCTTATTAACAATATCGCGTAATGCATCAATCTGTTGTGCAGTCATCTCTTCCCTCCACACTTTGTCACTCCAGATTTTTTCACGCCCATATTACCTGAATGATAAACCGGATTAGTGTGATCCGGTTCAGTGAAATCAACAGGATACCGGTATGTCATTCAGCCATTCTTCCCTCTCTGCACAAGTGAAATCATATCTGACGTTTCTTCCTGAAGAAATTCGCCAGAAAATCCTTGAACATCTCCACAGTGTTATTCATTACGAGCCCGTGATTGGCATTATGGGTAAATCCGGCACCGGCAAAAGCAGTCTGTGTAATGCCATTTTTCAGTCCCGTATCTGCGCCACACATCCTCTGAACGGCTGCACCCGCCAGGCTCATCGTCTTACCCTGCAGCTCGGTGAACGCAGAATGACGCTGGTCGATCTGCCCGGCATTGGTGAAACACCGCAGCATGATCAGGAATACCGGGAGCTTTACCGTCAGTTACTGCCGGAACTGGATCTGATTATCTGGATCCTGCGGGCTGATGAACGTGCGTATGCTGCCGATATTGCCATGCATCAGTTTTTACTGAATGAAGGTGCAGATCCCTCGCGTTTTCTGTTTGTTCTCAGCCATGCCGATCGCGTGTTTCCTGCTGAAGAATGGAATGCCACAGAAAAATGCCCGTCCCGTCACCAGGAACTCTCACTGGCAACTGTTACAGTCCGGGTGGCAACCCTGTTCCCGTCATCATTTCCGGTACTCCCCGTTGCTGCGCCTGTCGGCTGGAATCTTCCGGCGTTTGTGTCGCTAATGATCCACGCCCTGCCACCGCAGGCAACCAGTGCGGTTTATTCACATATCCGGGGGGAAAACCGCTCTGAACAGGCCCAGAAACACGCACAACAGACTTTTGGTGAAACCATCGGGAAAAGTTTTGACGTCGCCGTTGCCCGTTTCAGTTTTCCGGCCTGGATGTTACAGCTTCTGCGTAAAGCTCGGGACCGCATTATCCGCCTGCTGGTCACACTGTGGGATCACCTGTTCTGAACGCCTCGGGGGTTGCCCTGAGGAAACGTATACCTTTACACGACAACGGATTACAGCAACCGCTGCCGTATGCCGTCTGTCATTATCAATAACACGCTCTTTAATTTCTGAGGTACCCCATGAATACCAGAATGCTTTTTCCCCTGCTTCTCACTGTGGCATCATTCTCCGCCTCCGCCGGTAACCAGGCTGTCAAAAACGGCTGGTGTCAGACCATGACGGAAGATGGTCAGGCGCTGGTAATGCTGAAAAATGGCACGATTGGTATTACCGGCCTGATGCAGGGATGCCCGAAATTTGTCACGTCACTTGCCGGTTTTTCCCCAAAACAGACACCCGCTATTAATAAAGATTCCGTCCTGCAGGCTGCCCGGCAGGCATACGCCCGGGAATATGACGAGGAAACAACAGAAACCGCTGATTTTGGCTCTTACGAAGTAAAAGGCAATAAGGTTGAGTTTGAAGTGTTCAATCCTGAAGACCGTGCGTACGACAAAGTGACCGTCACGGTTGGTGCTGACGGTAATGCCACCGGTGCCAGCGTTGAATTTATCGGAAAATAGCCGGTATGTCGGACTGTCACCCTGTTTTATTGCCCGAAGGCCCTTTCTCACGCGAACAGGCGATGGCTGTCACAACAGCTTACCGCAATGTGCTTATTGAAGATGACCAGGGAACGCATTTCCGGCTGGTTATCCGCAATGCTGAAGGGCAGCTACGCTGGCGGTGCTGGAATTTTGAACCTGATGCCGGAAAACAGCTAAATCCGTATCTCGCCAGTGAGGGAATTCTCAGGCAATAAACGTCTTCATTTCATCCATCAGGCCGCGTCTTCTCCGGGAGACGCGGCCTTTTCATTTATACCGCTAACTCATTCATAAGGAACAAAGTATGCAATTAGCCAGTCGTTTTGGTCATGTAAATCAGATCCGTCGGGAGCGCCCACTGACACGCGAAGAACTGATGTACCACGTCCCAAGTATTTTTGGAGAAGACCGACACACCTCCCGCAGTGAACGGTATGCGTACATTCCCACCATCACAGTCCTGGAAAATCTGCAGCGGGAAGGCTTTCAGCCGTTCTTCGCCTGCCAGACCCGTGTGCGCGACCAGAGCCGTCGGGAATATACCAAACACATGCTGCGTCTGCGGCGGAGCGGACAGATAACCGGCCAGCATGTGCCTGAAATTATTCTGCTCAGCTCCCATGACGGTTCATCCAGCTACCAGATGTTACCCGGATATTTTCGTGCTATCTGCACCAATGGCCTGGTCTGCGGTCAGTCGCTGGGAGAAGTCCGGGTGCCACACCGGGGAAACGTGGTGGACAGGGTGATTGAAGGTGCTTACGAGGTGGTGGGGGTTTTTGACCGGATTGAAGAGAAACGTGATGCCATGCAGTCGGTGGTCCTGCCGCCACCGGCACGCCAGGCGCTGGCTCAGGCGGCACTGACTTACCGTTATGGTGACGAACATCAGCCCGTCACCACTGCCGACATTCTGACACCACGACGCCGGGAGGATTACGGTAAGGACCTGTGGAGTGCTTATCAGACCATCCAGGAGAATATGCTGAAAGGCGGGATTTCCGGCCGCAGTGCAAAAGGAAAACGTATCCATACCCGGGCCATTCACAACATCGACACCGACATTAAGCTCAATCGCGCATTGTGGGTGATGGCGGAAACGCTGCTGGAGAACCTGCGCTGATGCCGTTTACCTGAATCACGTCTGTCCCTGCCCCCGAGCCTTCTTCATTCATTTGCTTTTTATAAGGAATAATATCATGACAACCTCTTCGCATAATTCCACCACACCTTCTGTTTCCGTAACTACTGCATCAGGGAATAACCAGTCTCAACTGGTTGCCACTCCCGTCCCTGATGAACAGCGCATCAGCTTCTGGCCGCAGCACTTTGGCCTCATTCCACAGTGGGTGACCCTGGAGCCCCGCGTCTTCGGCTGGATGGACCGTCTGTGTGAAGACTACTGCGGTGGTATCTGGAATCTGTACACCCTGAACAACGGTGGCGCATTTATGGCCCCTGAACCGGATGACGATAATGACGAAACATGGGTACTGTTCAATGCCATGAACGGTAACCGCGCTGAAATGAGTCCGGAAGCCGCCGGCATTGCTGCCTGTCTGATGACGTACAGTCATCACGCCTGCCGTACGGAGTGTTATGCCATGACGGTTCATTATTACCGTCTGCGGGATTACGCCCTGCAACATCCGGAATACGACGCCATTATGCGCATCATTGACTGAAAGGGGCCGGAACAATGCAACAGATTTCCTTTCTGCCCGGAGAAATGACAACCAGAGAGCGCAGCCTCATTCAGCGGGCTCTGAAAACCCTGGACCGCCATCTTCATGAACCCGGCGTGGCCTTCACCTCCACGCATGCGGCACGGGAATGGCTGATTCTGAACATGGCAGGACTGGAGCGTGAAGAATTCCGGGTGCTGTATCTGAACAACCAGAATCAGCTGATTGCCGGTGAAACCCTCTTCACCGGCACCATTAACCGCACGGAAGTCCATCCCCGGGAAGTGATTAAACGCGCCCTGTACCACAATGCCGCTGCCGTGGTGCTGGCACACAATCACCCGTCCGGTGAAGTCACCCCCAGTAAGGCAGACCGGCTTATCACTGAGCGTCTGGTACAGGCACTGGCTCTGGTGGATATCCGGGTGCCGGACCATCTGATAATCGGTGGCAGCCAGGTTTTCTCCTTTGCGGAACACGGTCTGCTTTAACCCGTCACCGTCACAACCACATCACACCTGTTTTCACTTTTATCTTCTGTCTTCAGAGGTATCCCACCATGAAAATCATCACCCGTGGTGAAGCCATGCGTATTCACCGTCAGCATCCTGCATCCCGTCTTTTTCCGTTCTGCACCGGTAAGTACCGCTGGCACGGCAGTGCTGAAGCGTATACCGGTCGTGAAGTGCAGGATATTCCCGGTGTGCTGGCCGTGTTTGCAGAACGCCGTAAGGACAGTTTTGGCCCGTATGTCCGGCTGATGAGCGTCACCCTGAACTGAGTCTGGAAGGGCATTCAGATGAGCAGAATTATCGCCACCACCGGACCATTCTTAACCGATTTTCTGTGAGGATTTTATCGTGTCAGACACACTCCCCGGGACAACACTTCCCGACGACAATCACGACCGCCTCTGGTGGGGACTGCCCTGCACCGTGACGCCCTGTTTCGGGGCACGTCTGGTGCAGGAGGGTAACCGGTTGCATTACCTTGCCGACCGCGCCGGTATCAGAGGCTGGTTCAGCGATGCAGATGCGTACCACCTGGACCAGGCCTTTCCGCTGCTGATGAAACAACTGGAGCTCATGCTCACCAGCGGTGAACTGAATCCCCACCATCAGCATACCGTCAAGCTGTATGCAAAAGGGCTGACCTGCGAAGCCGACACCCTCGGCAGTTGTGGCTACGTTTATATGGCTGTTTATCCGACGCCCGAAACGAAAAAGTAAACCACCGGAATAATCGTCTGTTCCGGTCTGGTGCGCTACAGCACCACTCTCCTCAAAATTTAATCTCTCATATCAGGAAAATCTTCAGTATGAAAACATTACCCGATACACACGTACGGGAGGTATCGCGCTGCCCGTCTCCCGTCACCATCTGGCAGACACTGCTCACCCGACTGTTGGACCAGCATTACGGCCTCACACTGAATGACACACCGTTCGCTGATGAACGTGTGATTGAGCAGCATATTGAGGCCGGCATTTCACTGTGCGATGCAGTGAACTTTCTCGTTGAAAAATACGCCCTGGTACGTACCGACCAGCCGGGATTCAGCGCCTGTACCTGCTCTCAGTTAATCAACAGTATCGATATCCTCCGGGCACGCCGGGCAACCGGCCTGATGACACGCGACAACTACAGAACGGTAAATAACATTACCCTGGGTAAACATCCGGGGGCGAAACAATGAAACTGGCCCTGACGCTGGAGGCAGACAGCGTTAACGTGCAGGCGCTTAACATGGGGCGCATTGTCGTTGACGTCGATGGTATTAAGCTCGCTGAACTGATTAACAAAGTCGCTGAAAACGGTTATTCACTCCGCGTGGTGGATGAACGTGACGCTACCGAAACACCGGCAACTTCTGCCAGCCCTCATCAGTTGCCGGAAGACAATACAGTGATACAGAGCGTGATGCCATTAACTACTGAAACAGCGCTGGATATCCTCATTGCGTGGCTGCAGGACAATATTGACTGCGAATCGGGAATTATCTTTGACAACGATGAGGATAAAACGGATTCGGCAGCACTGTTGCCCTGTATTGAACAGGCCAGGGAGGATATCCGTACCCTGCGCCAACTGCAGCTTCTGCAACAGAACCGGTGAGTCTTACTCACCAGACTTCATTCCACTGACGCCAGCCTGAATACGGCTGGCGTTTTCGTTTATAAACCAAAAGGGAAACCGATAATGTCAAACATCACAATCTCCCATCCGGAAGTGGTCACCGGGCATACGGACGTTATCTGCTCCACCAGTATCCGACACGTTGTGACGGTACGGAATGCAGCACTGCAACAAACCGAAACGCTTATCCGGCAACTGACTGAAATCTCAGTACTGACAAAAAGCATTGGTGGTAAAAGCGCCCGGGACTGGGCGATGAAACAGGATTTTCGCTGTGGCTGCTGGCTGATGGAGAAACCGGAAACCGCAATGAAAGCCATCACACGCAATCTTGATCGCGAACTCTGGCGTGACCTGATGCAACGTTCCGGGATGCTGTCATTAATGGATGCGCAGGCCCGTGATACATGGTACCGGTCACTGGAGTACGATAATTTTCCGGAAATCAGTGAAGCGAACATTCTGAGCACATTTGAACAACTGCACCAGAATGAGGATGAGGTGTTTGAGCGAGGGGTGATCAACGTCTTCAGAGGGCTGAGCTGGAATTACAAAACCAATTGCCCCTGCAAATTTAGCAGTAAAATTATCGTCAACAACCTGGTGAGGTGGGACCGGTGGGGGGGGCATCTTATCACCGGGCAACAGGCAGATCGACTTGCCGATCTGGAAAGAATGCTACACCTGTTCAGCGGCAAACCGATCCCCGACAACCGGGAAAACATCACTATTCATCTGGATGAGCACATCCGCTCTGTTCAGGGTAAAGAGTGCTATGAAGATGAGATGTTCAGAATTAAATACTTTAAGAAAGGCTCCGCGCACATCAAGTTCAGGAAACCAGAACTGGTTGACAGGCTGAATGATATTATTGCGAAATACTATCCGGAAACCTTATCGTCCGTTTAACCCAAAGCACAGACTCAGTACATACACAAAAACATTCTGATAAATCTGGCGTCATTCAGAGCAAAAAAACATGTTTTCCAGATTATTTGTAAAAAAACATACTCCAGCTATGGTGGCAGGTGGCCTGGTATTTCTGTTCATTGTTCTGCTGACATTTTTCTGGAAAAAAGCAGAGCTGGTGAATGACAGCCAGATCAGAGCTAATTTCGCACTTGGCTATATAGAAAACATTCTCAATCAGAACAACAGCATCAGCCCGGAAGCAGAACATTTGCTTCTGAATAACTGTAACGCAGATACTCAGCGTGAATTAAGCAATCTGCTGCTGAAGCGCCCCCAACTTCGTGCACTGAGCCTGGCAAAACAAGAGGCTGTATTTTGCAGCACCCACCCCGGTTTGCCTGTCGGTCCGGTTGCTGAAAAGGAACGATGGCGGCACGATATGCTGATTCGTTTTCCTGAAGATACAGGTACTCTGCCCTGGCTCCTGTTAAAAACACCTTACAAAAACGGTACGGTCATTACCGCCACGGATTATTATTTTATTCAGGACATCATCTCTGTGGTTCATGCGGTTCCTGCAATACAATTCCGTTTGGGAAACACGGTCCTGTCAGCCAGCGGAAAAAATGTCACTCTGCCCCCGAACGACAGCGGCATACAAAAAGAAAGTCATTCAAAAAAATATCCGTTCTCCTTGATTTATATCATCCCGGTGAAAATGCAACTTACCTACGCCTGGAAACAGGCCTGGTATATGTTTCCTGTTGCCATCTTCAGTGGAATACTCACAGCCTTTCTGCTGTCCCGACGTCGTCCATCTTCCCCGCTCGATATGCTGAAAAATGCACTTGCTCACGGAGAGTTCAGACCTTATTTTCAACCCATCATTTCCGCTAAAAATCACCAACTGACTGGCTGCGAAGTACTGATTCGCTGGCATCACCCCGTCAGCGGGATTATCCCACCAGATCAGTTTATCCCGCTGGCAGAGTCCACCGGATTAATTGCCCCGATAACGCAACAGTTGATGTCTCAGGTCGAACATAGCCTTAATTCTGTTGCAGATTTTTTACCCGATCAATTTCATATTGGGATCAATATTTCACCAGCGCATTTTCTGTCCCCGAGACTGGAAGATAGCTGTATGAAGTTTCTATCCACCTTCCCGAAAGGGAAAGTGAAACTGGTTCTGGAACTGACAGAACGAAACCAGCTATCCGTCACAGCAGAATCAAAAGCGTTATTTGCGAAATTACATCAACAAGGAGTATTGTTCGCACTGGATGATTTTGGCACGGGTTATGCGACTCACAGCTACCTGCAGTCGTTTCCTGTCGATTACATCAAACTCGATAAAGGGTTTGTACAAATGGTCGGAGTGGATGAAATCTCCGGGCATATAGTAGAAAATGTTATTGAGCTGGCTCGTCGGTTATGTATTGATATCATTGCCGAAGGCATTGAAACCGAATCACAGGAGTTGTTCATGACAGAGAAAGGAAGCAGCTATCTGCAGGGATACCGCTATGCACCTCCACTACCCGCTGAACAGTTTATTGCTGAGTGGGTATACAACAGCAGAAACGGCAAAAACCAGAGATAACACATACTGAAATGGACCAGGATATGCGTCCCTCTTTTCACCTCATCTCCCAATTCCCGGGTTTGATTCCTTTTTCGCAGCAAAAGGGACTGAGGGTACAAAAGAGGGTACATTTCTCGCCAAACCAAACAAATCAGATTTACATCAACATGATAGAAGCAATTTTCGATTCCGAGTCCGGCACCACTATTCATAAGGCCTCGCTGAAAAGCGGGGCTTTTTCTTTTTCTGGCTACGGTAAATTTCTGGCCGTTGCTACATGTTATTTGCGTGCTGTATTTCTCGCCATTTTCGACGATGTTTGTTGCTTTATACACACCAATACATGCAGGCGCTCACAGTGATATTCTGTTAATTATCACTCCCTGACGTTCCCCCTGATTGTGCGGCAATCGGCTCGCCACCAGCGGCATTCTCATTTTTTACAGACGTCAACATTTTCCTTATTAATCCATTAAATCGTCGTGACCGTTACGGCTGTTTAGGTGCCAAAGCTGAAAGTTCTGCTTTGAGTTCTGCACTTAATGCCGGGTCCAGCAAAATGTTTTCCAGTTCTTTACGGAACGTCTGGTTATCCAGAAGGTTCGCTTTTAAATCACGAAGTAAATTACGCATGGAAAGCATGGCTTTTAGCTGAGGTATTTGTCGGGATACCTGTTCCGGGGAGAAATCCTTTATGCTCTGAAATGTCAACCTGATGCTGTCTTCGCTACCGTCATCAGCAAGTGTGTTATTAACGATAAGATTTACTTTTGGGGAATAGTCTGAAAGGACTGCATCAAAATTATTTTTGTTAAGATTAACTTTTTTACGCTCAGATAATGGCGCGGATTCCTGACCATTACTAAAATCACCCGCAACCAGTAACTTCAGGGGTAATTCTGTTTTTTTACTCGCCCCCCCTGTATGCAGTTCTAATTTCAGATTAATACGGGCCTTTGGTATCTCCCGCTGGAAACTGTCACTCATAATCCCCTCACGCAATTCAGTTAAAGTCAAATTAATCATAATACTTATTTAACCGGATACTAAGGCAATGGCGAAATCAAAAAAACAATACAGATCAATACATTGAGAATAAAAACAATGGGAATGTTGCCAGACAATAAAAATAAGCACAGCGATATCAAGCAATTAAAAACGTCTTTATAAATATTCCTAATTGTATTTTTATTATGTGCTTTTATTTTTTCATTACCCGCACAACCTGTTAACAGACAGGCGGTACATCGTGCGAAACGTTGACTTACCTGGCTTCATACTACTGGCAAAGTTATTCTGATAGCCCCGCTTACTTTGCCTTACTGATTCATAAGCATTCACCGCCATCCTTATCCAACACTCAGACCATCCCAGTTTCTACAGGCCTCACCATTGGCGGAAGAGATTTTATTTTAGGTAAGCGCAAATTTGCATTACAGCATATTCAGGCCTACACCCGAATAGCCTGATTAACCATAAAATATTGACGCAGCGCAGCATATTGACTATTCCTTGAACTTATATTCATACATTGTAATAGCACAGTAAATGTAGGATCTTATGCATAACGGAGTATTTATGACTTTTAAGCGTTTGGTTGTTATTACCGCTATATCCTGTATGTATACCGGATTTGCATTTGCAACGAATGTCTCGTTGAATCCTGCCCAGGTAGAACATCTGAATAACGTCATTCATCGTGAGGTAAAAGGGAAGAATGACCGTAATTTTGCCTATACAAACTGGACTGAAGCTCAACGCGTAGCCGAATTTATTTGCCGACCGCTGGCACTGAAAGAACTACAGAAGCAGTACACCGACGTAGATAAGGTTATTCTCGATCAGGGAAAACATAATATGCAGCGCCTGGTCTCACCTGCGCTCCTGACGGGCAATGGTCAGTACCGTCGGGGGATTAACTGGACGACTTTTCACTACGCATGTGAACTGTCAGTGAAAACCGGAGAGGCTATAGGGTTCAGATTGTTGAACAACAAAACCCTGACCATGGCTCCGGGACCCGTTATTCGTCCCGGGAGGCTAAGCCAGTGAAAAATATTCTTACCGCATTTCTCATCATCACTCTCCCGGCGTTCTCTGCCACGGCGGCCAGTTTTGATTGTCGGCAGTCCCACAGTGCGGATGAAAAAGCAATTTGTTCATCACATAGCCTGAATGATTTGGACGTGGAGTTGAGTGTTAAATATCAATTCCTTCATGGACTTTACGCGATGGGAGCCGCCGGGGAACTGCATGACTCACAGGTACTGTGGCTGGCTGAACGACGCCGGTGTGGTAGCGATACAACCTGCCTGAGAAAAGCATACAAACAGCGATTAAAAACTTTAAACCATCTTTATGACGCGATTAATAAACCACTCTGAATCTGAAGTGGACTGTTGGTTGCCGGAGGTGCCTTTCTGCGAGGCACCTCCTTACCAGCGAGTATGGCGCAAAAGGGCCTGATGTTTGTCTCTCCATCAGCCCTTTCACTGAGCAAAATGTACGCTACAAAAATGAAGGATGGCCGGACGGAAGTGCTCTCTGGCATATGCGCAACCGATTCATCACGTGATAATCCCAATAATTATTTTTTATTTGGTAATAGTTTCCTTGAAAATATATGTACCAATAAATGCAATCTGGTCTGTTTTAATTCCACTGCCACCTGCAGAAATAATCAACCGGAAAACAATCTTGATATTTAATAGTCACTAATAAAACTTTATCATTCCCTTCTGCTTTATATGGAAATTGTCAACTGGTTAACTATACATAGCTTAAATAGTTGAATACGGAATATCACCACCATTACCGAGGTGTTTTATTTATAAATAACAGTGTCATGCGTCTCTTTTTTTACAATGAAACAATCAACCTCTGAATTGTTTTTTTGATTCAATAGTTAAGCGCGAAACATTTTAATCATTGATAAAAATCCTAAACTCCTTGTTCATAATGTAGGGCTGTGTTAAATAGGTGGGCAAAATTTGGTTCCCCCTTCTCGCCTGTAATATTGCAGTATCTTCGCACTTCCATGAGACATTGCGACTTAATAAGAGGGTGATAAGTCCTGGATAAGAGCATGGACTAACCATATTTTTATATTTATTAAATAATTTGTTATAACCCATTGATTTAATATTAATAATTTATTATGGGTTCGGGTTTGTTGTGACTGTGGCACTATTTCCGTGCAAAGGAGCTGATATGTCTGAAAGACATTTACCTGATGACCAGAGCAGTACTATCGATCCATATTTAATTACCTCTGTTCGCCAGACTCTGGCAGAACAAGGCGCAGCATTACAAAACTTGTCTAAGCAACTGGATCCCGTACAGTACCAACGAGTCCTTAATTTGATAATGAACTGTAAAGGACACGTTATTCTTTCGGGAATGGGTAAATCAGGGCATGTTGGTCGTAAAATGTCAGCGACACTGGCCTCTACTGGTACGCCGAGTTTCTTTATTCATCCGGCAGAGGCTTTCCATGGCGATCTCGGTATGATTACGCCTTATGATCTCCTGATCCTTATTTCCGCCAGCGGTGAAACGGATGAAATTCTGAAGCTAGTCCCTTCACTGAAGAATTTCGGCAACCGAATTATCGCCATTACCAATAATGGAAATTCCACGCTGGCGAAAAATGCTGATGCCGTGCTGGAACTTCACATGGAGAATGAAACCTGCCCGAATAACCTTGCACCAACAACGTCCACCACGCTGACCATGGCGATCGGAGACGCGCTGGCTATTGCCATGATCCACCAGCGTAAATTTATGCCGAATGACTTCGCGCGTTATCACCCGGGCGGTTCATTAGGTCGTCGCCTGCTGACCCGTGTTGCTGATGTTATGCAGCATGATGTTCCTGCGGTGCACCTGGATGCGTCGTTTAAAACCGTGATTCAACGTATCACCAGCGGTTGCCAGGGTATGGTGATGGTAGAAGACGCAGAAGGCGAGCTGGCGGGTATTATCACCGACGGTGACCTGCGTCGCTTTATGGAAAAAGAGGATTCTCTGACATCCGCCACGGCTGCGCAGATGATGACGCGTGAACCACTGACTCTACCGGAAGAAACCATGATCATCGAAGCGGAAGAAAAGATGCAAAAGCATCGAGTCTCAACGTTATTGGTGACCAACAAGGCGAACAAAGTCACTGGTCTTGTACGAATTTTCGACTAATGAAGCAACGGGAGGCGAGAGGCCAGCCCCCTCGCCTCCACTGAAACTCTGATAATCGTTACATGTTGATAAAATTGAAGTCTGCCGTATCCTGGATGCGTGCTCGTCTGTCTGCCATCTCACTGACAGATATCCAAAAACACCTGGCGAAAATCATCATTCTGGCACCGATGGCTGTGCTACTGATCTATCTGGCTATCTTCAGCCAGCCTCGTTATATGAGCGAGTCGAAAGTCGCCATTAAACGCTCGGATGATTTAAATAGCGGCAGCCTGAATTTTGGTCTGCTTCTGGGTGCCTCTAACCCCAGTTCCGCGGAAGATGCGTTGTATCTGAAAGAGTATATCAACTCGCCGGATATGCTGGCGGCGCTGGATAAGCAACTGAATTTTCGTGAAGCATTTAGCCACAGCGGGCTCGATTTTCTTAATCATCTTAGCAAGGATGAAACCGCAGAAGGCTTCCTGAAGTACTACAAGGACCGTATCAACGTTTCGTATGACGATAAAACCGGATTGCTGAATATTCAGACACAGGGCTTTAGCCCGGAGTTTGCGCTTAAATTTAACCAGACCGTGTTGAAAGAGTCAGAACGCTTTATCAATGAGATGTCGCATCGCATTGCGCGTGATCAACTTGCCTTTGCAGAAAGCGAGATGGAAAAAGCGCGCCAGCGTCTGGATGCCAGCAAAGCGGAACTGCTCTCTTATCAGGACAGCAATAACGTCCTGGATCCACAAGCCCAGGCTCAGGCGGCGAGCACGTTAGTAAATACGCTGATGGCTCAGAAGATCCAGATGGAAGCAGATCTGCGTAACTTGCTGACATATCTGCGTGAAGACGCCCCCCAAGTGGTGAGCGCGCGTAACGCGATTCAGTCATTGCAGGCACAAATCGATGAAGAAAAAAGCAAAATCACAGCGCCACAGGGTGACAAGCTAAACCGTATGGCGGTGGATTTTGAAGAAATCAAATCAAAAGTAGAGTTCAACACCGAGCTGTACAAACTGACCCTGACCTCCATTGAAAAGACCCGTGTAGAAGCGGCTCGTAAGCTCAAGGTGCTGTCTGTGATCAGTTCGCCACAGTTGCCGCAGGAATCGTCTTTTCCAAACATCCCTTATTTGATCGCCTGTTGGTTACTGGTGTGCTGCCTGCTGTTCGGCACCCTGAAGCTGTTGCTGGCTGTTATTGAAGATCACCGAGATTAACGCTGTCGCTGAATGAGTTTGTGATGAAATTATTTAAATCAATTTTACTGATTGCCGCCTGTCACGCGGCGCAGGCCAGCGCGGCCATTGATATTAACGCTGACTCAAACCTTACGGGGGCAGCACCACTGCCCGGTATTCTGAGTGGGCAGCAGTCGGATACACAAAACATGAGCGGCTTCGACAACACCCCACCGCCAGCACAGCCGGTGGTGATGAGTCGTATGTTTGGTGCTCAACTTTTCAACGGCACCAGCGCGGATAGCGGTGCAACGGTAGGATTCAATCCTGACTATATCCTTAATCCGGGCGATAGCGTTCAGGTCCGTTTATGGGGTGCGTTCACCTTTGATGGTGCGTTACAGATTGATCCCAAAGGCAATATTTTCCTGCCGAACGTTGGTCCGGTGAAAGTTGCTGGGGTTAGCAATAGCCAGTTGAACGCCCTGGTTACATCAAAAGTAAAGGAAGTGTACCAGTCCAACGTCAACGTCTACGCCTCCTTATTACAGGCGCAGCCAGTAAAAGTGTACGTTACCGGCTTTGTACGTAATCCTGGTCTGTACGGCGGCGTGACGTCCGACTCTTTACTGAATTATCTGATCAAGGCTGGCGGCGTAGATCCGGAACGCGGGAGCTACGTTGATATTGTGGTCAAGCGCGGCAACCGCGTGCGCTCCAACGTCAACCTGTATGACTTCCTGCTAAACGGAAAACTGGGGCTTTCGCAGTTCGCCGATGGTGACACCATCATCGTTGGGCCTCGTCAACATACGTTCAGCGTTCAGGGCGATGTCTTTAACAGCTACGACTTTGAGTTCCGCGAAAGCAGCATTCCTGTAACAGAAGCGTTGAGCTGGGCACGCCCTAAGCCTGGCGCAACTCACATTACGATTATGCGTAAACAGGGGCTGCAAAAACGTAGCGAATACTATCCGATCAGTTCTGCGCCAGGCCGTATGTTGCAGAACGGCGATACCTTAATCGTGAGCACTGACCGCTATGCCGGCACCATTCAGGTACGAGTTGAAGGCGCGCATTCCGGCGAACATGCCATGGTGCTGCCTTATGGTTCCACCATGCGTGCGGTTCTGGAAAAAATCCGTCCGAACAGCATGTCGCAGATGAACGCGGTTCAGCTTTATCGCCCATCAGTAGCTCAGCGTCAGAAAGAGATGCTGAATCTCTCGCTGCAAAAACTGGAGGAAGCGTCACTTTCTGCCCAGTCCTCCACCAAAGAAGAAGCCAGCCTGCGTATGCAGGAAGCGCAACTGATCAGCCGCTTTGTGGCAAAAGCACGTACTGTGGTCCCGAAAGGCGAAGTGATCCTCAACGAGTCCAATATTGATTCTGTTCTGCTGGAAGATGGCGACGTCATCAATATTCCGGAGAAAACATCGCTGGTTATGGTTCATGGCGAGGTGCTGTTCCCGAACGCGGTGAGCTGGCAGAAGGGGATGACCACCGAGGATTACATCGAGAAATGTGGTGGCCTGACGCAGAAATCGGGTAACGCCAGAATTATCGTCATTCGTCAGAACGGTGCAGCCGTCAACGCGGAAGATGTGGATTCACTCAAGCCGGGCGATGAGATTATGGTTCTGCCGAAATATGAATCGAAAAACATTGAAGTTACCCGTGGTATTTCCACCATCCTCTATCAGCTGGCGGTGGGTGCAAAAGTGATTCTGTCTTTGTAAGGAGTTGAAATGAGCAAAGCAGTTATTGTCATTCCGGCTCGTTATGGCTCATCGCGCCTGCCGGGTAAGCCGCTACTTGATATTGTTGGCAAACCGATGATCCAGCATGTTTACGAGCGTGCGTTACAGGTGGCGGGCGTCGCAGAAGTTTGGGTGGCAACTGACGACCCGCGTGTTGAACAGGCCGTACAGGCGTTTGGCGGGAAAGCCATTATGACGCGTACCGATCATGAATCCGGCACCGATCGGCTGGTCGAGGTGATGCATACGGTGGAAGCAGATATCTACATTAACTTGCAGGGCGATGAACCAATGATTCGTCCGCGGGATGTAGAAACACTGTTACAAGGAATGCGTGACGATCCCGCGTTGCCGGTGGCAACACTATGCCACGCGATTTCTGCCGAAGAAGCGACGGAGCCAAGCACAGTAAAAGTGGTTGTGAATACCCGCCAGGATGCGCTTTATTTCAGCCGCTCACCGATCCCGTATCCGCGTAATGCTGAAAAAGCGCGTTACCTGAAACACGTCGGTATTTACGCTTATCGTCGCGATGTGCTGCAAAACTACAGCCAGTTGCCGGAGTCCATGCTGGAGCAGGCGGAATCACTGGAGCAGCTACGGTTGATGAACGCGGGGATCAACATTCGCACGTTTGAAGTTGCCGCAACAGGTCCGGGCGTCGACACCCCTGCATGTCTTGAAAAAGTGCGCACCCTGATGGCACAGGAACTGGCTGAAAACGCATGATTGGCATTTTCTCGTCTGGCATCTGGCGTATTCCGCATCTGGAGAAATTTCTGGCGCAACCGTGCCAGAAACTTTCTCTGCTGCGCCCTGTTCCGCCAGAAGTTGATGCTATCGCCGTGTGGGGACATCGCCCCAGCGCGGCGAAACCAGTCGCCATCGCCAAAGCAGCGGGAAAACCGGTCATCCGTCTGGAAGATGGATTTGTGCGTTCGCTGGATCTTGGCGTCAATGGCGCACCGCCGCTTTCTTTGGTGGTAGATGATTGCGGCATTTACTACGATGTCAGCAAGCCTTCGGCGCTGGAGAAACTGGTACAGGATAAAGCCGGAAATGCGGCATTGGCTGATCAGGCCAGAGAAGCGATGCACACCATCGTGACCGATGATTTGTCGAAATATAATCTGGCGCCTGCGTTTGTGGCTGATGAGTCAGAACATTCAGACATCGTTCTGGTTGTCGATCAGACATTTAATGATATGTCAGTGACGTATGGTAATGCGGGTCAGCATGAGTTTGCCGCCATGCTGGAGGCCGCGATTGCGGAAAATCCTCAAGCGACAATTTGGGTGAAGGTGCACCCAGATGTACTGGAAGGAAAGAAAACAGGTTATTTCGCCGATCTGCGCGCCACGCAACGAGTACGTTTAATTGCCGAGAATGTCAGCCCGCAGTCGCTGTTGCGACACGTTTCCCGAGTTTACGTCGTGACCTCCCAGTACGGCTTTGAAGCCTTGCTGGCAGGAAAACCGGTGACATGCTTCGGCCAGCCCTGGTATGCAGGCTGGGGCTTAACGGACGATCGTCATCCGCAGTCGGCGTTGTTATCTGCCCGACGCGGTTCAGCCACACTGGAAGAACTTTTTGCCGCTGCATACCTGCGTTACTGTCGCTATATCGATCCGCAAACGGGAGCAGTAAGCGATCTGTTTACCGTGCTGCAATGGCTGCAATTACAACGCCGACATCTGCAACAGCGTAATGGCTATTTATGGGCGCCAGGCTTAACGCTGTGGAAGTCAGCGATCCTGAAACCTTTCTTGCGTACCGCGACAAACCGGCTGAGTTTTTCACGTCGCAGCCCTGCGGCGACCGCTTGCGTGGTATGGGGTGTAAAGGGAGAGCAGCAATGGCGAGCCGAAGCGCAGCGAAAATCACTGCCGTTATGGCGAATGGAAGATGGTTTTCTGCGTTCATCCGGACTTGGCTCTGACCTGCTGCCACCGCTATCGCTGGTGCTGGATAAACGCGGGATCTACTATGACACCACGCGCCCCAGCGACCTGGAAGTGCTGCTGAATCATAGCCAGCTAACGCTGGCGCAGCAGATGCGAGCTGAAAAATTACGCCAGCGACTGGTTGAAAGCAAACTGAGCAAGTACAACCTGGGAGCCGATTTCTCTCTACCAGACGAAGCTAAAGGTAAAAAAGTTATCCTGGTGCCGGGTCAAGTAGAGGACGATGCCTCTATTAAAACAGGCACTGTCTCGATTAAGAGCAACCTTGAGCTATTACGCACAGTACGCGAGCGTAATCCGCACGCCTACATTATTTATAAACCGCACCCGGATGTACTGGTGGGGAATCGCAAGGGCGATATTCCGGCAGAACTGGCTGCTGAACTAGCTGATTATCAGGCACTGGATGCAGATATTATTCAATGCATTCAGCGCGCAGATGAAGTGCATACCATGACGTCACTGTCGGGGTTTGAAGCGTTATTACATGGCAAGCACGTACATTGTTACGGCCTGCCCTTCTATGCCGGTTGGGGTTTAACCGTCGATGAACATCGCTGCCCGCGCCGCGAACGAAAATTAACTTTAGCGGATCTGCTATATCAGGCGTTGATTGTTTATCCAACCTATATCCACCCAACACGGCTACAACCTATTGCGGTTGAAGAAGCGGCGGAATATTTGATCCAGACGCCGCGCAAGCCGATGTTTATTACCAGAAAAAAAGCGGGGCGAGTAATACGCTATTACCGCAAATTAATTATGTTCTGCAAGGTCAGATTTGGCTAAACAATTTCATAGTTGACTATTACGCAAATCATTTATGCAAGGTAATGCACTAACCGTTTTATTATCCGGTAAAAAATATCTGCTATTGCAGGGGCCGATGGGACCCTTTTTCAGTGATGTTGCCGAGTGGCTAGAGTCATTAGGCCGTAACGCTGTGAATGTTGTCTTCAACGGTGGGGATCGTTTTTACTGCCGCCATCGACAATACCTGGCTTACTACCAAACGCCGAAAGAGTTTCCCGGATGGTTACGGGATCTCCACCGACAATATGACTTTGATACCATCCTCTGCTTTGGTGACTGCCGCCCATTACACAAAGAAGCAAAACGCTGGGCAAAGTCGAAAGGGATCCGCTTTCTGGCATTTGAAGAAGGATATTTACGCCCGCAATTTATTACCGTTGAAGAAGGCGGAGTAAACGCATATTCATCGCTACCGCGCGATCCAGATTTTTATCGTAAGTTACCAGATATGCCTGCGCCGCACGTTGAGAACTTAAAACCTTCAACGATGAAACGTATAGGCCATGCGATGTGGTATTACCTGATGGGCTGGCATTACCGTAATGAGTTCCCTCGCTACCGCCACCACAAATCGTTTTCCCCCTGGTATGAGGCTCGTTGCTGGGTTCGTGCATACTGGCGCAAGCAACTTTACAAGGTAACACAGCGTAAGGTATTACCGAGGTTAATGAACGAGTTGGATCAACGTTATTATCTTGCTGTTTTGCAGGTATATAACGATAGCCAGATTCGTAACCACAGCAATTATAACGATGTGCGTGACTATATTAATGAAGTCATGTACTCATTTTCGCGTAAAGCGCCGAAAGAAAGTTATTTGGTGATCAAACATCATCCGATGGATCGTGGCCACAGACTCTATCGACCATTAATTAAGCGGCTAAGTAAGGAATATGGCTTAGGTGAGCGAGTCATATACGTGCACGATCTCCCGATGCCGGAATTATTACGCCACGCAAAAGCGGTGGTGACGATTAACAGTACGGCGGGGATCTCTGCACTGATTCATAACAAACCACTCAAAGTGATGGGCAATGCCCTGTACGACATCAAAGGATTGACGTATCAAGGGCATTTGCACCAGTTCTGGCAGGCCGAGTTTAAACCGGATATGAAACTGTTTAAGAAGTTTCGGGGGTATTTATTGGTGAAGACGCAGGTTAATGGGGTTTATTATGGGGATATGATTTTTAACAAGATAAAACAGGATAAATATTTTCAAAGCTTGTCGCGTCAAGTATGAAATATAATAATAAACAACACCCACAAGCCAAGTTAAAAATCCAAGATATAATTTTGTTATTATCTATAAATGATATAAGTATAATCTATATACTAATAAGTTATTTTTGAAGAAAATTTATTTTATTAGTACTCACACGAAAACATGACGAAATTATTCGCATTACACATTTATAATCATCAAATATGAAAATATTGTTACTATCATCACTCCTCAATAAGTTTATCTAAAGGAATGTAATATAATTGAGCAAATCTTTTTTTATGATCCCCCAGAGCATACATGATAACCAATGATTTTGATTTGCTATCAATCGCTAAACCTTCAGGTTCCCAATGTTTTTCTTTACCACTTTTAAGAGAATCTTTTTTTCCTACTGTTACATTATTAAATTTTCTTACAAGCTCTCCTTTTAACGTGTAAATATAGATTCTATTGCTTTCTTTATTTCTCCCCCCACTCAATAAGTATATATATTTATTATCAGCGGTAATGGCTTGCAATACATAATTATCATTAGTTAGACCTGCATCGATAAACCATTCTACATTTTGGTCTGATGAAATATCACTCTCGATTCGAAAATTAACTTCTTCACTATTATAAACTCGTAATAAGTCTCTACCATTCAACTTACTTCTTACTATTAAATATTTAGCATCCGAGGTTAAAACAGGCATTGTACTAACACGAGTATTATATGGCCTATCGAATATTTTTATAATTTTCGTCTCATAAGGAAAAGAAAAATCATTGTATTTAAAATATGTAACAAACCATCCTTTGTTGGCAAAGGCATTTCCCGCAGATGCTATTATCCCCCCCTCAAGAGGATCAAACCCAATTCCTTGATGCCCAATAAATTCAGTGGGTTTTTGAAATGACGATGCTACAGCTTTTCTTTTTTTGTTGTTAATGAGAATCTATTTATAACTCCTTTTTCGGGTTTCCCTGTGGTATGTAAAGTATAAATATCAGAACTAAATCTATCAATCGCGACTCCTTGAACAATATTATTTTTACCCTCACCATCCCTATATAATCTCACTTTTCTCGCAACAATATCATCATTTAAATGAGAAATAAAATTAGCCAAAGATATATTGGTTGCAGATGATGAATTATGCAACAACATTAATAT
>NZ_PTSB01000033.1:0-48941 GCF_002965125.1 Escherichia sp. MOD1-EC6162
AAACCGAGGTTTTTGCGAATTGCCTCTGTATCGTCTGAACGATATTTTTTCCCGCTTTTAGCAACAATCGCGGTTTAGAAAGTATGCAATATGGTTATGCGAGAGTGTCAACTTTTGACCAGAATTTAGAATTACAACTGGAGGCGCTCAGGCGTTCAGGATGTGACCGGATTTTTGAAGATAAAATATCCGGTGCTAAATCAAAACGACCTGGACTTGATAAGCTACTGAAGGTGTTACGGCCGGGCGATACGGTTATTGTCTGGAAGCTGGACCGAATGGGGCGTTCTCTGATTCATCTTGTTGATTTACTTAACCATTTTTTATCAAACGACATTGAGTTTATTTCGATTACGGAAGGGATAAAAATTAGCACTTCAATTGGCCGCTTTGCCTACACGATGCTGAGTGCAGTCGCAGAGATGGAGCGGGAAAATATGATTGAAAGAACGCGTGCAGGATTGGCGGTGGCAAGGGCTAACGGCAGGATAGGAGGACGCCGCTCAAAACTGGCACCAGAGCAATGGGAACAGATCGGAAGGCTTATTGCGAATGGTGTTTCACGTAAGCGGATAGCGATTATCTTCGATGTTACCTTATCCACGCTTTACCGCAGGTTTCCGGCTGGGAATCATTGACTGGAGTTAGGCCAGTAGTATGATGCTCGCAAAACGAGATCCAATTTAGATCCTTTTACTGGTGGATTATCGTTCGATTAGTGAGAGACTTCGTGCATGACCGAAAGTGTTGTGGTAGAGTTCTCTTAAAACCACGTAACGTGGTTACGATTGTGGGTGTCTGGTTGGAAAACGACCAGATATGGAAACAAAAAGCCCGCAGATAAATCTGCGGGCTTCTTGCGACATCCACGGAAAAACCAACAAACATATCCATGGGCGCCTCGACAACTCCCATTATACGTTGGTTTTCCGTGGACGCAAGAGCGAACATATGGATAGACCAATGCCGTCTCTACGTTCAGCTTACGTTTGTAATTTGTCGCCGGAGTTCCAGCCTCCAAAGCACCATACGCACAAGCTGCCGCTGGTGTTATCTGATGCTTTACAGCGCATTAATGGTCGTGATCTTACGTGTGAGGTTGCGTTCTACGTTAATCAACCGTCAGAGCGGAAACGCCGGATAAACGAGCATCGTCGTCGGGCAATTAATGCTGTGATTGCTGCGATTTTGCACCATGTAAACATCATTTCTAAGCGGGTTCTGGCCAGTGCTGAGGCGTTGGCTGATTTTTGCGGCCTGTCTACCGTATCCGAAGCTGGGAACAAGTCTATAACGCGCTGTACAAGGGCGTTGTCGCAACTGAAAGAGTTAGGTTTTATTGATTATGAACGTCGCTGGGATCGGGTGAATAAACAGTATTGGCCAGCGAAAATCGAGATTCGTGATCAACTGCTGGAAACAGTTGGTATTACTGAACAAGCATGGAGACGTGCGGTTAGCCAGAAACTTAATTACTTCAATGCGAAGAATAGCGAACGGCTTAAAAAAGCGATAACGGAGGCTGATTATAAGCGTATTGTTATTCAGGAGCAGATGGAGAATGTATGGCGTCAGAGGAAGACGGCCAGAGAGATAAAGGCAAAACAGAAAGCAGCGGAGAGAGCTGCGCGTCTTGTTCAGGAAAAGGGAGAGGCCGAACTTCGTCACCAAATCACTAGAGAGGTTAGCCAGGAATTTGCTGATGGCATGTATCCTGGTGCTGACCTTGCATATTTACGCTCCCTCGTTGATCAGCGTTATAACAGGCTAAGAAAGACCTGGACATCACTCCAACATTAACCCACCTGAATGATGAATCCGGTTTTACCGGAGGATTATCCACGTCGCAATAAAATAGCTGTTCAAAAAACAAGCTAAATTAATTTTCTCTAAACCTGAACACAGCGAAAATATCGTCTTTACAGGCATCAGCTAATCAAGTTATTCACAGTTTTGATATGTATATGCAAATGGTTTTTTATAATAGATGCACTAAACAAATAAATGCAAAATCACTTTCTTTTATTAAAACTTTCTTTATTTAACTTACGCAGGCTTTGCCTGTGAATATGTTCGCCCTTGCAGCGAGCTAAAGCTCGCGCCGGTTCGAGTCGCTACGCTCAAATATACCTCCTCCGGCACTTGCCGGAGGCATGGAGCAGCCTGATCATCCTTTTCGAAACGGCGCGTTTCGAACTATACAAAATCAATTTATATAAGGCCGAAATAAGGCCTACGGCCGGGCTTTGCAGGAGGAAGGGGCGAGCCTTATCAATAAACGTCGATAAATACGCACACAGTAGCCATCAGAACGCGATAAAACGTAAGAAACATCATTTCCTATTAGACATAGAAAACTTGTCTTATACGCAATGTAGTAAATTTCTATTGCCACATAGGAAAAGATTTCCTACCATCGTAGATATAATAAATGGAGATGGTTATGGATAAAGATACTGTTTTAAAAATGTTGAATCCGGCTTGTTTAAAAAAAGCGGATGAATGGGAATCTCCTACATGTGGAGAAGTTCGGGCAGTCATTGGCCTGACCGGAATGAGCGGCTCGCAGTTGGCCAAAAAACTAGGCTTAAAAGATAGTCGCAATGTTCGCAACTGGCAGATGTTAAAGGAGTCCACATCCAGATCCAGCATTCCGTATGCAGCCTGGGCGCTGCTGTGTTACTTCGCTGGGTTAGGGTTAATCTTCATTGATAACAAAACAGATGTTTGAAACATGCAAATATGAGGTTTGTTATGGAACTTGTACGCAAAACACGCAAAGAGTTCTTGGACCTGTATCGCATGGGAGCTTTCACTTGTGTTGTGGCTACCCAGGACGAAGTGACAAAAAGCTGGCGGCTTTTTGCTCTCAATAAAAAAGGGATTGCCGTTTTCATTGAAAAAGCCCGTGGTGGTATCCGCGAATGGGCGGGATTGAATTATGTGGCTGATTTTTGCGCAGCTATGGGGATTCGTCGCTGGGAAGTCCATATGCCAGGAGTAAAGTCACAAAAATAGGGCTTTCGCGTCGAAAATGAGGCGAAACTGAAAACGAGATTTCATTAACAAATAAGCAACATAAAAAACGGTGGAAAACGCCCAGGAAAACATGATCTTTTGAGCGGATTTTTTAGATCCGACAATGAACGGTGATCCGGTGGTGCCGATAACGTCCATTATGTTAAATAGCCCCGTTTTTCTTGAAATTATAACTCACAGGTTATATAGTTAGTGATATAAACTACAGGTTATAGGATTGAGCATGTGGACGGTACTTTTTAGCCAGCGATTTGACGACTGGCTAAATGAGCAAGAAGACGCTCTTCAGGAAAAGGTTTTGGCTGATTTGAAAAAGCTACAGGTTTACGGACCTGAGTTACCCAGGCCATATGCCGATACCGTAAAAGGTTCTCGGTACAAAAATATGAAAGAGCTTCGCGTTCAGTTTTCTGGCCGTCCGATAAGAGCCTTTTATGCGTTCGATCCGATTCGCCGGGCCATCGTTCTTTGTGCAGGAGACAAAAGTAACGATAAGCGGTTTTATGAAAAACTGGTGCGTATAGCTGAGGATGAGTTTGCAGCACATCTGAACACACTGGAGAGCAAGTAATGAGAACATTAGATGAGGCGATTGCCAGCCGTTCACCGGAAAGCCAGGCGCGAATTAAAGAAATGGCAGATGAGATGATTCTTGAGGTCGGCTTGCAGATGATGCGTGAAGAACTCCAGTTATCACAAAAACAGGTTGCTGAGGCGATGGGTATAAGCCAGCCAGCAGTAACAAAGCTGGAGCAGCGCGGAAATGATTTAAAGCTGGCGACATTAAAGCGTTACGTTGAAGCTATGGGAGGCAAATTAAGCCTGGATGTTGAGCTTCCCACAGGAAAACGAATAGCGTTTAACATCTGATCAGAACGAATGATAAGCCCCTGTTGCAAAGGGGCTTTTTTGTGCTTATAGAATTATATAATTATAGATTTATATAAAAAGTGCTTTACAGGTGGGAAAAAATTTCCTATGGTTATACCCGAAACCGAGCGATACCCGCCCTGGTTAAACCGGAGATAACCCGATGAGCATGATTAAAATCCGCAAAAACGCTTTCCTTAAAATTCAAACTATCCTGGCTGGTTCTGTTGGCGTGATTTGCCGTTCTTCCTCAAGCCGCATCGATGACTGCTACGATGATGAGTATCGTGTGTCCTCATGCGATGAGGCTTTAACCTGGCTGAAGGAGAATCAGGAACGTGCCCAGGTATATCTGGAAACAGAGAACGGCAATCAGATGCTGCGTATTAGCGGTCGTTATGGATTTGAAACTACATTCATGGCCTATTTTAATCAGGCTTACTTTGACAAGGAGTTGGCCTGGTACACTGATCGCATGAGCAAAAGCGAGCCAGCCCCGATTACACCGCCGAACAATAAACCATTTTTATTCCTCGTTAAGTAAACACAATGTGCAAAGTGTCATTTTGACACTTTGCGAGTGTTAATATTGTGCGAGGAGGGTGCTATGACGGGTTATGAATTGAAATTATGGCGTCGTGGGATGAACTGGACGCAGGAGCGAGCCGCCGAAGAATTTGGGATATCGTTGGCTACATATAAGCGATATGAGAAGGGGGAGCCGCCGAGGGTCATTGAGATGGCCATTCGCGTTCTGTCGTTTGACGATATGGTGAAGGATCTTTCACACCTTGATAAAGACGCGATTCTGTTAAGGCTGCAAACCCTTGTATGGGAAAAGGTTAAAGTGTCGTCAGAATTGGAACAAGGGATCAAATGATCCTTTACGGATCGTTTTATGGTGGTGTAATGTAAGCGCCAGAAAGACAAAAACCGCCTTGCCGGGCGGTTTTCAGTCTGAAATTTAAATCTTGCTTGGTCGGCTGGATTTAAAAAGACACCTCTTGATTGGGGCGGCTTTCTTGCGTCTAAAGATAATCAAATCTTTTTGCGCCTGCAACCCCTTTTTTACTGGTGCCCATTTCAGACTCACGCTCGCGTCGTTGTCTTTGCCACTTCGTTGGGTTCGGTGTTTTTGGGCGAAGTGGTGCGCGGGTATGCGTACAAGGGGAAAGTGTGCTGACGCAAGCCAGGAACAGCGATCTAAACTAAGTCGAGTCTGAGAAAGGCAGGAGTGCGACAACTCGCCTGTGCTCTATGAGCAGAAGAAGGTATATCAGACGACCAATGGCATGATTGTGGGCCACAGGGCGCACACGGCGGCGAAGCATTGGAAACGATGTGGAGCTATCTGGTGGCATGAGTTCCGGTACTCGATCTCGAGCTTTTTTTGATGCTTTTGAGAAGGGGCCGGAACTCCGGTAAAGGGCACCCTGTATGGGGGGAGGGGGGGTTGTGTCTAAAGGAAGATCTAATACGATATTGCTTTACCCTTATATCTAAAAGGAGATTTCTATGGGGATGCTGGTGGCGTTTATTATTAGCCTGATTTTGTGTTTCTTCGTAGTTCGTGGCGCATATCGGAAACAATGTGCCTCGTCTTCTGGTAGTAAGTTCAAGGTTGTTTTAGTGAGTGGCTTTCTCGGGATTGCTACTTTTGTAGTTGTTAATACTTTTGCGGCTGTGACCTTGATCCCCGAAGACTCCAGCGCTACGGCTACTACCGGAGCTGCTTTTGATGGTGTGACCGTAGATAAGTTTAAGCAGTTATATAATGATGACCTTGAAGGCATCGCTACATCAGGAAAAGCCACCTCCACTATAAGAATTAAGTCTGTTAAACAAGGTAACAACACCGTTGAATTTGCCATCAACTCATCTGTTAACGGTCGAGCTAGAGTTGATAAGGATGGGAAGATTTCAGAGTTATTATGGCGAGTATCTAAGCCTAGCTCTGATTCCTTGCTTTCTATGGCCGTAGCTGTTGAAGTCTTGGATGCATCAAGTGATAGAGACACAGTGATCGCGCAGTTAGAGCAGATTGTTAAATCTGATACGCAGAAAGCTGAGTTTAAGACTAAGAGAGGCGAGTATTACGTTTCTCGTGACAAATCAGGGCACGTGTCGCTATTGATTACACCGAAATATTAAGAATTGAAGAAGCGCCCAAATCGGGCGCTTTGTTTTATGGTTTTGCACCTGCGGCCAGTTTATCCGCAGATATTTTTATCAGTTCCTGTAGTGTCCTGGCTGGCAGGTTTGCATCCAGAACGCTGAGTATGCTGTTGTGATCAGCCTGGTCGACTACTTTGCCTGTCGGTGGTAGTAGCTTGAGCTGAGGATTCAGGTTTTCGTCAAAGCTGATAAGTGCTCTGGCGTTTCTGAGCAGATCAAGAAGTAAGGCTGATATCACATCATCTTTAGTCATTGTTGGTAGATTTAGTGCCGCTTTAGTTTTCTCCGTCGCCTTGTCAAACTCTTTGATTAGTGTCTTGCGGTAGTTTGGTTCTGTTAATAGCCGATGATGTTCTGTTGCCGTTCGGATAATCTTTGTTTCCTGATACAGTCGGTTGTATAGCATTCGCTCGTATTCTGCCTTTAACACGCTGCTGATAGCGTTAAAGGCTTCAATGTAGGCCAGCTTGATATCCTTCACGCCTGGACCGTCGATACTTTCCATGAGCAAGGTAAATCCGTCTTTTGTCATGCGATAGATTGTTATTTCGCGGTCGCTTCCTTCCAGCGGTCGTTGCTCTTTAAAGAAATGACGCGCCGCAGCCGTGCGAGGAATGCGTAATGCATCGATGGCCATTACGATGGAATTGTTTGTGGTGCTGAATGCTTGGGCAACATCGGCTGAGGTTGTGAGTGGCTCGTTGTTGCACACCTTAATGTAATACATCGGTTTGGCATTGAGTGTATCGACAACCTCACGAGCATTGTTTGGCGAGACGGTTACGGTCGCGGCCGTTTGCGCGTTCTGGTTGAAGTAGCAGTCTTCCAGCCGTTCGAATACATCCCACGCCTGATCGGTTTCGAGCATTTTAGCGTGACGTGCAGCCCCGCGTTCGGTCCAGAGGATGAGTTTTCTAACGTTATTCGCGATGGTTTGAAAATCTCTTAAAGAGATTTTCAAACTTTGGAGATCTGTACCTTTTACAACTATGAAATGTTTTCCTTCTGTAAACCGGGACTTATTACGGTGGTGATTTCTGTGAAGACATTCGACGCTACAGCCATATAGTTTGGCAAGCAGCTCCGTGGTGATAACGGGGAGCTGGTTATGCAGGATAGGCTGTAGGGTGTTAACGGTCGGAAGCGTTTTCATTTTGCACCTCCCATAACTACTTTGGTTACGAGGGAGATTTTTGCGTCAGAAACAGCGTTATCGTTGCTGGCGATGCGCATAGCTTCGCGCTCGATGATTTCAGCCAGGCGGAATTTATCGGCGTATGAGGCTTTCTTGAGAAGGATCTTTACGAGGTTGACGTAATAGTCATGGGGTAGGTTTGTCATTGTGATGATTCCCTTAAAGGTTAAGGATACTCACCACCGTCAGGTTCCAATCATTGGGTGGTGAGACGTGCAGGGTTGGAACTACCGGACACAATGACGAACCGGCGAGTCTTACGACTCCCCCGCACGCCCCACCATAATTTGGGTGTAGCAGTGCTTTACGCATAAAAAAACCGCTAACGCGGTATGCGCCATTGTGTCTACGGGGTTCCAATCCCGACCGTAGATTTTGCTACGGCTCGGAAAGTGTCCACCAATGGCGCATTCATGTCAATACGGCGGGATTTTAACAGAGGCAACCACATAGCGTGGGTTTGAATGCAGGGCTTTTAATTTTCTTGATATGCTAAGAACGGGAATGTATAGTTCCTGTAAGGAACAAATCAGTCCTAAATTGTGATGTTTTGTTAAAGTTGGGAACAAGAAAAAAATTTATTATGGGGATAAAAAATGATTGAACCGTCAAAAAACTCATGTTTTTCAACCATTCACCTAATGATCATAAAAGAACTTAGGCTAGAAAGAGGTGTGCATCAAGGGATGCTAGCTCAAGCTGCTGGTAAAACACCGAACGCATGGACAAAGATAGAGAACGGGCAGTCTGTATTAACAGTTGACGCACTTTTTGGTGCTTTCACAGCCCTTAATATTACTCCAGTGAATTTCATGTCATTGGTAGAAAATCTTATTTCCGAATTTAACCGTTATGGTTACCACTTCCATCCAGGAACCATTCCTCTGGAAGAAGATAGTCTTTTGCCTCTGATGCTGCGTTACTTTAATAGCAAGGGGTTTGAAGCATTGAGAAATAGGCCATTCGAAAGAATTAGCATAAGCTCAATGGGGTTCTCATTTGGGGGGGGCATCCCTGTTACTCCAACTGCTGTAATGTATTGTTGCGATGAAGCATATAGAAATTGGGTCGATAACGGCGCTGATATGGATAATCGAGATTATCTGAAGCCATTAACAGGTCTTGGACGGTTTTAATGAGTGAAGAAACAAAAAAACCGCCCTATTGAGGACGGTTCTTTCGTGCTGATCGGATTCGCAGTCCTTTCAGCATAACGTCGTTGTATAAATACAACCACGCAAGCACAAACAGCGTTCTTATTCTTACCTAACTGAATAAAATTGTCCAAATAAATTTGGTTTATTAGAGCACAAAAGCAAGTGATATTTTGTAATATGCGGTTAAGTCAATGAAAAACAATATTTTTTTATCCCTTCATTATGAAGGGGCGGCGGCGTAACATTACGCGGGGCCTTTTCGCCGATTCGCACCCGGGCACCGACTTTCAGGAAAGGATTATCCAACCGCCGTACCACGCAGGCACAAACAGCGTGCTTGCTCTCGCGTCATTTTCGTCGGTGGAGATGCCGTGGAACGGCCTGCGAGGGCCAATACAATGAGGAAATACGTATGTATTTTGATCGTTGTTACTGGAGCTTTGTTTACGCCACATGGGGAGGGTTGGAAGATTACTGATAACGCTCTGAATGTGACGATAAACATTAGCAGCAAGTAGCGATTAGGCCCCTTCGGGGGCCTTTTTTATGGTTGAATTTAAACGCTGGAGCGCATTAAGCCTTTCAGAACTGCTTCACGTACCCATTCTGGCCTGGTGGATAGCAGGGCAAATAAGCGACCAGCTTGCAGCCGTTTGAGGTCGGTTAGACGAGTTTTCAGTAACCGTGTATATTGTTGCTCGGACATAACAAATTCCCCTTGTTGTGTCGCGACGGCCAACAGTTGGCGCTGGAGGCCGTCACCTTCTCTTACTTCTGGTTGTATTGAGCCTTGAGTAACTCAAAAGATTTTGTCAGCACTTCTTTCAATGACATATCCATTGAGCTGGCGAATGTTTTGTACTCACGTTTAAATTCAGGGTCGACGTTAAACGCCATTTGTGCTCCACCTGATTTGGTTCTGGTCGGCGTTTCAGTCGGGTCGAAAACCTGCGGTTGTTCGATTGATGGCGGTACGCCTTTGCTGTTCTTCTTTGGTGGTTTTGATGGTGCGGCCATGTGTATCCCCTCTTATATAAATCTATAAAACTATAATTATATATTACGCGGCAGTAGTCAGAGCCTCAAGCTGGTTGATAATCCCCTGAATAACGTCGTCTGCCTTTTTGCGTGGCGCAACGTATGAACACTCAATGAGGCTTAAGCCCTTATCCTGAGCTTTGCTCAGAGCTGGCTTGTGGGGAATGTACTTATCGACAACAAAGTATGGCGTATTAGCCAGGTACTCTTGGGCTTCGATGTAGTCAGCTTCGTTTTCAGCCGCGCCGGAAAACACCATGCAAATTTTCTTGATTGGTACACCCTTTTTAACGATGCCGTGAGCTGTGTTAACGGTGGTTTCCAGGTCATCGGTAGAGAATCTGGTTGGCAAAATAACCATATCCAGAAATTCAGAGAGCTTCGGTACTGATTCAGATGCGTAGGCACCGCCATCGACGATAACCAGGTCGTATACTTCTGATTCGATGATTTTCTGGACTTGTGATGGTGTGCCGCACGGCTGCGCCGCGATTGCTGGTTCGATATTGTTGGCCATTCTGCGTTGTACCCAACGCGTTACCGTTCCGTTAAGCACATCCATATCGATCAGGCATACATTCCAGCCAGCCTTTGCATAAGCAACTGCTAAAGCACGAGCAATGGTTGATTTGGTTACGCCGCCTTTTCCGTTGAAAATACCTACAGATATAGTCATTTGTCGAGACTCCATATGTTTGATTATATAATTCTATAAATCTATATTTATAGAATGAGGTAAGCATAACCAACTTTTTGGCGGATGAAAAGTGTTTTATATAATTATATAAATCTATAATCATATAAGCGGGCGTTAGCCCGCTTGCAGTCAGAGGTCAGCTATCGTTGATATCAGTTGATTTGCTAGCTGTCGCTGTTTACGTGAGAGGGTTAGAGCAGCTTCTGAGCGGTCGCTAAGAGGGGTGTTTTCATCGAGAATCATGAGGCATACAGAAATAATAGCCCTGTTATATGCCATCAATGGCTGGCACAGCTTCGATACCGCTGGCACATCGTATTGTAAGGCCGTTTTGAGGCAGACTTTTTGTTCTGATGCCAGATGAAGGATAGATTCTATCCAGTCGATATCTTTCTCATTATCAATGATTTGGCATAACATACACTCAATCGCTATGTTCAACGCTTGGATTTCGATTCCAGCAGTGATCAGAGTTTCGTTTTTATTGGCTGTATGTAATTCCATGCGTAGCCTCTTTTATACTTTTACATGTTGTCAAAACCACAAAATGTGGTTTTTTTGAGCGTAGAAATGCACGGCTTTCGCCGTGCTGTGTATCATAACCAGTTGACAACACTAACTACGCGGCCAAGAACTTTATAACGCTTAAATTCCTCGTTATTCAGATGCTTAGTGTTCATTTCAGCATCCCTTTCGGTTGACAGCATAACAGCATTGTCACCCGGTATGACTCTACAGTGCCTCAAAACAACCAGGCCATTTCTGTCTTCAAGGGCATAGATCCCCTCATGAATCTCTGTATCGTCTGTATTAATCAGGACTTGGGAGCCTGGGGATATTGTTGGTGACATTAACTCATCGTTGCTCTGGAGAACTGACAGAGACGATGGGTTGATGTTCTTGCTTCGTAGAATCTCCTGTTCTATCGCCAGCACTGGCTTTTCTCCGGCGTGCGATGCTATGTCATTTTTTATAGCTACAAGCCCAGGAATAACAGGAGCGTTAGTATTCTGGGGTGGGAACGGGTTATCTGTTAAGCACGCGATATAAGGCGCTGATGCTTTCAGGGCGTGCGCGATTTTCTTGATGGCAGGTATAGATGGTTGTCTTAATCCGGCCTCATAGTTCTGCAAGGTGCTTAAGCCTATTCCAGTGACTTGCTGGAGATCTCCGGCAGTCATGCCGGATTGTTTCCGTAGAGTCTGAATGCGCAGACCTATTTCTTTCTTGATGTTCTCGTCGTTGCTTTTCATGTCTCATCAATCGTGAATGGTGGGTTATTTATACATTACCACATTTAGTGGTTTTCACATGGTAAGACGAGAGGTGGACCACAAATAGAAGGTTATTTTTTGTTTCGCCCATTGAAAAACTCACGATATGTGGTTTTAATACCACATATCGTGGTTTTAACTGGAGTTCGTTAAATGACCTTTCAGGAGTGGGTTGACGAAAATGGAGGCCAAATTGGTGTTGCCAGAAAGTTTGGCTTTACGTCATCACTGATTGGTGCCTGGTATCGCTTCGAGAGATTCCCTCGTGCGGATAACCTGACGCTGCTGGTGGCGTATTCGGAAGGCCGGATTAACGTCCAGCAATGGGCGGCAGATTTTGCCGAACGTCAGCGCCAGCGTAGCGATGGCACATCGGTTCGGCAGAACAAGATCAAAGGGAATCTCCCTGTTAACTGCTTATCAAGGCTGAAAGCGGTTTTCTCTGAGCTGGGGATGCCTGCGGAGCGTTGCAATCTACGCGGTCCGCGATTCATTGCTCGCTGGAAACACTCACACGTAACCGTTTCAGAGGTTCGTGATGCGATTACCGTGCTGGAGCTTAAGAATAAAGATTCCAGCGATATCGAGCTGATTCATAAGGAGATTAGCAACGCCCGGCGTTCAGCACTTGGGAGGCTTGAGGAATGATGATTCTGGCCTTCTTTGGTGATAATCACCAGATTCAATCGCAGGTGGTGCACTACCTTGATCAAACGATTAAAGGATTTGTTATCGATCATATTGATAACGATAGCAAACATCTATCTGTAGATCAGAAAATTGGACGTGTGCAGCGACTGGTTGCCAGCCGTAACAGACGTGACACCGTAACAGTAGTCACGGGGATAACGGAGGTCATGGAGTACCAGATGTTGCTGCATCGTGGAGCTGTTTTCTGCGTTCTTCCTGGCATTCTGCCAGCAATTCTTGCTCGTGGTTTTGTCTCTATTGATGAGTCGTTTTTATATGTAACCCCAAGCCGTTCCCTTCTGGATACGGAGGCGAAGCGTCGCATTTATATGATGCCGGACGAGGCATTTTCTGAATGTTACCGCCGTGAAATGAGGTTGGGTAAACGAGAAGTGTCTGTTGTTCGTGATGGCAGGTTTTTAAGAAGCCGCACGGTGAAAAGCACCAGAAATGACGGGGGCCATCAATGAGTAGTTATGTTCGCGGTGCTGCGATGCATTGCCAGAATCCCCAATTCTGGCGCTTTCTGACCAGTAAAACAGGGAAGAACGTTTCAAACAGTTCTGAGGCCTCTGTGATTCTGCGTGAGTTTTGCGGGATCTCATCCCGTAAAGAGCTGGCAAAGAACTACGCGGCCAGAAGCATGTATGTCCAGTTAATCAACGAGTTCAACCTCTTTATCAATGGTAAGGGGCGCTGATGAACGGACGTACACCAACGAAGAAAGAGAAACTTTATATACAAGCGGTGCTCACTCACGTGGGTTGCATAGCTTGCATTATTGATGGCCGTGAAATTGAGAATCCAGAACTGTGGACGGAGCTGCATCACGATCCTGATTACGGCAGCGTTGATGAGAATTGCCACTTCCATAGCTTTGGGTTGTGCGCACCACATCATCGCGGTGTTGTGCCTGGTGGTGGGCGCGTGCCTCCGCATATTGCCGTTCGTCACCCTCCCCTGAGTAATTGTGCTCGCTTTGTTGAGCGTTATGGCACAGATGAATTTTTGTGTGCGCAGACGTGGGAGCTGTTGCCGCAGTCAGTTAAAGACGAAATTGGGTTTGATCTTAGTCTTGGTGAAGTACCAGGGGATACCAAATGAGATATACCGGCTTTCGCAAACCAGCGACCAGGAAAAGCAAATACGGCAATAAAAAAACTGTTGTCGATGACATCGCTTTTGATAGCAAAAAAGAGGCTGATTACTACTGCGAACTGAAGCTACTGAGAAAAGCTGGCCGCGTTGTGACGTTTCTTATGCAGGTGCCTTTTCATCTGCCTGGTGGTGTCGTTTATAAACTTGATTTCATGGTGTTTTATGACGATGGGACGATTGATTGTGTCGACACTAAAGGTGTGCGAACAGACGTCTACATCATGAAGAAAAAGCAGGTAGAGGCGCTTTATCCCGTCACGATACGGGAGATCTGAACAGTGAGACGCGATCTGGATAGCTTGTTTGAGCTATGGGCGCTGTGGGTGCGCAATGGCTGCAACGCCCGTAGCGGTTTCGCGTCGATGTTAGAAATGATGATGGTTACGCGCTGCCAGTTTACCGGAGGGGGCGGCGCACCAAATGACTCACTGGAAACCAGTATCGAGGGAGCGGTGACGGCCCTCACGGTAGTTGATGAGACTGCGGCGCTGGTTGTCCGAATTGAATACGGGGCGTGGGAGATTCGGGGCCTCGACATAAATGCACCGCATATTGATAAAGCCCACGCCCTTTCTCTTAGTCTCAGACAGTATCGCCGGAAGCTGGCAAAAGCCAGGACGTATGTTGTCGACTACTTGAAAAAGAGAAGAGAGTGAAAGTGTCATTTTGAGCTGTTTTGGTGATTTGTAGGCACCGGGAATATCGGAAATCTATAAATATATAATTATAGATTTATATAAAAAGTGCTTTACAGGTGGGAAAAAATTTCCTAAGGTTATACCCGAAACCGAGCGATACCCGCCCTGGTTAAACCGGAGAAATCTGATGAATAAACAAGTAATTATTTCTGACTGGATCAACAACCCTAACAGCCTGTTGAGCACTGATACTGGCTATAGATTACGTCATGTTAATGGCCGTATGGTCAAAAGCGATGAGCACGAAACCTTTTTCGTTGTTGAAGACGATGGACGTCTTTATGAGGATGGTCACTCTTATGAATCCCAAACAGGTTGTATCCCTGCGGAGTTGGTAGACGTAACAGAAAAGCTGCGCAAAGCATGGCTTGAACAGCAGCAGCGCGGAGATGATTACGTAAATACCTATCAGGAACGCCAGAACGCGCGTCTTGCCCGATATATTGCTCGTGCAGAAAAAGCTAGAAAAGAAGGTGCGGTGGCGCATAAGCGAGCGCATGAACTGTTGGATGTGATCCCGTTAGGCCAGCCGATTTTAGTTGACCATTATAGCGCGAAAGGCCATCGCCGCCGTTTGTCTAAAGCTGATGCGTTATTCAGAAAATCGTTTGTTGAGTGTGAAAGCAGAGCATCGTACTACGAAAGCAAAGCCGCAGGTGTCGGCCGTAATGGAGTTTCGTCTGATGATCCTGATGCGCTATTTAAGTTGCTTCGTAAGCTGCAAGGCTGCATGAAGTCACACATCAAAATGAAGGCCGCAAATAAGGCTATTCGCAAATACAAAAAAGACCAATTACAGCAGCTTTCCGCATTAATTGACCTTGAGTTTACTGAAAGCGAAGCCAAAGAGTTACTCGCCGGAGATTTCTGTGGGCACATTGGCTTTCCTTCATACTCACTGAGTAACAATAACGCCGAAATCAAACGCCTACAGAGCCGTATTAAAGAGCTTGAATCGGTCAAGTCTGTAACAGGATCACAGCGCGAAGAATACGACGGCTTTTCTATGGAGGTAGATCCAGAGGATAACCGCATCCTGTTTTATTTCCCTGGCAAACCAGAGGCAAACATTCGTTCGCTGCTTAAATCACGCGCCTTTAAGTGGAGTCCAACCCGTAATGCATGGGTTCGCAAGATTACTCCAAACGCCCTGGCTGATGCCCGATATCTGAAAGAATCGCTATTGAAAGCCTGACAGTAAGCCTACGGCGGGATGTCTCCCGCCGTATATAGAATTATATATTTATATAAATGTATAAGGACGCCTCGACAATGAAACGCAAAATTATTAACCCCCAAGATGTGATTAATTTCCTGACCGATCACCCATGTTCAAAAGTGGACGTAATCGCGGAGCACATTGGTGTGTCGCAGAACTCTATGCGTTGCAGACTGAGAAGCATGGTTGCCGAAGGACAGATAACAACCAGGAAAATAAATGGTTGCCTGTACTACTCCGCTAAACCGGAATTGCCATTTGGCATGAATCCTAACTCCATGTTGTTTAACACCTTATTAGCCAAAGTTAAGCCGTTGAGAGGGGCTGTGGCATGAGCATCAAAACCCATACCGGAATAATCATCACCATTGATGGTGAGAAAAAAGTGAAGTTACGCGAAACGCCGACAACCTGGTGTGTTGGTCCGAAAGAAACATATCGCAAGGAAGATGGGCGCCGTTGTGGGTCGCCACTTTCCAGCCGTCGCCTCCTTTTGAGCACGATAAAACCTATCGGGCAGGTTGAGCAACCAACGACTCCGGTAACGAAGATTTCAGACAAGAGTCTGGCAAACCTGATCGCCGATGCGGACAAGGTGCTGGAGCGAAACACCCCCGTTGCAGATGAGGAATGGTGGCAGGATTTCCGAGCCGCAATGCTAGAGCTTCAGGAACGTCGTCGGGAGGAGTTGAAGTGAGTGGATCAAATTGTCGAATTAATGGCAATCGAATAGAGCCGTGTGCTGCATTGGCAAAGTCTCTTGAGCACGATGCTGAATGCTCAGTAAGAAAAGGCTTACTGCTATACAAAATCTGGAATGAGAGTTTAACCCGTGGACCTGATTTGGTGATGTTGCGTTCCGGTGAGTTTTCTAAATCACCTATTCGAGTCTCATTTTGCCCGTTTTGTGGTGAAAGTCTGAAAACGTGGGAGGGAGAGTGAAAGAGCGCGGCATGATTTTTAACGATGAGATGGTCCGGGCCATCCTCGAAGGAAGGAAAACGCAGACTCGCCGACCTGTAAAAAATGTCAGGGCCGATAACTGCCTGGTTATCCGTAAACCGACAAAGAAACGCAATGGTGTCTATACCCACGTTATGGATGCACCGGAACATGGTTTATGCCCGTTCGGTAACGTTGGTGATCGCATATGGGTACGTGAGACATTCAACGCTTTTTGGCTGGATGACGATGTTATTCAGGAAATCAAAGATGGTGTCTCTCTGGCTTCTGAGCTGTGTGATTACAAGGCTGATTACTCAGATAGTAGCAAACCATCTGAGGGCTGGACCCCGTCAATTCTCATGCCGAGATGGGCATCGCGAATTTTGCTGGAAATTACCGACGTGCGTGTGGAGCGGCTGCATGACATGAGCGAGGCAGATGCCAAAGCGGAAGGCGCATCTCCGGCAACGTACAAGATTACGCCGCCGGAAGCTGTTTATCGTGTTGGTTTTGGTGATATCTGGCGCGGTATTTACGGGCAAGAGAACTGGCTATCTAACCCGTGGGTATGGGTAATTGAGTTTAAACGTATTCAGGGGGCAACCAGTGAGTAATTCCGCACGGCTACAGCTTGGTTTTTCACCGCTATCAAAAACCATCGTGTTGGCCAAAATGCGCGATTTAGGTGACGGAACAAAACGCCGTGTAGGCAATGATCGCGGTCGTGATGTAACCAACGAGGCCGCACAACTCGTTTGGCATCTTGTCATGGCAGAAGGCGGTGAAATCAATTGGGAGCTGGATGATGGTTCTCGCATGGTGTTAAGGGCAGAAAAGCAGGGGGCAAACGATGAAAAACCGTAAAGCAAAGATGCTTATTTCCCGTGTATACAGACGTTGCTATCCCAGCCAGTGGTTGAGAGTTAGCAATCGCCGTGTGGTGTTGTACTTATATTCTGGAATTGCCAGAGAGGGAGTCAAAGATAAGCGTAGCGCGGCGCAAAACCGCTGGAAAAACTACTTGCGCACTAAAGGAGAGTGAGGTGCCTACACTATTCAGGAAGCTACACAATAAAATTAACCCACATAAGGAAACAGATATGGCAACTATTACCAGAGAAAGCGCAGAGATTAAATCATTCATCACTGGCTTTCTGAGCGATGCGGCGCACGATAAACAATCTTCAAACAGTCTGCTTGCTAATGTGTTTCGTATCGCGCTGGCATCGCTGGAAGCAGAGCCGATAGCGTGGGAATGCGGTGAAAACATAATCCTGTTTAACCCTGACACAGTTGAAGCATACGCAAAACGTGCGGAGATATCACCTAAACCACTATATGCCGCGCCGCCAGTTCCGGAAATGCAGGCTGATGTCGCGCAAGCAATTGAAAATCTCAAGCAGAAGTTAGTGGAATGCAATCGCTATAACTACTGCGCAGATGCAGTTAAGGGCGTAGAGGATGCCTGCCACGCCGCCATGCTTTAGGGGAAAGGGAAGTGATATGGCTACTTTTACCAAAGAGCAATTGATTGCCCATATTCGTGAACGTAAGGAAGCGCGCCAGAGAATGTTGGATACGGTAACTATTAACCCCGGATTTCGTGAATATCTTGAAAGAGAGCTTGCTACAGATGAAATTGCACTGGCATCCCTGGCATCTGCACCTGTTGCATGGCTAGTTGGAGGGCGTTTGTTCACAACTGAGATAGCTGCGGGGATGTATGCTAGTGAGGTGAGGAAAGCAGTTAAGCCGCTATTCTTTTCTGCACTACTGTGAGTATTGTTTTTTTATTGATCGATTGACCACATTTTGAAGGTTTTTTTATGGGAAAACCTTGTTTTAGGTGGTAACTGGGTGTAGTGTTTCATTTAACGTAGTAAAACTGCGTTAAGCGATTACCGCGTAATTTGTTGCTTTATGAAGCCCTGCCTTTTCGGCGGGGCTTTTTTTTAACGAGGATTTCAATGTCAGCAGAACCAATTTCCGGTACGGCCGTTGCTGCTGGTGGCCTGATGGGTGCCAGCGTTTTTGGTATTGCAACTGGTATTGATTACGGCGTTGTATTCGGGGCATTTGCTGGCGCTGTTTTCTATGTTGCTACAGCGGTGAATATTAGCCGTCTCAAGCTGATTGGCTATTTCTTTACATCGTTCATTGTTGGAGTGATTGGAGCGCCGTTAGTTGGCTCATTTCTTGCCAAATGGACCAGCTACAACGATCGACCTCTTGATGCGCTTGGTGCGGTTATTGTGGCTGCATTGACCATTAAAATCCTCACGTTCGTAAACAGCCAGGATCTCGGTAGCATCTTTGGAATGCTTTCCCGCTTACGTGGAGGGGGTTCAAATGGTAAGCAGTGACCCGTCAGCACTGATTAATGCGGTGCTTTGCACAGTAATAGTAATGGCGCTGATGCTTTATCGACGGAAAGACTCCAGGCATCGTCCAGTTGTTTCCTTTCTGGCTTATATCTACGTCATTGTATACGCCAATGTTCCCTTCCGTTATGTGTTCGGTCTTTATCAAGAATCCCACTGGCTGGTGGTTATTGGAAATCTGATTATCTGCATCGTTGTTCTGTATTTCAGGGGCAATCTGGCGCGGATAGTTGACGCATTAGGGTTTAATCATGACCAAAGATGAGATTTTTAACAGCATTCTTGGAAAAGAGGGCGGCTATGTGGATCACCCTGACGACAAGGGAGGCCCAACAAAGTGGGGCATTACTCAGAACACTGCCCGTGCTCATGGATACCGTGGCGATATGCGCGATTTAACTCGCGAACAGGCTCTGGAAATCCTTGAGGCTGATTACTGGTACGGCCCACGTTTTGACCAGATAGCAACTCTGTCGCCGGATATTGCCGCAGAACTGTGCGACACGGGCGTCAACATGGGGCCAACCGTGGCGTCGAAAATGCTTCAACGCTGGCTGAATGCGTTCAATCTGCGCGGGAAGTTGTATCCCGATATGAATGTGGATGGAAGAATCGGCCCACGTACCATTAATGCCCTACGTGCTTATCTTGCATACCGTGGCAAGGAGGGAGAGCTGGTGATGCTGAGGTCCCTTAACTGTACGCAGGGTTATGGATATCTTGAGCGCACAGAGAATCGTGAGGCCAATGAATCGTTTACCTATGGCTGGATGAAAGAGCGAGTGGTGGTATGACTGGTTTGAAGGCCGTTTTGTCATTTATTGGCACAATTATATTGGTTGCATTCGGCGCGTTTGGTTTTGGTCGTATGAAGGGGCGAGAAAAGGCCGAAGATGAAGCTGAAAAGCAGCGCATTAATGAGAATGCAGCCGCCGTAAAAGCCACTGCGGAGCGGCGTATAGAAGTGACAAAAGAGGTGGGCAATGTACAGCAGAGTGTTAACCATATGGCTGATGACGATGTTGATCGCGAGCTGCGGGAGTCGTGGAAGCGTCCCGGTGGTGGTTGATACCGCCTGTGATTGGGTAAAGCCCATCTACCTGACTGATCACGACATCGATGTTATGGACCGCCAGACAAAGAAAGATATTCTGGCTCATAACAGGGCATGGGAAATCAACTGCCAAAAGTAATATATATTTCTATAAATATATAGTTACAACATTCTATACGCTTTTCTCATGAGCGCACGCATCAACCATGTTTGTCTGATATGCCGCCGCGCCCAAAAATCCTGAATTTATTGGCTGGGATTTTCGTGCGCGGCGCCACACCAGACAAACAAATCAAATATGGCCCCTTAGCTCAGTGGTTAGAGCAGGCGACTCATAATCGCACGGTCACTGGTTCAAGTCCGGTAGGGGCCACCAATTCACTCTCACACATAAAGATAAGCGCGGTGGAGTTACTTCTTCGTGCTTATCTTTATGCGTGCCTGGTGCACATTTCGGGAAGCCGTTGGTTAGTGAGTACAGGCAGGGCCTGTTATCCGCAAAGGGGTAAAAGCTGGAGCGGCACGGAACTGTAGCCGTGTTACCAAAACAGCGTTGTCGGGCGATATCCGGCACACAACAGGCAAGGGCACTAACCAGACTGATTAATGCCCTTTTCGTTGTGTTTGCTGTAGAGCTGGCCAGCGTTATGACTGCCGGAGATAAGCGCCGGAGACACAACTAACATGGAGGCAATTGTATTGTTTAATCTGATTTATGCAGATCCCCCCTGGGAATACAAAGACAAGTGTAAGGATGGGAATCGTGGCGCTGGTTTTAAGTATCCAACGATGAAAGCTGAGGAGATTGCTCGTATTCCTGTCTGGCAGCTTGCTAATCCTGAATCGTGTTTGTTGGCTATGTGGTGGGTTCCGACTCAGCCAGAAGAAGCGTTGCTGGTGGTGAAAGCATGGGGATTCAGGCTTATGACCATGAAGGGCTTCACATGGAACAAATGTGGTAGCCGACAGCCAGACAAGCTGGTGATGGGGATGGGACATATGACTCGTGCAAACAGTGAAGATTGCTTGTTTGCGGTAAAAGGCAAATTACCGACACGTCTTGATGCGGGGATCATTCAGTCGTTTACATCGCCTCGTCTGGAGCATTCTCGGAAGCCTGATGTGGTCCGTGACAAACTGGTAAAGCTGTTAGGCGATGTTCCTCGTATTGAGCTGTTTGCTCGCGGTGATTTACCTGCTGGCTGGCATGGCTGGGGCAACCAGTGCAACGGAGGTATCCAGTTGCATGATGCTCTCTGGCAAGTGTCATAGAATTATATAATTATAGATTTATATAAAAAGTGCTTTACAGGTGGGAAAAATTTTCCTAAGGTTATACCCGAAACCGAGCGATACCCGCCCTGGTTAAACCGGAGATAACCCGATGAAAGAACAAGACCGTAAAGTAATGCGTATTTCCTTCAAACGTGCGACTGAGCAGCAACGCAAAGAGTTCCTGGCTGATGATGTAGCGGCCGTTTATGACCTCATGAAAGAGGTTGTGGAATCAGGGAACTACACGGCGGCAAAGATGCTTAAACTGCAATTCTTGCTGGGCGACCTGAAATACAAATCCGAAGTTGTCGCCGGACGACGCGAGCATTAAACCGTAACGATAACGAACAACGAGCCTCGGCAATTGCCGGGGCTTTTTTACATCCAGACAAAGGAGAACATGGGATGCCTTCGACAAGCACCAAAAAAGAAATGGCGGTTAGTGATGTGCTTTACGCGCTTTCGACTATATGTGACGGAGCAATGATGAGGATGAAAGTCCTCCATGAAGCATACGGAAAAAGTCACGATGAGGCAGCTAAAGAATGCCTGAATGAGATTGTGGACTTCATTGATAGCCATCGGTCGCTGATAGCTCTCGATAACCAGCCGCAAGCTGAAGAATGCCAGGAGCGCGAGTATAAAACGATATACGGGAATAAGTTCTCCTGTCTAAGCGAGTTGGCTGCAAAGGTGGCCGACATTCTGGAGAACAACGGCGGTCGAATGCGTCAGGTTAGCTATCGGTCTGAATATGAAGCTCTAATCATGTTAGTTGATCAGTTAGTTGATACCGGAGCTTTACAGCTCAACTGCGTAAGGCTATCTGGTCATCCGATAAAAATGAATGGAAGGATATAACCGTGGACTTGCCGAGTGATTTGTTCTGGTTTCCGCTTCCAATAAGAGATTTGTTGGTATTTCTGGCTGGCGCTTACGTCTGGAGAAAAGTGAAAGACACCTCGTTATCTTTGAGGTTTGTCTTAGCTATATCGGTAGGAACCGCGCTGGGTACGGCGTATCTCTTGATATTACTGGAGGTATTCATTGAAAAATGGATAGTTTCATGAATGGTCTTGGCATTTTTCTGATGGTTGTGGCCGTGTGTTTTTGTATCTCGCTGGTGGTTATTGCTGGTGTCCTGTGGCGCATCTTAGTGGCGCAGAGAGCTTTTCGGTGTAAGCGGGAGCAATTGCGGTCAGGGTGCGTTTCATTCAAGTCAATGAGATAGATGTAGGGTTATTTATATGATGCATTTAAAAAATATTAGTGCGCCGCTTATTGATCCCCGTGGCAAACATCCAGATGTGCTACCGCTTTTTACTGAAGACGGAAGAGATTGGTATGAGGAACAGAAGAAATTTCAGCCTCATACTTTAAAGATTGCGTATGACAATAACGGCATTATCCGCAGTGTATCGAAGGATGTATCGTTGCTTTGCCCGGATGGGATGAGTGTTATTGAGTTACCTGATACTGATGAGTATCGAAAAGTAGATAACACAGGTGATTGGCTCGTCAAAGATGTTCAAATTGTGAAGCGTGAAGGTACAGAGCACCGAGAAAACTCACTGATATCTATTGGTGCCGAGGCTGTTCCGTTTAAGTTTGAATTATCCCAACTGGTAACAATGCGTATCAGTGACGAATGGGGAGAAGTTCAAGCCCGTGCTCAGTATGCAAATGGCGAAAACCAGTATCTGATTCACTATCAGGCGGCTGATGGCCGTGCTACTACAGAGTGGTTCTGTGAGTCGATGCTGATTGCGATGGAGGATAAACGTCATCCTGGCTGTCCTGTTTTTGCTTGTATTGATCTGCCAGAAGGCGCGGTACTTGAAGACGACAAAGAAGAATGGTCGCCTGATGGCGAACTTGTCATTACCGGAATCGTGGATGGTAAGCCGAGATACTCTCGCATTGAGGTAAATAACGGCCACATCTGTTTGATACCAGAGTAACGCATTACAGCAGCTCTTGTGCTTATCAGGGGCTGCGATAATGCGCAAACCAAAGCTGCCTCATTAACTCCAGCTCATTGTGGAGTTAATGCTGGTGGCTTTTTTATTACTGGAAGGTGGGCGACCGCCGTCAGTTGCGACCTGACGACAGTCATTCATACCCACAGGGTGCCGTGGATACAAACCGAGGCCCACTTGCTTGCACAAGCGAGGGGATTTTAGCGGATAAACGGCATGACAAAACATCTTAATGTGGTTTCTTTACCACTTTCTGTGTTGATTGGTTATGAAAAGAACGCTCGCACACACTCCGTGGAGCAGGTAGATCAGATTGTTGCCAGCATACAGGAGTACGGATGGACTAATCCGATCCTGATAGACGAAAACAACGTTGTAATTGCTGGTCATGGTCGAATTGCTGCGGCCACTCAGTTGGGGATGGATGATGTTCCCTGCATTGTTCTGGAAGGGCTAACGGAGAATCAGAAGAAGGCATATCGTCTGGCCGACAACCGTATTCCGCTGAATGCTGGTTGGGATGAAGAGTTGTTAAGCGCGGAGCTTGCAGATCTTGCGGCCGATGATTTTGCTCTGGACTCAATTGGTTTTACTCAGCGCGAACTGGATAACTTATTGAGTGCGGCGGTCTACGATGACACAGAGGGTATGGATATCCCATTTGAGAAGGATGAGGCCAAATCAGGCGTAAAAGTTCAGTACCTGTCATTTGGAGGTCATAAAATCCCGGCAACGGATGAGGAAGCGGATCGTTTTGACTGCGCGGTGTCTCGTTATGTTGATGATAATGGCAGCTATATCGGATTTGTATCCGCATTGCTGGCTGGGGAGGTGTGCTGATGCTTCACCTGAATTACGACATAACGCACCTACGCGGCGCGGAATATAACCCGCGTTTTATCGGTGAGGATGATCTTGCGAGGCTGGCTGAAAGCGTCAGGGAGCTGGGGCTTGTGAAGCCATTGATAGTGCGCGGCGATTTGCTGGTGGCGGGACACCAAAGGACGAAGGCGCTACGTAAGTTGGGAATAACGCGTGCTGCGGTGTATGTGTTGCCCTGTGAAACGACGGTATACGACGAAGTTCGGTTTAACCAACTGCATAACGGAACGGATTTTGATAGCGGAGATGAGCGTTGCAGGGTGTCCGGTCTGGAAGATAAGCATGGTTTTGTTCAGGTATCGGCAAGCCAGATCTCAGGCAATATGCGCGCGAAAATGGCATATGTTCGAAAGAACATAGCGGAACTGGTTATCAAGTATGGTCCGTGGGGTGGTTGTGTTGCTACTCAGTCTGGCGAGGTTATTCACTGTGCTCAGTATGCATTAGCAGCGAAGATGACGCGCACACCGCTAACGGTGTTTGTGATCCCTGATGTTGAGAAGGAAAAATACCAAAGTTATCTGAATAAAACTTATGGTGTATTTGAGTATTCTCATCTGGAGAAAACAACATACATCCAGACGTATGCGCAGCTTATGCGGTTGCGTAATGGTGGCAGCCTGAAATCAAACCTGTATGAGTCGTTGATCCTCCCGATCATTGCCAAGACGCCAAGAGGAATTGATTTTGGTTCGGGGCAGGGAGACTACGCGCGAATGCTCAGGGCAAAGGGGTATAACCTGCATGATCTTGAGCTTTTCCGCCGTAAGGGCGCAGGAAACACTCTGGATAGGGCTGCAACAAACCGAATGATTGATACGCTGGTGGACGACTTAAAAACGCGAGGGCGTTACGACTACGTGATTTGCGATAGCGTTTTGAACTCGGTCGATAGTGTCGAGGCTGAATGGTCCGTTCTGACGGTTCTGAAAGGCCTGTGTAAAGCTGGTGGGTCAATATTCTTTTCTGGCCGTAGCCGTGGAGAGCTGGAGAGTGTGCTTAAACGAACGCAAGCTGCTAGCTCTATAAGTCGGCTTTATTTTATTGACCATAACGGTTTTTCTGCTTTGTACCGGAAGGGACACTGGTTTTATCAGAAGTTTCATTCTGATGAGGAAGTGAAGCAATTGTGCCGTGAGCATAGCTTCAGAATAAAGCGGTCGGTATTTAACGGTAAGAGCTGGTATTTGCACGTTATTAACGATGATTCTCTTCGCTGGGAGAGTCTGGAGAAAGCTGTTCGTTTTGAGTTTGAGTTGCCGTTGCCTGGTGGTTCAACAATCGGACGATCTGATGATGTGTTGGCGGCTTTCCGGCCGTTGATTAAGTAGTGTGTAGGAGGCGCTGGTGGCTGACAGAATTGAGATAAAGATGGATTTTTCTTCTCAGGATATTCAACGACAACTCCAGCGCCTTGAAGAACGCGAATTGCCATTCGCAATGGCGCTTGCGGCAACCAGAACGGCAAAGGCTTCTCAGGCTGCGATTAAGAATGAAATTAATCGGGTATTTGACAGGCCCACGCCGTGGATTCAGAACTCTACTTACGTTTTGGCCGCAAAGAAGAGTGATCCTACAGCCATTGTGTATGCTCGTGAATGGGGAGGAACGCCAGCCCCTGTAACGTTGACTCCGCAAATCGAAGGTGGCCAACGACAGTACAAACGCTCAGAAGGGGCGCTAAGGGCTGGTGGATATTTGCCTAACGGCTGGCAGCTTGCTCCTGGTCCCGGCGCAAAGCTGGACAAATACGGGAATATTTCGCGGGGGCAATTACAGCAGGTCTTATCTGGCCTAAGAGTTCAGCGAGATGCGCATCAAAATCGCCGTCAGGGCAAGCCTACGGAGTTTTTTGTTGTTCGACCTGGTACAAGTAACCCGCTTCAACCAGGCGTCTGGCAGCGCGTTGGGCGGCGTCCTACGTTGATCCTTACGTTTATCCAGCAACCTAACTATTCGCAGCGTCTTGATTGGCATGGCGTGGCGCTACGTGCTGGTGAGGATGCGTTTGCTGATGAAGTCACAAAGGCTATTGATGACATTCTTTCTAAGACGTTCTCTCGTTAATCATCGTGTGGTTGATGGTGTTGTTATGCAGGGTGTATTCACTGTGTGCTGTAGCGTCGCTCGCTGGCTGTCTGTGGGTGAGCACGAGCATCGTTTCATCGTCCGGCAGAATTGGGTCCTTCTGGCCAAAAGCGTTGGATGCGGGTCATTCGAACCCCGATGTTCGGCTAGCTAAACGTGAAAAAAGTTAGGTTAAAAGTTGCGGTAAAAGAAATTTACTCATCTCATTGAAAAATATTGGGAAAACGTGATTTTTTGCTGTGCTTGCGATGGTAAAAAGAAAGTAGAAAATTTTCTTTTAGATCATCAAGATACGCGCAGATCTTTAACTAATGTAAGGCTGTTTTGATAAAAATCGTTATAAATCATGCAAATACATCCAATCTTTTAACCAAAACACCATATCAAGATCCTTTTTACTTATAAAAACTTAATAAAATCAGATGATTATGCTGGTTTGTGTGATTTTTTATGAGTAAAAAGATCGTCATTTTTCTCTTTTAGTATCAATAAGTTAAACAGTTTTCTTTAACCTGTTGTGTTATGGCGGTTAAAAAATGGCTCTAAAAATCGAATATTTACCAGTCGGTAAGCTGCTCAGATACGCCAAAAATTCACGGACTCATTCAGATGAGCAAGTTGAACAGTTGGTGAACAGTATCCGTGAGTTCGGTTTCACTAATCCTGTGCTGATCGATGAAAAGAATGAACTGATTGCGGGGCATGGGCGGCTTGCAGCAGCCGAAATTCTGGAAATGGATAAAGTTCCAGCGATTCGGTTGAGTAACCTTTCTGAAAAACAGAAGAAGGCTTACAGGATTGCAGATAACAAGCTGGCCTTAAATGCTGGCTGGGATATGCAGCTTCTGGCCGAAGAAGTCAAAGCGTTAATGGATGATGATTTTGATATTGATCTGCTTGGGTTTAATGATGCAGAGCTTGACGAAATGTTAAGCGATGAACAGCCGCAGGAAGAAGACGATAATTCTTCCCCTGTTGTTCAAATTAAGTACCTGGCTATTGATAAAGAACGTATTCCCGCGACGGATATGGAAATTGCATTGTTGCTGGATGTTTATCGTCAGTACCACGACGCGCATGAAACTCATGAGGGATTTGTTCAGTATCTTGCTAATGGTTGCAAGTAATGGCCATCGTCAGTAAGTCAGAGTTTGCCCGCCGGAAAGGTATTTCTCCGGCAATGGTTACGAAGCTCTGTCGTTCCGGTCGCATTCCAGTGCTGAAAAGCGGCAAGCTGGATTTTGATAAAGCTAGTGCGGCTTATGAAGCGAGCCGACAGGTTGGTCGTGAGGTATCTGCTGAAAATGGAAAAAGAGGGCATGGGATATCTTCGGAACAACCAGAGTTACCCGCTGATGATGCCGGATTAGCTGGTGGTACTTCCGGTGTTGCGGTGCAATTCAACAAGGCTAAGACCGCAGAAAAAATTTATCAGGCAAAGCTGAAACGCCTTGAATTTGAAGAAAAGGAAGGCTCTCTCATCGCTAAAGATGCGGTCAGGGATGATGCATTTCTGGCAGCTAATGAATTGCGTAGCCGCTTATTTAGTATTGCTCCAAGAGCAGCTCCCCGTTGTGAAGGCAAAACAGCCAGGGAGATCGAACGCATTATTGAAGACGAGATTAATTTTGCGCTTCAGGCGCTCCAGGAATCCCGATTTATTAAGCAGGAAGAATAAACCTCATGGGCGAAACAGTATGGAGCACCGCTTTTTTCCGTGCGCTTCGCCCTAAATCACGGCTAACTGTTTCCGAATGGGCTGATAAGTATCGTCATGTAGCGCCGGGAACGTCTCCAGAGCCAGGGCCGTGGCGTACAAGCCGAGTGCCATATTTGCGTGAACCAATGGATGTTATTGGTGACGCTGATACAGAAACAGTAGTGATGCAATGTAGCTCGCAAATTGGTAAATCCGAATTACAGCTAAATGTTATGGGTTACTTTGCAGATCAGGAGCCATCTCCTCAGTTGATGATTTATCCAACGGTAGAGGCGGCTGAGGCTTTTTCAAAAGAGCGTATTGATCCGACGTTCAAATATTCCCCTGGTTTGAAACACAAGCTGCATGAAGGGAAAGAGGGGCGCGGTGCAGCCAAAAAGTCCAGCACGACTATACGTATGAAGCATTACGCTGGTGGATATATAGCACTTGTTGGTGCTAATTCCCCAGCAGGTCTTGCATCCAGGCCAATTCGAATATTGTTAGCTGATGAGATTGATCGTTACGGTGTGACGCAGGAGGGCGACCCACTAAAACTAGGTATTCAGCGTACTACCAACTTTCATAATCGTAAGAAAGTTTTTGTTTCTACTCCTGTTTTGGAGGAAACGAGCAAAATCCACAAGTGGTTTAAGCTCTCCGATCAGCGTTACTACCATGTTCCTTGCCCATGTTGTGGCACCATGCAGGTGATGAAATGGTCGCAAGTCAGATGGGATAAGAGCGATTCAGGTGAGGCGTTACCGGAAACGGCCAGATATGAGTGCTGTGAGTGCGGCGGGATTATGCGCGGATCTGGTAAACCAGACGTTGATTGGTTGGCGAAGGGGGTATGGATAGCTGAACATACTGGAGTTAAAGGTATTGTTGGTTTTCATATTAACAGTCTTTACTCCCCGTGGGTTGCATTGTCAGAGCTGGTTGAAGAATTTACGGAAGCAACCAGAAACCGCGATAAAAATGGATTAATGGAGTTTATTAACCTTAAGCTGGGTGAGCCATGGAAAGAGGATGCTAAAGACGATATCGATCCTGAATACTTGTTGCAACGCAGAATAAGGTTTGAAGAGTTTTTACCAGATGATGTTTTATTGTTAAGTGCTGGTGTTGACGTACAGGACACGTATTTAGTTTGTGAATTGGTCGGTTGGGGAAAAGGTAAGGAGTCATGGGGGATAGAATATAAAATATTCCCAGGTGATCCCGCACAAGATGTTGTCTGGAAACAACTTGATGAATACTTACTCCGTAGCTGGTCATTCCGTGACGGTCGAAAATTACAGATTTCTTCCGTTTGTATTGACTCTGGTGGGCATTTTACGACAGAGGTATATCGCTTTACTAAGCCGAGAGAATCAAGGCGAATATACTCTATCAGGGGGCGTGGTGGGGTAGGTTTACCATTTATAGGAAAGCCAAGTAATAATAACCGTGTGGGTGCTATGTTGTTTAATTTGGGGGTTGATGATGGTAAAGGGACCATCATGGCAAGAATTAAACTACATGATCCTGGTCCTGGTTATATGCATTTCCCATTAGATTCTGACAGAGGATATGATACCGAATACTTTAAAGGATTATTATCAGAGAAAAAAATATTTGAATATAAAAATGGGCAGACAAAAGAAAAGTGGGTGAAAGTCTACGAGCGTAACGAGCCTCTTGATTGCCGTAACTATGCAACTGCCGCGATGGAAATTCTGAACCCTAATTTTAACTGGCTTGCCGAACAGGAAATGCGAGGTAATGTGTATGTGCAGAACTCGTCAGGTATACGTAGAAGACGCCGTAGAGTTATAAGTAAAGGCGTAACCATATAGAGGAAATATAAATGAACAATGAAGCATTTTCTCTGACTGAAGCCAGAGAGATGTTATCTGTCTGGCGGGAAGCATATCGCGCTATTGCTATTGGCGGTCAGTCATATAAATTTGGTACGCGGCAGTTAACTCGTGCGGATTTATCAGAAGTCAGAAAAGAGATGGATTACTGGCGTAATGAAGTAGAAAGATTATCAGCAGGTATACGCCGAGGCCCACGAATTAAACGAGTGGTGATAAGAGATTTATGAATATTCTTGATCGAGTTATTGCGCCGTTTTCACCTCAGAGGGCATTAAATCGAGCTTTGGCAAGAAAACGGTTAGAAGCACTTGAAGGTATTAATAACCTTGGATATTCACGTCATGGTGCAAGCACTCATAAAAAATCATTAAGGGGTTGGTTTAGTAAAGCTGGTTCTCCTGATGATGATATTGTTAAAAATATAGATAAATTGCGTGAGCGTTCTCGTGATCTCTTCATGGGAAACCCGCTATCGGTTGGCGCAATAAAAACTATCAGGACAAACGTTGTTGGTTCCGGTTTAAAACTAAATGCGAACATTGATGCCGATTTCTTGGGGATGACGCAGGAAGAAGCGCGAGCATGGGAAAAGCATGTTGAGCGTGAGTTTAGATTATGGGCTGATTCTCCAAATTGTGATGCATCAAGAATGTGTACTTTTGGACAATTGCAATCATTGGTCCAAATATCTGCGTTAACATCTGGCGATATATTTGCTGCGCTACCAGTTATTAAGCGTAAGGGTGTTATATATGATTTGTGCGTCTATTTAATTGAAGGTGATCGTGTTTGCAATCCAGAGGATCGTTTTATACCAAATCTTTACGGTGGCGTAGAGGTTGGTGAATTTAGCGAGCCTGTGGCGTACTGGGTTGCAAAACATCACCCAGCCGGGACTTCTGGTTTTGTAACCCGCAAGTGGGAACGTATTCCCGCATATGGGAGTAAAACAGGAAGAAGAAATATTCTGCATGTCATGCAGGATTTTGAAAGGCCTGGGCAACGCCGTGGCGTTCCTGTCCTTGCTCCTGTTATTGAAGCATTGAAGCAGTTAGGACGATACACCGATGCTGAATTGGTTGCTGCGGTTGTGTCAGGGATGTTTACTGTCTTTATTAAAACAGACGCTCCTGATGGACCAGTCGGTGAATCGGGTATCCCTCAGTACGAGCAGATCGATAACCATGATGATAACACCCAAGAAATGGGGAATGGCTCCATAGTAAGTTTGGGTGAAGGTGAGTCGATAGATACAGCAAATCCCGGGCGACCAAATACGGCATTTGATGGTTTTGTTGTCGCCATATGCCGTCAAATTGGGGCTGCTTTAGAACTCCCTTACGAACTCTTGGTAAAGCATTTTACAGCAAGTTATAGCGCAAGCAGGGCCGCATTACTTGAAGCCTGGAAAATGTTCCGTATGCGACGTGACTGGATGGTTCAGTCATTTTGCCAACCGATCTATGAGGAATGGTTGGCCGAAGCCGTTGCTAAAGGTCGTGTTATTGCCCCTGGTTTTTTTTATGGGCCTGAATATCGCGCTGCATGGAGTGGCGCTCAATGGTATGGCCCATCACAAGGCCAATTAGATCCCCTTAAAGAAGTCAAAGCTGCAAAACTGCGTGTTGAGGAAACATTCTCTACCCGTGAAAAGGAAGCGGCTGAAATGTCAGGTCTTAACTGGGAAGAAACCGCACAAATTTGTGGCAGAGAAGAGAATGCTCGCCGTGAGTTGGGGCTGATTACGCCTCCTGTTTCTGAGGTAAATGAACAAAATATGGAGACAGATGATGCCTAATTGGTGGGAAATAAAAAATAGCACGGGTGAAGATGACTCTCCGGCTGAACTTTTAATCTACGGATATATTGGCGAATTTGATGAGGTTTCTTCTTCTGACATAGTTAATAAATTAAAGGATATATCATCAAATGCTATCAACGTAAAAATTAATAGTTATGGTGGTTCTGTTTTTACTGCTCAAGCTATTCTTTCTTCATTAAAACGTCATAAGGCTAATATTACTGTTTATATTGATGGTATTGCTGCATCGGCTGCAACCATTATTGCAATGGCAGGTGATAAAGTTGTTATCCCATCTAATGCTATGATGATGATCCATAATCCGTGGACATTTGCTGCTGGTGATGCGGATGAACTACGTGATATTGCTGAGATGATGGATAAGATACGAGATAGTATTTTATCTGCATATAAGGAGAAAACAGGGCTTTCTGAGGATAAATTAATTGAACTAATGGATCAGGAAACATGGCTAAATGCAGAAGAGGCTGTAGAGCTTGGATTTGCTGACGAAGTTGAAAAACCAATGCGCTTATCCGCTTCTATAAAGGAAGGGATGCTTTCGCTCAATGGAATAACTTTTGAAGCATCAAGGTTTTCAAAATTACCTGATTCGCTCGCAAAGCTGCCGCAAAATAAAAATGAATTATCTACTGAATCAAATGAACAAAATGAGGACGATGTTGTGACTCTTGATGAATTAAAAAATAAACATCCAGAATTATACAATCAGGTTTTTAATGCTGGTAAAGACGATGGCGTTAAATCAGAACGCGAGCGCATTGAAACAATCGAGAATAGCGTAATTCCAGGTCATGACGACCTGGTTAAGAATGCAAAATTCAAAACGGGAATTTCTGCGGCTGAACTTGCTTTGGAAATTATGAATGCAGAGCGAGCGCGTAACAAAAACTTTCTTAATCAACGGCAAGAAGACGCAAATGAGGTGAATGATTCAGTTGATGTTAATCAACCAGAAAACAACGGCGATAAACAAGCTGAAGTAGTAAAAAATGTTATTGGGTCAGTATTTAAAAACCGCGATAAAAATTAAGGTGGGTTTATGCGAGAGTCTTTTTCATTTGAACCAGATAATCTGATTATTTCTGGTGGTATGCCAGCAATTACAACAAGTATTAAACTTGCCAGCGGTAAAGTAAATCGAGGTGAGTTGCTTGCTTTTGTCAGTATTGATCAGACAACAAATGTTGTCACTGTGGCACCAATAAATCTCTCTGGTGAGGGGGTGGCAAAAGAACCGTATTGTATCGCTCAACATAGTATTGATGCGACTGATTCAGCGCAAGTTGGAACAGCATGGCTGACCGGAATGTTCAATGCACATGCGGTTATCCTTCCTGAATCAGCAAAAGTTGCCGATGTATATCTGGCTTGCCGGAAGGTTGGAATATTCCTTAATACCGCACAACAAAATCCATATGCATAATATAAAGAGGTAATATTTTATGGTTGATATTTTTGAGCGACGTACAATGCTTGAGCCTGTTATTCAGAATTTCAAGGCTCGTCGTTTTCTTCTTCGTACCTTTTTTCCTGGTGTTCAGACCTTTAATACAAAGAAAGTTGATCTGGATTTTGTTCGCGGTGGTCGTACTATGGCTCCGTTTGTTGGTAAACGTTTTGGCTCAAAAACCGTTGAGCGACGCGGCTTTGTAACGAGAACTCTGGAGCCACCACTTGTTGCACCTGATTTGGTAACAACAGCAGAGCAGCTTTTAAACAGGCTTCCGGGTGAGAATATTTACAACGCAAAATCGCCAGCAGAACGAGCCGCCGAGCAATTAGGTAAAGATTTGCTTGAGCTTGATGAAATGGTTAACCGCCGTGAAGAATGGATGTGTGCACAGGTCTTGTTTACGGGACAGGTTGATATTGTTGGTGAAGGAGTAGATGACACAGTTTATTTTTGGCCTGAAGAGGAAGGTGATAAACCATACCTTGAACTGACAGGTGATGATTTATGGAGTGCCGCAAAATCAGATCCGTTGGTCAATATCCGCAACTGGAAGCGCCGGGTATCACTAACATCAGGTTTTACACCTCGTACTGCTGTAATGGGTGCAAAAGTTGTTGATGCATTCGTTAAAAATGAAGCAGTAACTAAATATCTTGATAATCGTCGAAAAGAGTTTGGGTATATTAAGCCAGAGGACTTAGAAGAAGGAGTTACTCATTATGGTAATATTGAGGGGCTCGATTTTTATGGTTACGACGAACTTATTCTTAGTGATAAAACAGGAAAACCAGAACCATTAGTGCCGGAGGATAAGATTCTCCTTGGCTCTCCGGGGCGGGGAACTATGTTGTATGGTGCTGTAGAGCTTGTAGATGAAGCTGAAAAGACTCTGACGATTGTTGAGTCACCACGAGTTCCAGATACTTGGGTATCTCGTAAGCCGGGAGGTCGTTATGTTGCCATGAAGTCGTCTCCACTGCCTAATCCTGGCGTGGCTGACGCCTATCTGGTGGCTAAGGTGGTTTAAATGGCCAGACTGGTTAAAAACATCGATACGATAAGCCACGGCTCGCTAAAAGCGGGCCGTTTGCTTAATGGGCTAATGGATAACTCCAGAATTGCCGAACTGATTGCGTCAGGACATGCTATTGCCACCGAAGAGGATGGTGATTTGGCATCGGCTGGGGGCTATGGTGCTGCTAAGTTAGCTTTTGAGCACGGATACGCATCTGCTGTTAATGATGCTGTGGACGCGGGGTTGATTACGCGAACGGAGGCGGGTAGCTGTGTATTCGAGGTTGAGTTTGAGGATGATGGCGGCAATGAGGAAATGGTTGCTGATGATTCATCTGAATCTGTAGCTACTTCTGATACCAGTAATGCGAAAAAATCAACGCAAAAAAAAGGTAATAAGAAGTAATGAACTCCTTCAAAGAGGTTATAGCGCAAGATATTTCTGCAATATTCCTCAATGAAAAAGAGTTTGCCGATACATATAACATAGACGGCAAGGATATCCTTGCCGTTATTGATACAGACCTTATTCATGAGCGTAATAAACGCTCATATGCTGAGTTTGCAGAGGGAATAAATCAGGGACAAATAATATTATTTGTTTCAAGAAAAGATTTTCCTGTTCTCCCTGTCAAAGACCAGTCAATGAAAATCAACGGTAAAAATTATATTGTTGATGAAGTATCAGATAATGTTGGTGTATTGGAAATAACTCTCACTGTTAATACTAACAGAGGAATGCCGATTTGATTAATCTTTTGATAGATGCAATAAAAAATCGGTTGGAACATGAGGTTTTCCATGATTTATTAGTGCAGGGGCCTCCTTATGATGAAACAGACAGCGATATTAAATTGTTTGTTCCAACAATATTTAAAGGGTACTTGCCTCCTAAATCACAACCATCTCCAGATAAACCGCCAGAATTTCCTCATGTGATTATCAGACCCACGGAAGGAGGAATGCAGCCTGAAACGGATGAAGTTAAGGTTAAGTTTCTTCTAGGTGGTTTTTGTGAGGACCATACTGGATATGAATGGGTAATGGCTCTTCTTGAAAGGATGATGTTTCATTTTCAGGAGAAGCCTTTACTTGAAGAGAAATTTCTCTTTCAGGGTGATATCAGATGGCGAATGTTTGATGATCAACCATATCCATATTGGATAACGGAAGCAACTGGAACGTGGCTAGTATTAAAGCCTCAGAATATTCAGTCTCAGGAGTTTATCTAAATGGCTAATAAGAAAAGTAGTAAAGAAGATATAGAAAAGAAGGAAGATGTTGCTCAAACATTTGTATATATAGGACCAACAATCCCTCAACTCTCAATTTTGAAGCATAAACTATTTAAGAATGGTTTATCTCCAGAGTGTGAAAAATTAATATCACATATTCCTGGTGCAAAGTGTTTGTTTGTGGCAACCAGTGATTTTGCAGATGCAGAAAAAAGACTTTCTGATAAAACCAGTGTCGAGTATGTAATGTACTCTAGAGTTTCTTCTTCTATCATGGAGATTAAATAATGGGATATCGCCACGGTATTTATATATCTGAGCTGGCTACATCTATAACTCCTCCAGTACAAGTTAGTGCTGGGTTGATTGTCGCATTTGGTACAGCTCCTGTTAATCAGTTAGAAGATCCAGCCTCAGCGGTAAATAAACCTATCATTGCTTATACATACGCAGAGGCCGTATCTAAAATAGGATATAGCACAAACTTCGAGAAATATACTTTAAGCGAAGTAATTAAAGTCGCATTTGGAATATATGGTGTTGCGCCAATTGTATTTATTAATGTGCTTGATCCAGCAAAGCATAAGAAAGACGTAACTGATGAGGTAGTAAAACTTTCTGGCGGGAAAGGTACGCTCTCTAACGATGGTGTCTTATATAAATCTGTTGTTGTGAAAAAAGCAGATGGTGATTCGGCAGGATTAACGGTTGATACCGATTATGTGCTGGCGCTGGATGATAATGGCTATACGGTCATTACCGCTATTAGCGGAGGAAAAATTACCGAAAAAGACGCTACTCTTAAGGTTAGTTATACGCATCTTGATCCCGGTGCCGTAACTAAAAATGACATTATCGGTGGTGTGGATTCCAACACTAAAGCCAATACAGGGCTTGAGTTACTGTCTGATGTGTATCCCCGCTTCAAGTTGGTTCCTGGACAAGTGATTGCGCCTGGATTTAGTTCTGATAGTGAAGTTGGTCAGCTAATGGCGGCTAAAGCCGCGTTGATTAGTGAATTGTTCAAAGCAGAAGCCATAACTGATGCACCGACCGATAAATCTACTATCAGTGATTACTCGGCTGTTCCTGAATGGAAACAGAACAATAATCACATGGCCGCTAACCAGACAGTGTGCTGGCCGATGGTGAAACTTGGTGACAATATTTACCATCACTCAACCCATTTAGCGGCCGCAACATGCTTGCTGGATAGTCAGTATGGTGATATTCCATCACGTTCTCCGTCAAATATAAAACTACAGATGGACGGTGCTGTACGTAAAGATGGCAGTGAAGTATGGCTTAACATTAGCCAGGCAAACTACTTAAATGGACAGGGGATTGTAACAAGCCTTAATTTTGATGGTTGGAAATCATGGGGAAACCGTAATGCTATTTATCCAACATCTACAGACCCCAAAGACGCATTTCGTGTTTGCCGACGTATGTTTAACTGGGTGGGTAATACGTTAATTCTTTCGCATTGGTCAAAAATAGACAATCCTGCAAACCGTCGATTAATTGAATCGATTGTTACAAGTGCGAATATTTGGCTTAACGGCCTCACAGGTAATCAGGATATTGCAGGTGGTGTTGTTACCTTTGATCAGTCTGAAAACACGATTACGTCATTGATGGACGGGATTGTTAAATTCCATGTAAAAATGACACCATTCTCACCTGCCAGAGATATAGAGTTCGTCATGGAATATAATCCTGATTATCTGCTGAACTTGTTTTCTGAATAAATAATAGGAGGTTGCTTTGAGCAATCAAATTCCTGAGAGACTTATTAACTTTACAGTATACGGTGAGGGAAACCGTATTATCGGTGTTGCTGACGCAAAGCTGCCATCAATTGAGATGATGACAGAAACTGTTAGTGGTGCAGGTATCGCTGGAGAGCTTGAGAGCGGAACGCTGGGGCATTTCAAACCAATGACTGTCTCTCTTAAATGGCGAACTCTGACCTCTGCTGGTACAAAATTATTTCTATCCTCATCGCATCAGGTAGATTTTCGCGGTAGCCAGCAGGTTTATGATGCAGGAACAGGAAAATATAAAACGGTTCCTATTCGGGCTTCAATGAAGCTAAACCCTAAAAAACTGGATTTAGGTTCGCTACAGGTGGCAAAGGCTACTGATTCAGAGAATGAATTTGAAGTTCTCTATATCAAATTATTTATTGATGGAAAAGAAGTCTTGGAAATTGATAAGTTGAACTTTATTTGTATCTTTGATGGTGAAGATATATTAAAAAGCGTTCGTGATGATTTAGGTTTATAAGGTGACAAAATGGAAACCGTTAAATTAAGTAAAGAATATCGTTTTGAAGACTTTGAGCCGGTGACTGAACTCAACCTTGATTTAGACAACCTAAAAGGCAGTGATATTTTAGAGGTATCGGACTTACTGCAATCTCAAGGGCATGTTTCAGTTCAAACATCACTTGATAATAAAGTCCATGCAGCCTTGGCTGCTCGCTGTATTGGCCGTCCAATAGAGTATCTGAATGGATTGCCAGCGAAAGACTTTGTTAAAGTTTGTCAAAAGGTACAGAATTTTTTGCTCTCGTAGGTTTTGATGAGCAAAAACCTATTGATAAGCAAATAATGAGGGCCGCGAGTTCTCTATCTCAATCATCTCAATCAACACCTATATCCTACTGGCTTTCGCTTCGGTTGAGGCGAATCGTCGCATGGATTGATGTGTTTAATGAGGATTAATACTAATGGCCAGCAATAAGAACTTTAAGCTGGCTTTTGAAATTGGCGGCAAAGTTGCCGCCTCTCTCCCCAAAAGTTTTACTACAGCTAATCAGGCTGTTGCTAAATTAAATGCCGAGCTTGCTGGATTAACGAAAGAACATGGGGAAATTCAAAAGCTACAATCTGTAAAAGTAAAGGTTGGACAGACTGCCCTCGAATATCATAAAGCTGCCGCTCGCGTTGAAGAGTTACAGAAGCAAATAAAAAACACGGCCAATCCAACCAGAGCGATGCTTCGTGACTTTGAGAAGGCAAAAACACATTCATCGAATTTACGAGCATCACTACGTTCTCAGCGTGAAGAACTGGCCGCTTTAAAGTCTGCCTATCAGGGAGCTGATACATCTGCCAGAGCTTTGGCCTCAAGAGAGAAAGAGCTTAAAGCCAGCATTGATCGTAATCGTGAGGCTCAGGTCCGTAGCGTTGAGCAGGTTAACCGCTACAGAACGGCTTTGGCTTTAGCCAGAGCAAATGTTCAGCAAGTGAAAAAACAGCAGGAGGAACTTAACCGGGCATTAGAAAAACAACGTATTGATAAAATTAACAGCTATAAAAATGCGTTGGCTGAAGCACGGAAAAATGTTCTTGCAGTAAAACGTGCTCAGGAGGAGTTAAACCGCGCGTTGGAAAGGCAGCGTGAATTGAAGCGAGAGCATCTTGGTGAGGCAAAGAGTCAACTTGTAAGGTCAGGATTACAAACTGGTGCTGTAGCGGCTGGTGCATTTGCTGCTGCTAACAATGCAGCAAATTTCAATCGTGAAAACAAAATGATTGGTCTTACGGCAGATATGAAGCCGGAAGAAGTTCAGGCGATGGGGCAGGCGATGCTTGTTACCGGAACGGCCACCAACCAGTTTGCATCTGATATTCAGGCCGCTCAGGGTTTTCTCGTCGCTGCTGGGCAGGATTATAAAGAGGCTCAGGCGAATCTACTAACTATTGGGCGAACAGCTACAGCTACTGGCTCTGATATCCTCGATGTCTCGAAAGCATCATTTACATTAAGTGACTCATTGAAGATTGATCCATCTCAAATGAAGTCTGCAATGGGGATTCTGGTTCAGGCAGGGAAAGAGGGAAACTTTGAATTTAAAGATATGGCCAAAAATCTTCCTGTGCTTGGTGCTCAGTTCCAGGCATTAAAAATGGGAGGTAAAGAAGCCGCCGCGACGATGGGGGCAGCTTTGCAGATAGCTCGCAAAGGTGCTGCAACTTCGGATGAGGCTGCTAATAATATGAACAACTTTTTGGCGAAAATACTTTCCCCTGAAACACTAAAAAAAGCAAAGAAAAATTTCGGTGTAGATTTATATAAAATTGTCACAACAGCGCAGAAAAAAGGGAAGAATCCATTCGAAGCTGCAATGCATTCTGTCATGAAAATGACTAAGAACGGAGATCAGAAGTTACTTGGTGAGCTATTTGGCGATATGCAGGTTCAGAACTTTGTTCGTCCGATGATTCAAAACTGGAAGGAATACCAGAGAATCAAAGCAACATCTCTTGGTGCTGGAAGTGCTGTTATTGACCGCGATTTTGCCAACATAACGAAAGACAATGCGGAGCGATTGAAACAATTACGTATTCAGGCTAGCAATGCATCATTAAGTTTTGGTCAGGCCTTGCAACCTGCTTTGAATGCCGCGCTTAGTGTTTTGGTTCCGCTGATTACAAAAATTAGTGAATTTGTAGCTAACAACCCCAATTTTGTGTCTCAGATTGTGATGGCGGCAGGTGCGTTTCTAACCATGAAAAGTGTGGTTATAGCGTGTAGGGTAGCTATGCTGGCTTTATCTGTAGCGACAAAGCTAACACCCTTCGGGTGGATTCAGATGGCTATATCTGCGCTGGTTGCCGCAGGAATATTGCTCTATCAGAACTGGGATAAGATCAGAGATTATGCTGTCAGAGTTTGGCCTTCTGTTAAGGAATATACAGTTAAATCGTTTGAAGCTATAAAAAACTTTATCTTAAACTTTGATCTCAATGGATGGATTATATCTATGTTTGGTAAAGCATGGGATTATCTTTCCAACATAAACTGGAGTTCGGCAGGAGTAAGAATTTATAGTACATTAATTAGTGCTTTTAAATGGATGTCTCCGCTTCCGTTCTTAATTAAAGCATTTAAACTTACAACAAATTACCTTTCTGGTATTAACTGGAGCGAAACAGGAAAGAAAATCATAGATACACTGGTATCTGTTTTTATGCGTTTTTCACCAGTTGGACTCTTTATAAGAGCATTCCAATCTGTAACGGCTTATTTGTCTGGAATAAACTGGAGTGAGTCAGGCGCAAAAATAATTGAGACGTTAATCACTGGGATAAAATCAAAAGCAAATGCTTTAATTAATGAAGTGAAAGGCGTTTTTTCTTCTGTACGTGAGTATTTACCGTTCTCTGACGCGAAAAAAGGTCCATTCTCACAGCTAACAAAGTCAGGTGGTGCAATAATGACTACTCTGGCATCAGGCGTTAGCAGGAATAACAGCCTACAGAATGCAATAGCAACCAAGTTCGGGCAATCAAATTTATCACCTCACGGGATATCTGCCGCCGGGACTTCTGGACCTCGCCAGAACGTTAATGCTGTGACTGGTGGAATAACCTATTCACCTGTAATCAATCTTCCGGCTGGTTCACCAAAGGAAACTGAGGCGGCAGCTAAAAGAGCATTAGATGCGGGATATTCTGATTTTGAGAAGAAATTGAGTGCTCATATGTTCCAACAACGGAGATTAAGTTTTGGATGATTATAGAACGGTTCAAGGGGACTCATGGGATAGTATCGCGTTAAAGTTGTATGGTAATGAGTACCTGTCTTATCTTCTTATTGATGCTAATACTGAGCACCGCTTTACGGTGCTTTTTTCTGCGGGAATTATTCTTAAAGTTCCTGATGCTCCGGTTATGCCAATATCAGTAAACAATTTGCCTCCGTGGAGACGCAATAGTGTTACGTAAAACGCTTTTTGATGTTATATATCAGAATGTAAATATTACCGCTCATATGTCACCTGATGTTTTGTCAATGTCTTATACAGATAATGAAGATGGTCAGGTCGATGATATTTCTATTATATTAAAAAATGATGATGGGAAATGGTCTGGAGACTGGACACCTAAAAAGGGTGATTTTATTGATTTGAGCTTTAAGCCTATAAATCAAATCGTCCTTGAGTGCGGGAAATTCCAGGTAGATGGCATAACTTGCTCTGGACCACCTTCTGTTGTTGAGGTGACTGCTGTTTCTGTTCCTGTTTCATCAGGCATTAGACGTGATTTAAAAAGTAATGCATGGGAAAAAACAACTCTTAAAGATATAGCAACCTCTATAGCTAAATTAGCTAACCTTGAACTGTTGTTTCTTATTGATGGTGATAGTAATCCATATTATGCGCGTGAAGATCAAATGGAGGAAAGCGATTTAAAATTTCTCCATCGACTATGCCAGGATGAAGGGTTGTCGTTAAAGGTCACTGATAGCCAATTAATAATATTTGCTCAAGAGATGTTTGAGCAAAAAGATCCTATCGCTACGCTTACGTTAGGTATTGATGAGATAATCAGATATAGCTTTAGCACACAATCTACAGATTTGTATAAAAGTTGCACGTGCAAATATCGCGTACCTAAAAAAAGAAAGTCGCTTTCGTATACTTGGGTAGATCCATCCGTAGAAGAAGGGTCGAATCTTAAGATAAGAAAACTGGTAGCTAATTTAGATGAAGCAAAACGTAAGGCAAAGGCTGCTTTGCGGCTTAAAAATAGATATCAAAATACAGGATCTTTAGTATTGGTTGGAGACACCAGATTGGTAGCTGGTGTAACTATAAATCTGGACGGATTCGGTTCATTTTCTGGAAAATATCTTATATCGAAAGCTGTGCATTCAATTGGGGCTAGTGGTTATACCACCTCGATTGATGTCCGAAGAGTAATTAATGGGTATTAATTATGAATGATTTAGAAACATTATTACGTCAGACTATAAGAGTTGGCGTTGTTTCTGATATTGATGATGGTGATGTTACAGCAAGAGTTACTTTCGATGATCAGGATAACGTCACTTCGGCAAAGTTATCAGTTATTGTGAAAAATACGGATAAGAATGCTGATTACTGGATGCCAGATATTGGTGAGCAAGTTTTGTGTATCTTTCATCCCGCAGGGCCGCAACAAGGTTTTATTATTGGTAGTTTTTATGATGAAACACAGAAGCCGCCATCTAATACTGTTAATAAACGCGTCATTAGATTTAATAACGGAACTCGTATTGAGGTAGACAGAGAATCTAATTTACTCCTTGTTGATGCTGTCGGAGATGTAACCGTTAAGGCTACAGGAACCGTAACTATTGATGCTCCAGAAACCATCATTACCGGAAATGCTACAGTTGAAGGATTACTAACCTTCAAAGGTGGAATGAAAGGATCTTCTGCTGGAGGTGTTGCAGCTACAATTTCTGGGGATGTTAAGGTTGTTGGTGGTGATATAGATGTTGATGGGATTAAATCTAAAGGCCACCATCACACGGCTCAGGGGGAATACGCTCCGACAACGGAGGCTCAGGCATGATTGTGGGTATGCTTGGTACAATGCCTTTTGTTGCCTCATCAATAGTGGTGAATACGTTCAACAATTTTAAAAGGACGTCAAAGCGTCGTGTAGCGCGCCATGATGTTATTGGGCTTAAACCTGTTCTGGAGGATATAGGTCCAGATCTGGATGAAGTTAGTTTTAATATGCGGTTGGATACAACACTTGGCATTGTTCCATTGGCTGCGCTTTCATTACTTAGGACAATGCAATCAATTCAGGAAGTAAATCCTGTTGTAATTGGTATTCAGTATTTTGGTAATTTTATAATTACAGATATAGAGGAATCATGGACTTATTTCGGTCCAACTGGGAATCCACGAGTGATTATCGTCGGCATTAAATTACAGGAAGTCGGACAGACCTCTCTGAAAGAAGCATTAGTTGATATTGCTGGCAATATAGAGTCAAAAACTAGAAGTGCGTTAGGTAAATTATTATGAATAATACGTTTACCATATCATCACCTTCTTACTCGATTGATTGGTCGCCCAAAACAGTTGTAGAAGAAGTTTTGCAAAATGTCTCTACTATTATTAATACTCAGATTGGCACTGTACCATATGCCAGAAAATTAGGAGTTAATTCAAGTCTTGTTGATAGCCCTAGCCCAATTTTTATTGCTACAGCAACACGAGAAATAATTCAAAAAATTAGTGAGTTTGAGCCTAGAGCGATTATCCATTCTGTTACTTTTGAAAGAACGGACGTTTCTGATGGTTTTATTAGGCCAAAACTTGTGATAGGAGTTAGAGAATGACGTTGCCGCGCGGTGGTTTGCCAGATATTACTTTCGCAGATTCTAACCCGACTGATATAACAACTCGTTCAATCAGGGCTTTTGAGAGTATAACAGGTGAAACATTAGCACCTGCTGATCCACGTAGATTATTCATCTTGTCATTGTGTGAGATTATTATACAGCAAAGAAAAGCTATCGATTTTTCTGCAAAACAAAACCTTCTTACATATGGTGGGGGTGAATATCTCGACCATATAGGCTATCTGACGGATACGCCTAGGCTGGAAGCTCAATCTGCCTTGACTACATTTGAGTTTAATCTGTCAACAAAATTATCGGGGATATATACAATACCTGCTGGCACTCAAATTTCAACTGGAAATAGTGTTATTTTCCAAACAGATGTTTTGTTGGAAATACCAGCTGGGAAAACAGTTGGTACAGCCTCAGGATATGCTGTTATACCTGGCTTATCGGGGAATGGATTTTTACCTGGGCAAATAAACGAGTTGGTGACTCCGTTGCCGTATGTTTCCAGCGTAAGGAATCTAACAACATCTAATTCTGGTGCTGATACAGAGTCAGATGATAATTATGCTGAAAGAATAAAACTGTCGCCGGAAAAACTGTCTACAGCAGGGCCGGAGGATTCTTATAAATATTGGACAAGAACAGCCAATCAGAATATAAAAGATGTGAATGTATATACACCATCGCCCGGAACTGTAGAAATCCGTTCTTTGTTAGAGAACGGGGATATACCTTCTGATGAACTATTAGAGCAGATAAATAGCGTTCTCTCTGCAACTAATATTCGACCATTCACAGATAAAGTTCTTGTTAAGAAACCAGAGAGCATTGAATACGATATAATAATTAAATACTGGATTAACTCATCGGACAAAAACAGAACAACTTTAATTCAAAGTGAGGTTGAGAAAGCTATTGATGAGTATAAACAATGGCAACGTTCGGTTATGGGAAGAGATATAAATCCAGATGAAATTATTCAACGTTTAAAAAATGCTGGGGCTAAAAGATTAGAAATATCAAGTCCTGTATTTACTGTGGTTGGAGAGACGCAGGTCGCCAGAGAGAGAAATATAAATTGCCAGTATGCGGGGTTAGAGGATGGCTGATATCTTTAATGTTAGCTTGTTGGATGTTTTACCTCCTAACTTAGCTAGAGATCCCAACGTGATAGCTATGTCGAAAGCTATCGATGATGAACTACAAGCAATTAACAATTTAATATATAAGACAGAAATATATAGCGTTGTTGATAACCTGGACTCAGTTGTTCTCGATCATTTAGCTTGGCAATGGAATGCTGATACATGGAGGGATAGTTGGCCTGTATCGTTAAAGCGTTCTGTTTTTAAATCAATAATACGAACAAAGCGAATAAAGGGTACAAGGGCAGCGGTTGAAGATGTAGTAAATAGCTTGGGTGGAGAGGTAAACATAACAGAATGGTTTGAAACATCACCACCTGGCGAACCATATACAGCCTCAATTGTTGCTTCGATTAACTCTTTTGATGGTGCCGTTCCTTCGAAAGAGATGTTGGAAGATACGTTAAGAAGTATCAAGAGCGCAAAGTCGGCAAGAACATTATTTACATTTTCGCAAGCAGCCAATGTTTCTGGTGGTGTCGGTATTGTTGGTGCTTGTCAGCCTGTGTCTTATGTACGATTAATTGGCGAGTGCTAATTCGCAATTTGCTAATTCAAGGAATTAAGCGTGAGTAAATTATTATTTACGATGACTGACGCCGGGCGTCAGGAGCTGGTTAATGCCAACAAAACAGGAACAAATAAAGTTGAGATTGTTTCTGTTGGTTTAGGTAGTAGATATTATGTCACGTCAACTTCACAAACAAATATAACAAACGAAATAAAACGACTTACCACAATAGGTGGCAAAGTTGTTTCCCCTGATACAATTCATGTAACAGCGAAGGATGATAGTAAAGATGAGTATGTTGTCCATACAATAGGATTGTATACGAATAAGGGTACGTTGTTTGCTGTATACTCACAAGAACAAGCAATAATAAATAAAGCATCATCTACTATCGCTTTAATATCAAGTGATATAGCAATTAAAACTCTTGATACTAAAAATATTACATTTGGTGATATTGAGTTTATTAATCCTCCCGCGACCGAAACTGTTGTTGGGGTGGCAAGATTTGCTAATGAACAAGAAATTGATGCAGGTACAGATGATTCCCTTGCTGTTTCAGCAAAGCGGCTTAAGCAAGCCATTGTGAAACATGAGCAATCACGTAATCATCCTGATGCAACTTTAACCTCAAAAGGCTTTGTTCAACTTAGCAGCGCCACCAATAGCACGTCTGAAACGCTTGCTGCGACGCCTAAGGCTGTTAAGGCAGCATATGACCTGGCTAACGCCAAATACACCGCACAGGACGCTACCACAGCGCGAAAAGGGATTGTTCAGCTCAGTAGTGCCACCAACAGCACGTCTGAAACGCTGGCAGCAACACCAAAGGCTGTTAAGGCAGCGTATGATCTTGCGGCCGGAAAGGCTCCGTCCAATCACACGCATTCGTGGGAGCAGATAACAAATGTGCCTGTAGCTTCACTGACTGTAAGGGGAATAACTCAGCTCAGTAGTGCCACCAACAGCACGTCTGAAACACTGGCCGCGACATCGAAAGCTGTAAAGGTGGTAATGGATGAAACGAACAAGAAAGCGCCCCTGAACAGTCCGGCGCTGACCGGAACACCAACAACACCAACTGCGCCAAAAGGTACTAACAATACTCAGATCGCAAGCACGGCTTATGTTATGGCTGCGATCGCTGCCCTCGTGGACTCATCGCCTGACGCACTGAATACGCTGAACGAGCTGGCTGCGGCGTTGGGCAACGACCCGAATTTTGCGACCACCATGACTAACGCGCTTGCGGGTAAGCAACCGAAAGATGCCACCCTGACGGCGCTGGCCGGGCTTGCTACTGCGGCAGACAGGTTTCCGTATTTTACGGGGAATGATGTCGCCAGCCTGGCAACTCTGACAAAAGTCGGGCGGGATATTCTTGCGAAATCGACCGTTGCCGCCGTTATCGAATACCTCGGTTTACGAGAACTCGGCACAAGCGGGGAAAAAATACCGTTACTCAGTACGGCGAATACCTGGACCAATCGACAAACATTCAGTGGTGGCCTTTCTGGGGAACTGTCCGGCAATGCCGCTACTGCAACAAAGCTGAAAACAGCACGAAAAATTGCTGGAGTTGGTTTTGATGGTTCTAGCGATATTTCAATTAGTGCCAAAAATGTCAATGCATTTGCACTCCGACAAACAGGTAATACTGTTAATGGTGATACATCCGTTGGATGGAATTGGGATAGTGGTGCATATAACGCCCTAATTGGTGGTGCATCTGCATTAATTCTTCACTTTAATATAAATGCTGGTAGCTGTCCTGCCGTACAATTCCGTGTGAATTATAAAAATGGTGGCATTTCCTACAGGTCGGCTCGTGATGGTTATGGGTTTGAATTAGGTTGGTCAGATTTCTATACCACGACACGAAAACCTTCAGCGGGAGATGTTGGTGCATATACTCAGGCAGAATGTAACTCAAGGTTTATTACAGGTATTCGCCTTGGCGGTCTGTCATCTGTTCAGACATGGAATGGTCCCGGCTGGTCTGACAGGTCAGGTTACGTTGTTACGGGTTCAGTTAACGGAAACCGTGATGAATTAATTGATACAACACAGGCAAGGCCAATTCAGTATTGCATTAATGGGACGTGGTATAACGCGGGGAGTATTTAACGATGATGCACTTAAAAAACATTACTGCTGGCAACCCTAAAACAAAAGAGCAATACCAGCTAACGAAACAATTTAACATCAAATGGCTTTATACAGAGGATGGAAAAAACTGGTATGAGGAACAAAATAACTTTCAGCCTGATACGTTGAAAATGGTCTATGACCACAACGGCGTTATTATTTGTATTGAAAAGGATGTTTCAGCAATTAATCCAGAAGGCGCAAGCGTCGTTGAATTACCTGATATTACAGCAAATCGCCGGGCTGATATTTCGGGTAAATGGATGTTCAAAGATGGCGTAGTGATAAAGCGAACTTACACCGAGGAAGAGCAGAGGCAACAAGCGGAAAATGAAAAGCAAAGCCTGTTGCAACTTGTCAGGGATAAAACCCAGCTATGGGACTCACAGCTACGGCTGGGCATCATTTCCGACGAGAATAAACAAAAATTAACCGAGTGGATGCTCTACGCGCAGAAAGTCGAATCCACAGACACCTCCAGCCTGCCAGTAACGTTTCCCGAACAACCAGAATGAGAGAAGGCCCGCTATCGGGCCTTAATTTTTACTCTGGTTTTTGTGGCCATTCTGGCTTTGCCGTATCCACGCGGCTGACCAGAACGCTGTAGCGTTCCCATGACTCCAGTCGTGTACGCTCCTCATCTGTTGCCATATTCAATCTGACAGCGCGTTCCAGTGGCTGGATAACTGATTCAGCTTCGGAAAGTAACGCGGACTTTTGTGATTCAGCCTGTTGTTGCTGTTCGTCTTCCGTATAAATCCGTTTAACCACAGCTCCATCCTTAAACATCCACTTCCTTGAATCATCGGCACGACGATTAGCTGTTATATCGGGAACCTCAACGACGCTAAAACCTTCAGGATTAAGCGTGGAGGCATCTTTAGTGATGGCGACAATAATATTATTTTCGTCGTAAACAATCTTTATTGTGTCTTCCTGAAAATTACTTACTTCCTCATACCAGTTTTTATCATCTTCGGACCATAACCATATAACATCAAAATTCTTTGTTAGCTGATATTGTTCTTTTGTTTTTGGATTTCCTGATCTGATATTTTTTAAATGCTGCATAATTTATACCTGTGCAACGTTATACCATGTACCATTGATGTATTTCTGAATTGGTCTGAAAATAGCTTCATCATCGCCATCAACTTCACCAATAATTCTTAATCCGGTAAGTGCGTGTCCGGCAATCTCATAACGCCCGCCGCGTGACATTAATTGAACAACTCGCGTACCAAGCCGGACATCTCCCACATAGCGAGAGTCAAAATTGCTGTAATTGGATGGGATAACCTGTCCGTGCACATTCAGACCGTGCCCCATAGTAACAAGACCAGTATTAAGCGCGATATAGAATGGACGAAGACCATTCCAGCTACCGTACTGGTCACCACTGGCAGTAAATAACAGATACAAGCTGCCACCATCCTGTCGCAGAATTGCACCATAATTTCCTGCAATCATCCTTAAAGCATTCTGTGATGTGGTTATCAGTTCCCCAGTCATGGTATCGCCAGCACGATTCCAGTCGCGACGCCAGCCAGGCGCGTAGGTGTCACCATGATTAATATAAGTAAATTGCGCTTTTGCTGTACCGTTCGTTGCAGTTGTTGGAGTAGTGACGCGAATAGTCATTGCGCTCTTGGTGCCCATCACTTCAACCACCGAGCCAGCAAGTTGAATATTCCCGCAACCTGTATCTGTAATAATTTTATTATTGGCATAAGACCATGAACCTTTGCACATCCAGTATGGGTGATTAAATGCCCCCTGAGACTCCAGCCACGCAATAAACTGTGCTGTCGTCCAGTTGCTGCTATCTCCTCCAATATTGATACTTCCGCTGGCCGCTTTCGCTGCACCAATATTTTTTGTGAAGGTATCTTTTCCTGGAATATCCGCACCGTTCTGGTTTTTCTGCAATGCGCCAGAAGCCTTGTTTATCGTTTCCTGCAAACCGAGGTTTTTGCGAATTGCCTCTGTATCGTCTGAACGATATTTTTTCCCGCTTTTAGCAACAATCGCGGTTTAGAAAGTATGCAATATGGTTATGCGAGAGTGTCAACTTTTGACCAGAATTT
>NZ_PTSB01000034.1:0-45795 GCF_002965125.1 Escherichia sp. MOD1-EC6162
AATTAAAAAACTTAAAACCATTAAATAAATAAAAAACCACTAACTCTATGTGAAATAAATCAAAATTTCTCACTGCAATACTCCTTAGGATGTATAGCAAAAGGAGAAACAGATATACCTCACTCGCAGCCCTTTCTCCCAACTGAAAATAAATGATTACCAACTTGCAACATTCATTGCAAATTGATAACAATACATACCTTCAGGATACGACTTATTATGTTCGGCAATGATATTTTCACCCGGGTAAAACGTTCAGAAAATAAAAAAATGGCGGAAATCGCGCAATTTCTACATGAAAATGATTTGAGCGTTGACACAACAGTCGAAGTATTTATTACCGTAACCCGCAATGAAAAACTTATCGCTTGCGGTGGAATTGCCGGAAATATTATTAAGTGCGTGGCTATCAGTGAATCTGTTCGCGGTGAAGGACTGGCGCTGACATTAGCCACCGAACTAATAAACCTCGCCTATGAACGGCACTGCACACATCTGTTTATTTATACCAAAACCGAATACGAAGCGCTGTTCCGCCAGTGCGGTTTCTCCACGCTGACCAGCGTACCAGGCGTGATGGTACTGATGGAAAACAGTGCCACGCGGCTGAAACGCTATGCTGAATCGCTGAAAAAATTTCGTCATGAAGGGAAGAAGATTGGCTGCATAGTGATGAACGCCAATCCCTTTACTAACGGCCACCGTTATCTGATTCAACAAGCCGCAGCACAGTGCGACTGGCTGCATCTATTTTTAGTCAAAGAAGATTCTTCGCGCTTTCCCTATGAAGACCGGCTGGATTTGGTGTTGAAAGGCACCGCTGATATTCCGCGCCTGACAGTGCATCGCGGTTCCGAGTACATCATTTCCCGCGCCACGTTCCCTTGCTACTTCATTAAAGAACAGAGCGTCATTAACCATTGTTACACCGAAATTGATCTGAAGATTTTCCGTCAGTACCTCGCTCCTGCGCTTGGCGTAACCCACCGCTTTGTCGGTACTGAACCGTATTGTCGCGTGACCGCCCAGTACAACCAGGATATGCGCTACTGGCTGGAAACACCGACTATCTCAGCACCGCCCATCGAACTGGTTGAAATTGAGCGACTGCGTTACCAGGAGATGCCGATATCCGCTTCACGGGTGCGCCAACTACTGGTGAAAAACGATCTCACGGCTATCGCGCCGCTGGTCCCGGCAGCCACGCTGCATTACTTGCAGAATCTGCTTGAACACTCCCGCCACGACGCGGCAGTTCGTCAAAAGACCCCCGCATAAAAAACAGGTGAAAAATGAAAATAAACCAGCCCGCCGTTGCAGGCACCCTAGAGTCTGGGGATGTGATGATACGCATCGCCCCACTCGATACGCAGGATATCGACCTGCAAATCAACAGCAGCGTTGAGAAACAGTTTGGCGATGCAATTCGTAGCACCATTCTGGACGTTCTTGCCCGCTATAACGTGCGCGGCGTACAGCTAAATGTCGATGACAAAGGCGCACTGGACTGCATTTTACGTGCACGACTGGAAGCTCTGCTGGCGCGCGCCAGCGGTATCCCGGCTCTGCCATGGGAGGATTGCCAATGATTTCCGCTTCGTTGCAACAACGTAAAACCCGCACCCGCCGCAGCATGTTGTTCGTACCTGGCGCTAATGCCGCGATGGTCAGCAACTCTTTCATCTACCCGGCTGATGCCCTGATGTTCGATCTCGAAGACTCCGTGGCACTGCGCGAAAAAGACACCGCTCGCCGCATGGTCTACCACGCGCTGCAACACCCACTGTATCGCGATATCGAAACCATCGTGCGTGTTAACGCGCTGGATTCTGAATGGGGCGTTAACGACCTGGAAGCTGTCGTTCGCGGCGGCGCAGACGTTGTACGTCTGCCGAAAACCGATACCGCTCAGGACGTTCTGGATATCGAGAAAGAAATCCTGCGCATTGAAAAAGCCTGCGGTCGTGAACCGGGTAGTACCGGTCTGCTGGCAGCGATTGAATCTCCGCTGGGCATTACCCGCGCGGTAGAAATCGCTCACGCTTCCGAGCGCTTAATCGGTATCGCGCTGGGCGCAGAGGACTATGTGCGCAACCTGCGTACAGAACGCTCCCCGGAAGGAACTGAGCTGTTGTTTGCTCGCTGCTCCATTTTGCAGGCCGCGCGCTCTGCCGGTATTCAGGCGTTTGACACCGTCTATTCCGACGCCAACAACGAAGCCGGATTCCTGCAAGAAGCTGCCCACATCAAGCAACTGGGCTTTGATGGCAAATCGCTGATCAACCCGCGTCAGATTGATCTGCTGCACAACCTCTACGCACCAACCCAGAAAGAAGTGGATCACGCACGCCGCGTCGTAGAAGCCGCTGAAGCCGCTGCTCGCGAAGGCCTCGGTGTGGTTTCTCTGAACGGCAAGATGGTTGACGGTCCGGTTATCGATCGCGCCCGTCTGGTGCTCTCCCGCGCAGAACTTTCCGGCATCCGCGAAGAATAAGGCAATCAAAATGACGCATAAAATTGAACAATCTCAACGACAAGAACGGGTAGCGGCCTGGAATCGTCACGCTGAATGCGATCTTGCCGCTTTCCAGAACTCACCGAAACAAACTTATCAGGCAGAAAAAGCGCGCGATCGCAAACTGTGCGCCAACCTGGAAGAAGCGATTCGTCGTTCTGGTTTGCAAGATGGCATGACCGTCTCTTTCCACCACGCTTTCCGCGGTGGTGACCTGACCGTCAACATGGTGATGGACGTCATCGCGAAAATGGGCTTTAAAAACCTGACCCTGGCATCCAGTTCCCTGAGTGATTGCCACGCGCCACTGGTAGAACATATTCGTCAGGGCGTGGTAACCCGTATTTATACTTCCGGTCTGCGCGGCCCACTGGCAGAAGAAATCTCCCGTGGCCTGCTGGCTGAACCAGTGCAAATCCACTCCCACGGCGGTCGTGTGCATTTGGTGCAGAGCGGTGAACTGAACATCGATGTGGCCTTCCTCGGCGTCCCATCCTGTGATGAGTTCGGTAATGCCAACGGCTACACTGGCAAAGCCTGCTGCGGCTCCCTCGGCTATGCGATGGTCGATGCCGACAATGCAAAACAGGTCGTGATGCTCACCGAAGAGCTGCTGCCTTATCCGCATAACCCGGCAAGCATTGAACAGGATCAGGTTGATCTGATCGTCAAAGTTGATCGTGTTGGTGATGCCGCGAAAATCGGCGCTGGCGCGACCCGTATGACCACGAACCCGCGCGAACTGCTGATTGCCCGCAGCGCCGCGGACGTGATTGTCAACTCCGGCTACTTCAAAGAAGGTTTCTCCATGCAAACCGGCACCGGCGGCGCATCGCTGGCGGTAACGCGTTTCCTGGAAGACAAAATGCGTAGCCGTGACATTCGCGCCGATTTCGCCCTCGGCGGCATCACCGCCACGATGGTTGATCTGCATGAAAAAGGTCTGATCCGCAAACTGTTGGACGTACAGAGCTTTGACAGCCACGCCGCACAATCACTGGCCCGTAACCCGAATCACATCGAAATCAGCGCCAACCAGTATGCCAACTGGGGTTCTAAAGGTGCATCAGTTGATCGTCTCGATGTAGTGGTACTGAGCGCGCTGGAAATTGACACCCAGTTCAACGTTAACGTGCTGACTGGTTCTGACGGCGTACTGCGCGGTGCTTCCGGCGGTCACTGCGATACCGCAATTGCCTCTGCGCTTTCCATCATCGTCGCGCCACTGGTTCGCGGTCGTATTCCAACTCTGGTGGATAACGTGCTGACCTGCATTACCCCTGGCTCCAGCGTCGATATTCTGGTCACCGACCACGGTATCGCTGTTAACCCGGCACGTCCGGAACTGGCAGAACGTCTGCAGGAAGCGGGAATTAAAGTGGTTTCCATTGAGTGGCTGCGTGAACGTGCGCGTCTGCTGACCGGTGAACCACAGCCGATTGAATTCACCGACCGCGTCGTTGCCGTCGTGCGTTACCGCGATGGCTCGGTGATTGATGTTGTACATCAGGTGAAGGAATAAGCCATGCACCTGCTCCCTGAACTCGCCAGCCACCATGCGGTTTCGATTCCCGAGTTGCTCATCAGCCGGGATGAAAGGCAAGCACGGCAACACGCCTGGCTCAAGCGCCATCCTGTTCCACTGGTCTCCTTTACCGTGGTTGCGCCTGGGCCGATTAAAGACAGCGAGGTCACACGCCGTATTTTTAATCATGGCGTAACTGCCCTGCATGCCTTAGCCGCAAAACAGGGCTGGCAAATTCAGGAGCAGGCTGCACTGGTTTCTGCCAGCGGGCCGGAGGGCATGTTGAGCATTGCCGCCCCGGCTCGCGACCTCAAGCTCGCGACCATTGAGCTTGAGCATAGTCATCCTCTCGGGCGTTTGTGGGATATCGATGTGCTGACGCCCGAAGGCGAAATTCTCTCCCGCCGCAATTATTCACTACCGCCTCGCCGCTGCCTGTTGTGCGAACAAAGCGCGGCTGTTTGCGCGCGTGGGAAAACCCATCAACTGACCGATTTACTCAACCGCATGGAGGCGCTGCTGAACGATGTCGATGCCTGCAACGTCAACTAAAACCACAAAGCTTGCTGCGTCATTAATCGATGACTACGCCCTGCTGGGCTGGCGCGCCATGCTGACTGAAGTCAATCTGTCACCAAAACCTGGCCTGGTGGATCGCATTAACTGCGGTGCGCACAAAGATATGGCGCTGGAAGATTTCCACCGTAGCGCACTGGCAATTCAGGGCTGGTTACCGCGTTTCATTGAATTTGGTGCCTGTAGCGCAGAAATGGCACCGGAAGCGGTACTCAACGGATTACGCCCAATTGGTATGGCCTGCGAAGGCGATATGTTCCGCGCCACTGCGGGCGTAAACACCCATAAAGGCAGCATTTTTTCTTTAGGGCTACTGTGTGCGGCGATTGGTCGTTTGCATCAGCTCAACCAGCCGGTAACGCCCAAAACCGTTTGTGCGACGGCGGCAAGTTTCTGCCGCGGTCTGACCGATCGCGAACTACGTACCAATAATCAACAACTGACGGCAGGTCAACGGTTGTATCAACAACTTGGCCTAACCGGCGCGCGCGGCGAAGCCGAAGCGGGTTATCCGCTGGTGATCAACCACGCCCTGCCGCACTACCTCACTCTGCTGGATCAGGGGTTAGATCCTGAACTGGCATTGCTCGATACCTTACTGCTGCTGATGGCGATGAACGGCGATACCAACGTTGCATCACGCGGTGGCGAAGGGGGGCTGCGCTGGCTACAACGCCAGGCGCAAACACTATTGCAAAAAGGGGGCATCCGAACCCCCGCCGATCTCGATTATCTCCGGCAGTTCGACAGGGAGTGTATCGAACGAAATCTCAGCCCAGGCGGCAGCGCCGACCTGCTGATTCTTACCTGGTTTTTAGCACAGATTTAAAAATTTAAACACTTGATAAATTTGGAAATATTAATTTTCGGAGAACCCGTATGTCTTTAGCAAAAGATAAGATATGGAAATTATTGGCCCCACTGGTGGTGATGGGCGTCATGTTTCTTATCCCTGTACCCGACGGTATGCCGCCGCAGGCATGGCATTACTTCGCCGTGTTTGTGGCAATGATTGTCGGTATGATCCTCGAGCCAATTCCGGCAACAGCAATCAGTTTTATTGCAGTAACTATTTGCGTTATTGGCAGTAATTATCTGCTCTTTGACGCCAAAGAATTAGCTAACCCCGCTTTTAATGCCCAAAAACAGGCGCTGAAATGGGGACTGGCTGGTTTTTCCAGTACCACTGTCTGGTTGGTATTTGGCGCATTTATCTTTGCATTAGGGTATGAAGTTTCCGGATTAGGTCGTCGTATCGCCCTTTTCCTGGTGAAATTCATGGGGAAACGCACGCTGACGTTGGGTTATGCGATTGTCATCATCGATATTCTGCTGGCACCATTTACACCGTCTAACACCGCACGTACAGGTGGGACCGTTTTCCCGGTCATTAAAAACCTGCCGCCACTGTTTAAATCATTCCCGAACGATCCGTCTGCACGTCGTATTGGCGGTTATTTAATGTGGATGATGGTCATCAGTACCAGTCTGAGTTCCTCCATGTTTGTCACCGGTGCTGCACCGAACGTGCTGGGTCTGGAGTTTGTCAGCAAAATTGCCGGTATCCAGATTAGCTGGTTGCAGTGGTTCCTCTGCTTCCTGCCAGTTGGCGTTATCTTACTTATCATTGCGCCGTGGCTTTCCTATGTACTGTACAAACCGGAAGTCACTCATAGTGAAGAAGTGGCAACCTGGGCGGGTGACGAACTGAAAACAATGGGTCGCCTGACTCGCAGAGAGTGGACGCTGATTGGTCTTGTTCTGCTTAGTTTGGGTTTATGGGTATTTGGTAGTGAAGTCATTAACGCCACTGCTGTTGGCCTGCTGGCGGTTTCGCTGATGCTGGCGCTGCACGTTGTGCCGTGGAAAGACATTACCCGCTATAACAGCGCATGGAACACGCTGGTTAACCTGGCAACACTGGTTGTCATGGCTAATGGCCTGACCCGTTCTGGCTTTATCGACTGGTTTGCCAACACCATGAGTACGCACCTGGAAGGTTTCTCACCAAACGCGACAGTGATTGTACTGGTTCTGGTGTTCTACTTTGCGCACTACCTGTTTGCCAGCCTGTCTGCGCATACCGCAACCATGCTGCCGGTGATTCTGGCCGTCGGTAAAGGTATTCCGGGCGTACCGATGGAACAACTGTGTATCCTGCTGGTTCTGTCTATCGGTATCATGGGCTGCCTGACTCCATATGCAACTGGCCCAGGAGTTATTATTTACGGCTGCGGCTATGTGAAATCGAAAGATTACTGGCGTCTGGGTGCCATCTTCGGGGTCATTTACATCGCCATGTTGCTGTTGGTTGGCTGGCCAATTCTGGCAATGTGGAACTAATACGTTCGCCAAACGCTGAATAAATCATCACGCCCGCCAGGTAAGCCCACCCGGCGGGCTTTTTTATGATTTAATAGATAGTATTCAGTGTATGTATGAGTCCCACACCCATTATGAAAGCATTCTGGCGTAACGCCGCTTTACTGACGGCTTCTCTGCTCCCCTTCTCTTCAGCTAACGCCGTGGCGTTACAGGCAAAACAGTACGGCGATTTTGATCGCTATGTGCTGGCTCTTTCCTGGCAAACCGGATTTTGCCAAAGCCAGCACGATCGCAATCGTAACGAACGCGATGAATGTCGTCTGCAAACCGAAACGACCAACAAAGCTGATTTCTTGACCGTACACGGCCTGTGGCCTGGGTTGCCAAAGTCGGTTGCGGCACGCGGTGTTGATGAACGCCGCTGGATGCGCTTTGGCTGCGCCACCCGCCCAATCCCAAACTTGCCAGAGGCACGCGCCAGCCGAATGTGTTCGTCACCGGAAACGGGGTTGTCGCTGGAAACGGCAGCTAAACTAAGTGAAGTGATGCCCGGCGCGGGTGGACGTTCCTGCCTGGAACGTTACGAATATGCGAAACACGGCGCCTGTTTTGGTTTTGATCCGGACGCTTACTTCGGCACGATGGTGCGTCTGAATCAAGAAATCAAAGAAAGCGACGCTGGAAAATTTCTCGCTGAAAACTATGGTAAAACCGTGAGTCGAAATGACTTTGACGCCGCCTTCGCTAAAAGCTGGGGGAAAGAGAACGTCAAAGCGGTCAAGTTAACGTGTCAGGGTAATCCGGCATATTTGACTGAAATCCAGATTTCACTCAAAGCTGACGCCATCAACGCACCGCTTTCCGCAAACTCATTCTTGCCACAACCACATCCCGGTAACTGTGGCAAAGCCTTTGTGATTGATAAAGCGGGCTATCAATAATCTGACAGGCAAAACACTGTGGTGCGTTTTTCATGAAACATGGCGATTAAGATTTCTACAATAATGCGCTGCATTGAGGAATTCCCTGAATGTGACGTAAATCACTTCAAAGTGTGAGCAACAGCCAGTATCATCATATGAGTTAAACCCTCGCCGCCTGACGGTGAGGGTTTTCTTTTGGGTATGTTTATCTGCGACACTCGCAGTACCGACGACATGGAGTAAAAATGTCCAGACCAACTATCATCATTAACGACCTGGATGCCGAACGCATCGATATTCTGCTGGAGCAACCCGCCTACGCCGGTTTGCCAGTCGCTGACGCGTTAAACGCAGAGTTGGATCGCGCCCAAATGTGTTCGCCAGAAGATATGCCACACGATGTGGTGACGATGAACAGCCGGGTTAAATTCCGCAATCTTAGCGATGGCGAAGTGCGTGTGCGCACGCTGGTGTATCCGGCCAAAATGACCGACAGCAATACTCAGCTTTCCGTTATGGCTCCGGTTGGAGCCGCACTGCTGGGGCTGCGCGTTGGCGACACCATTCACTGGGAACTTCCGGGCGGCGTTACCACCCACCTTGAAGTGCTGGAACTCGAATACCAGCCAGAAGCCGCTGGCGAATACCTGCTTTAATCCCATCTGCACAAGCGTTAAATCGCTTTGCTCAGAGGATGCGTCCGCATCCTCTTTCCGCTCAAATATCAACCAGATTTATCATTTTGCTCTTCCCCGCTACGTTCTAATCTGAACAGGTTATCAACCTGCGGACTCCATTATGAGTGAAGCTCTTGGTATTACAGCGTTTTATATTTTCATCGCAGCAATAATTGTTGTAGCGGTGCTATACCTTGAGCAACACTGGTAGTGCCAACACGAATACATTTTAAGCATCAATATTTAATAGATATAAAATCAACGTCGCAAATCACAGATCTAAAATCAATAATATGATGTTATGTATGCATGCATGCAACAGCAAGGAGAGAATGCTTATGTACAAAACAATCATTATGCCAGTAGACGTATTTGAAATGGAATTAAGCGACAAAGCCGTTCGTCACGCTGAATTTCTCGCCCAGGATGATGGTGTAATTCATTTACTCCATGTATTACCAGGCGCTGCAAGCCTTAGTCTGCACCGTTTTGCTGCCGATGTGCGTCGTTTCGAAGAGCATTTGCAACATGAGGCGGAAGAGCGCCTGCAGACAATGGTGGGTCATTTCACTATTGATCCCTCCCGTATCAAACCACATGTCCGTTTTGGTAGCGTGAGAGATGAGGTGAATGAATTAGCCAAAGAACTGAATGCGGATGTTGTGGTTATCGGTTCGCGTAATCCATCAATTTCAACCCATCTGTTAGGTTCTAACGCTTCCAGCGTGATCCGCCACGCCCATCTGCCTGTATTAGTCGTTCGTTAACAAATTAACGTATTTATGGTGCCCTGCCCGGAGCCATCCCGGCAGGGTTTTCTATAACGAAAAAAAGCCGCCAGGTTTGACCCCGGCGGCTAAACAATTGCAGGTGAATCTTACTTCTTCTTATGCAGTTTTGGTGCGAATCAGGTAGTCAAAGGCACTCAGAGAGGCTTTGGCACCTTCGCCAGTGGCGATGATGATCTGTTTGTACGGAACCGTTGTACAGTCACCGGCTGCAAACACACCTTTGACGTTGGTTTCGCATTTCGCATCGATGATGATTTCACCCATGCGGTTACGTTCTACTGCGCCTTCCAGCCAGTTGGTGTTCGGCAGCAGACCAATCTGAACGAAAATACCGGCCAGTTCGATATTGTGAATATCGCCGCTCACGCGATCACGGTATTCCAGACCAACAACTTTGCTACCGTCGCCTTTTACTTCAGTGGTTTGCGCATTCAGAATGATGTCGACGTTTTTCAGACTGCGCAGTTTGTCCTGCAGAACCTGGTCGGCTTTCATTTCTGGCGCAAACTCAAGCAGGGTAACGTGTTCAACAATACCCGCCAGATCAATCGCGGCTTCCACGCCGGAGTTGCCGCCGCCAATCACCGCTACACGTTTGCCTTTAAACAGCGGGCCGTCGCAGTGCGGGCAGTAGGTTACGCCTTTGGTGCGATACTGATCTTCACCCGGAACGTTCATGTTGCGCCATTTTGCGCCGGTCGCCACGATAATGCTGCGGGCTTTCAGTACCGCGCCGGAAGCTGTTTCAATCTGATGCAGACCGCCTTCAACCGCGGCCGGGATCAGCTTGCTCGCGCTCTGGCTGTCGATCACATCAACATCGTATTCATCAACGTGAACTTTCAGCGCACCAGCCAGTTTCTGGCCTTCGGTTTTCGGCACGGAGATGTAGTTTTCAATGTCAACGGTATCGAGGATCTGACCACCGAAACGTTCGCCCATCAGACCAGTACGGATACCCTTACGTGCGGAGTAAATTGCCGCCGCAGCACCCGCCGGGCCAGAACCAACGATCAGCACATCATAAGCGTCACGCTTGTTCAGCTCTTCTGCCGCACGTTTTTCAGCGCCAGTATCAATCTTCGCAACGATTTCAGTCAGCGTCATACGCCCCTGACCAAACTCTTTACCATTCACGAATACGGCCGGAACGCCCATCACGTTACGATCGGTGATTTCGTTCTGGAACGTACCACCGTCAATCGCCGTGTGTTTAATGCGCGGGTTCAGTACGCTCATCAGGTTCAGCGCCTGCACCACGTCCGGACAGTTATGGCAGGAAAGCGAATAATAAGTTTCAAATTCAAAATCACCGTCAATGTCGCGGATCTGCTCCAGCAGAGACTGCGCTTCTTTCGACGGATGACCACCGGTCCACAGCAGAGCCAGTACCAGCGAGGTAAATTCATGGCCCAGCGGAGAGCCTGCAAAACGCGGCCCCTGGTTAGAACCTGGGTTGGTGATCAGGAAAGACGGCTTACGCACCGGCAAGCTGTTATCTTCTTTAAAGGTGACTTTGTCTGACAGTTCTGCGATCTCAGCCAACAGTTCCTTGATTTCTGCCGATTTAGCGCTGTCATCCAGCGTGGCAATTAACTCAACAGGCTTGGTCAATTTCTCAAGGTAAGCCTTGAGTTGAGTTTTCATATTTGTGTCGAGCATGTTTATCTCCTGGGCTTTAAACATCATCATGCAAGCGGCCTCTGCGGCTACCTGGATGCAGCTTGCATCATGGTGCGGGGAAGAAAATCGGGTGCCGCAGCACCCGATTAATTAGGTGAATTTCCGAAGTATTTCGCGTCAGAGCAAGGCGGCTAGCCTGTGAACCCCCGGAGCTTACACAAGTAAGTGACCGGGGTGAGCGAGCGACGCCAACACTGCTATGGCGTGAAAGACGAAGAAAATTTAGATTTTACCAACCAGGTCCAGGGATGGAGCCAGAGTTGCTTCACCTTCTTTCCATTTAGCCGGGCAAACTTCACCTGGGTGAGAAGCCACGTACTGTGCTGCTTTGATTTTACGCAGCAGGTCAGATGCGTCACGGCCAATGCCTTCAGCGGTAACTTCGATAGCCTGGATGATACCCTGCGGGTCAACAACGAAGGTAGCACGGTCAGCCAGACCTTCATCTTCACGCATGTTGTCGAAGTTACGGGTCAGGGCGCCAGTCGGGTCACCGATCATTGCATATTTAATTTTAGCGATGGTTTCAGAGCTGCTGTGCCATGCTTTGTGGGTGAAGTGAGTATCGGTAGATACTGCGTATACATCTACACCCAGTTTCTGCAGTTCTTCGTAGTGGTCAGCAACGTCGCCCAGTTCGGTCGGGCATACGAAAGTAAAGTCAGCCGGGTAGAAGAAGAAGACGCTCCAGCGGCCTTCGGTGTCTTTCTCGGTGATTTCGATGAATTCGCCGTTTTTGAATGCCTGGTTTTTAAAAGGTTTAATTTTGGTGTTAATCAAGGACATCTATACTTCCTCCGTGTTTTCGATGAGATGTAAGGTAACCAATTTTTGCCGATTCGGCTAATGCGTTTCCATTATCAAATCGATAAGTTTTACCTTACAACCTTCGTAAGACAACTTTGTGAACTTTGCATCGCCAGTGGCGATAAAAAGTAAAATGGGTCCCCTTTCCAGGTGACCGCATAACCTGAACTACCCTTTGGTATCTTCAGCGCCTGTTCAACAGGCTACGGTGTTGCGATGATAATCGCAACGACGAGAGGGATTACAACACCCTCATAAACAAAGGGCAATCACCTGAGATAAGGTCTTAACTATGACAGTGATAGGTTAAGCCTTTTATTGTGTATTTGCACTGAACGAAAAGGACAAGACAATGTTAAAAAAGATAATTTTTTTTACCCTGCTCCCAGGAATTGCTTACGCCGAAGAGCTTCCTGCGCCCGTTAAAGCGATTGAAAAACAGGGAATTACGATTATTAAATCGTTCGATGCGCCAGGCGGTATGAAAGGTTATCTGGGGAAATATCAGGATATGGGGGTCACTATCTACCTTACGCCAGACGGTAAGCATGCCATCTCTGGCTATATGTACAACGAAAAGGGAGAAAACCTCAGTAACGCTCTTATTGAAAAAGAGATTTACGCACCTGCCGGACGCGAAATGTGGCAGCGTATGGAACAATCAAACTGGTTACTTGACGGTAAAAAAGACGCGCCGGTCGTGGTTTATGTTTTTGCCGATCCTTTCTGCCCGTATTGCAAACAATTCTGGCAACAAGCACGCCCATGGGTTGATGCCGGTAAAGTTCAGATTCGTACTCTGCTGGTTGGCGTGATAAAACCAGAAAGCCCGGCCACCGCGGCGGCAATCCTCGCGTCTAAAGATCCGGCAAAAACGTGGCAAGAGTATGAGGCATCTGGCGGCAAGTTAAAGCTGAACCTCTCAGGGAGCATCACACCTGAACAGATGAAGATTCTCAGTGCCAACGAGACGTTGATGGACGAACTGGGCGCAAATGTTACCCCTGCTATTTATTACATGAGTCCAGAAAACACATTACAGCAGGCTGTCGGATTACCAGATCAAAAAACATTTAATATCATTATGGGAAATAAATAACCTTCATTCTATGGATAACTGGAATATTTATCTCTTTTCAGTTATCCAAAAAATCGCAAGTATTGTTCACCCCTCTCATATCAGCTATGCTATTTTAGAAAAACTTAATCGTGAATTAAGTAAAATAACATAATATATAAAAATACATAAAGCCATATCATTGACTTGATGAATATTATGAGAACAAGCATATGAATGGAGTGCATCATGGCTAATCTTTACGACTTAAAAAAATTCGATTTAAACTTGCTTGTCATTTTTGAGTGCATCTACCAACATCTTAGTATTAGCAAGGCCGCAGAATCATTATATATAACGCCTTCTGCGGTAAGCCAGTCTTTACAACGTCTACGGGCGCAATTTAATGACCCCTTATTTATTCGCTCCGGTAAAGGAATTGCACCAACAACGACAGGATTAAATCTGCATCATCATCTTGAGAAAAATCTCAAAAACCTTGAGCAAACCATCAACATTGTCAATAAATCCGAGCTGAAGAAAAAATTTATTATTTATGGTCCGCAACTTATCTCGTCAACCAACAGTAGTCTTTTGATCGGATGCCTACGACAAGACACATCGGTAGAAATTGAACATCATGACATTATGATGTCAGCAGAAAGCGCCGAAAATTTATTGGCTTATCGCAAAGCAGATCTGGTTATTACATTAATACCAGTCATCAGTCGCTCGGTGAGCTGTGTACCTTTTCAATCGATACGCAACACGCTTATCTGTAGTGCATCTCATCCGAGAATAACGGAATACAGTAGCCGCGAAGACATTCTTGATGAAGAGTTTACTTTTCTGACATCAAAAGCATCTGGCCTTGAAGATTTTCAGATGGAAATAGAAGCGATTCTGGCAAACCGAAAAATAGCATTCCGTAGTTCTTCTCTGTTTACTATTATCAATACTATTGCGGTAACCGATTTACTGGGTATTGTTCCCTTTGAACTATATCGTTGTCATCAGAAAAACCTGCAATTAAAACAAATAAAACTAAAACATAACCTCCCCTCTAATACACTTTATATTTCCTATAATAAATCATCATTAAACAATCTGGCGTTCTCTCGATTTATTGATCGCTTAAATGACAGCTTATCCTGAAAACCTATCAATAAGAACAATATTCATCATAAAAAAATTCACCTAGTGAATATAAAATAAGATATTTCATTTAAGTTTATTAATATTATAATCAGCAAACTATTGCACTTTCTCCCGGTCATGTTAAGAGAGCGTTTACAGATGTCCATTTATAAAATTCCGCTTCCTCTCAATATTCTGGAAGCAGCACAAGACCGTATCACCTGGACACTTAATACACTGCCCCGCGTATGCGTCTCTTTTTCTGGTGGTAAAGATTCTGGCTTAATGCTTCATTTGACCGCAGGTCTGGCCAGGAAAATAGGAAAAAAAATACACGTCCTGTTTATCGACTGGGAAGCACAGTTTTCTTGTACTATTGACTATGTTCAATCGCTACGGGAACAATATGCGGATGTCATCGAAACGTTTTATTGGGTGGCTCTACCGTTAACAACACAAAATTCATTATCCCAATATCAACCTGAATGGCAGTGCTGGCAACCTGATACTGAATGGGTTCGACAGCCACCAGAAGATGCGATAACCGACCCGGCATTTTTCTCGTTTTATCAATCGGGTATGACGTTTGAACATTTCGTGCGTGAATTTGCCGAATGGTTTTCACAACAACGACCAGCCGCAATGATGGTCGGGATCCGTGCCGACGAGTCTTATAATCGTTTCGTCGCCATTGCCAGTTTAAATAAACAACGTTTTGCTGACGATAAGCCGTGGACCACCGCCGCGCCAGGCGGTCATTGTTGGTACATTTACCCCATTTACGACTGGAAAGTCGCTGATATCTGGACCTGGTACGCTAAAGGCCAAAACCTCTGTAATCCGCTGTATAACCTGATGTACCAGGCTGGCGTCCCTCTGCGTCAAATGCGAATTTGCGAACCTTTTGGTCCAGAGCAACGGCAAGGTTTGTGGCTATATCATGTTCTTGAACCTGATCGATGGGCCGCAATGTGCGCCCGGGTCAGTGGCGTAAAAAGCGGTGGAATTTACGCTGGTCACAATAATCAATTCTATGGCCACAGGAAGATCCTAAAACCTGACCATTTAGACTGGCAGGAATATGCCTTATTACTGCTTAACAGCATGCCAGAAAAAACGGCTGATCATTATCGCAATAAAATTGCTGTTTATTTGCACTGGTATCAAAAAAAAGGAATCGAAATTCCTCAGACTCAACAAGGAGATATTGGCTCAAAAGACGTCCCCTCCTGGCGACGTATCTGCAAGGTATTACTCAACAATGATTATTGGTGCCGGGCGTTATCATTCAGCCCTACAAAAGCTAAAAATTATCAACGTTATAACGAACGGATGAAAGAAAAACGTCAGGAGTGGGGAATATTATGCAACAGCGATTAACTCAGGATTTAACGCAATTTCTCGCCAGTTTAGCGGAAGAAGATCGCATTAAGGCGATCAATGAGATCCGGATGGCGATACATCAAGTGAGTCCATTTCGCGACGAGCCGGTGGATTGTGTGTTATGGGTTAAAAATAGCCAACTCGTGCCAAACGATTACAATCCCAATAATGTGGCACCGCCAGAGAAGAAGCTATTAAAAAAATCCATTGAAATTGATGGTTTTACCCAACCGATTGTAGTAACCAACACCAGAGCTAATACGCTTGAAATTGTTGATGGTTTCCACCGCCATGAAATTGGTAAAGGCTCTAACACGTTAAAAACGCGCTTAAAAGGGTATTTACCGGTTACCTGTCTGGAAAGGGATCGTAACGAACGCATCGCTGCAACGATTCGCCACAACCGCGCGCGTGGCCGCCACCAAATCACAGCAATGTCAGAAATCGTTCGTGAACTCAGCCAGTTGGGATGGAACGATAATAAAATCAGTATAGAACTGGGTATGGACAGCGACGAAGTGCTACGCCTCAAGCAAATAAACGGCCTGCAAGAGTTGTTTGCCGACCGTAGATATTCCCGTGCCTGGACGGTGAAATAATTACAACTGGCGCAGGCGTTCAGCCGCCGCCAGCAGCGTCGATTCCTTTTTGGCAAAACAGAGACGAATCAGTTTATGCGGGAAGGGATCGGCACAAAACACCGACAGAGGGATCGCCGCTACACCATGCTCCTGCGTTAACCACTGACAGAACTCGACATCATTTAACGTAGAAACGGCGCTGTAATCCACCAGCAAAAAGTAAGTGCCTTCACAGGGTAAGATCTCCAGTCTGCTCTCTCGTAATGCATTCACAAGAATATCGCGCTTCTGGCGATAAAAGTCCGGTAACGCAAGATAATGTTCAGGTTCCTCCCGCAGCATATCGGCAAGCGCCAGTTGTGTGGGAGTATTGACCGAAAAAGTCAAATACTGATGCACCTTGCGGATCTCGGCGCTGATGGGCGCTGGCGCAACGCAATACCCCACTTTCCAGCCAGTCATATGATAGGTCTTGCCAAACGATGACACCGCCACCGCCCGCTCACGCAGTTGCGGATGCGCCAGTACACTGGCATGGCCCTGCTGTGAAAAATTGATGTGCTCGTAGACCTCATCGCTAATGACAAAAATCTCGCGCTCGGCAATCGCCTGCCACAAGGCTGCAAAATCAGTCTGCTGCCAGACAGTGGCGCTGGGATTATGCGGCGTATTGAGGATCACCAACCGGGTACGCTCGCTCAGTAACGCAGCAAACTCTTGCCAGTCAACGCGAAAATACGGCGGTTGCAGCGCGATGCGTTTCACAACCCCACCCGCTAGCGCGATGGCGGGTGCGTAACTGTCATAGCTGGGATCAAAACAGATAACCTCATCGCCACTACGTACCAACGCGGTAATCGCCGCATATAACGCCTCCGTCGCTCCTGCTGTTACGGTGATGTCATGTTCAGCATCCGGTTGATAGCCATACAGCCGTGCGGTTTTCTCAGCAATCGCCTCGCGCAATGCCTGCACGCCGGTCATTGGCGCGTATTGATTTGCGCCCTGAGCAACGTGATACGCCAACCGCTCCTGCAAATAGCGCGGGCCATCAAAATCAGGAAAACCTTGCGACAGATTAATCGCCTGGTGCTGCTGCGCCAACGCGCTCATCCGGGTAAAAATAGTCGTGCCTAGTTGTGGAAGTTTGCTTTGTGGAATCAGAGGGTTATTTGTCATTTTTATCATGCCTGACGAAGTTGCGTGTTGAAGGCACTATAACACGATGTTAGTATTTGGCAATCAAGACGTTTAGATGTCTAAATAAAACAATAAGGACAACACAACATGCCTCACAATCCTATCCGCGTCGTCGTCGGCCCTGCTAACTACTTTTCTCATCCCGGAAGCCTGAATCACCTGCATGATTTTTTCACCAACGAACAGCTTGCTCGTGCCGTGTGGATTTATGGCGAACGTGCCATTGCTGCGGCAGAAACAAAACTTCCACCAGCGTTTGAGCTGCCCGGCGCAAAACATATTTTGTTTCGTGGTCATTGCAGCGAAAACGATGTGCAACAACTGGCGGCTGAGTCTGGTGACAATCGCAGCGTCGTGATTGGCGTCGGCGGCGGCGCACTGCTCGACACCGCGAAAGCCCTCGCCCGCCGTCTGGGTCTGCCGTTTGTTGCCGTTCCGACGATCGCCGCTACCTGCGCTGCCTGGACACCGCTCTCCGTCTGGTATAACGACGCCGGACAGGCGCTACATTATGAGATTTTCGACGACACCAATTTTATGGTGCTGGTGGAACCAGAGATTATCCTCAATGCACCGCAAGAATATCTGCTGGCGGGTATCGGTGACACGCTGGCGAAATGGTATGAAGCGGTGGTGCTGGCACCGCAACCGGAAACATTGCCGCTGACTGTGCGTCTGGGGCTCAATAGCGCACAGGCCATCCGCGACGTATTGTTAAGCAGTAGCGAACAGGCTCTTGCCGATCAGCAAAACAAGCAGTTAACGCAGTCATTTTGCGATGTGGTGGATGCGATTATCGCCGGTGGAGGTATGGTAGGAGGTCTGGGCGATCGTTTTACGCGTGTGGCGGCAGCTCATGCCGTGCATAACGGTCTGACCGTGCTGCCGCAAACCGAGAAATTTCTCCACGGCACCAAAGTTGCTTACGGCATTCTGGTACAAAGCGCCTTGCTGGGACAGGATGACGTGCTGGCGCAATTAACCGGGGCATATAAGCGTTTTCATCTACCGACCACGCTGGCGGAACTGGAAGTGGATATCAATAATCAGGCGGAAATCGACAAAGTGATTGCCCATACTTTGCGTCCGGTGGAGTCCATTCATTATCTGCCGGTCACGCTGACACCTGATACGTTGCGTGCAGCGTTCGAAAAAGTGGAATCATTTACCGTCTGACATGCAGATTTAGCAACAGCGCGCGCCGCCTTTGCCACCGTAGCGCGCGTCCTGCCGCTCGCGGAAAAACTCTTCATAAGTCATCGGCGTCTGATCAGGATGATTGACCCGCATATGTTCGACATAGTTATCGTAATCGGGCATGCCAATCATCAGCTTCGCCGCCTGACCTAAATATTTTCCGGCTTTTGCCAGTGAATCAAACATCAATACCTCCGGTAATCAGATTGCTGAGATATTGCCGGATGCGGCGTGAACACCTTATCCTGTCTACAAATGTTGCAGCGCATCAGGCAATTTTGCGTTTGTCATCAGCCTTACGCTCTCCCAAAAGAGAGAGCGTAATAGTGATAATTTAGTGCGCGCCTTTCGCCTGCGCCACGATCTCCTCAACATTTTCCGGCATCGGCTCATACGGCGTTTCTTTCGCCGTCGGCTTCGACTCTTTCAATGCCGCCAGTGCCGTCTTAATCGAGAACAGCGCCAGGACCACCACAACCACCATAAAGAAGATGGTCAGTCCGGCATCCAGACGGTTGTTGAACACCAGTTGCGCCAGTTGTGACTCGGTATACTGCGACGGAATATTACCGCTGTCGATCATTGCCTGGAACTTGTTCGCAATTGCCAGGAAGCCGACCTTCGCATCCGGGCTAAACGCTTTCTGCCAGCCTGCGGTCAGGGTACAAATCAGCAACCAGGCCGTTGGCACCAGTGCCACCCAGGCATAACGTTGACGTTTCATCTTGAACAGCACCACGGCACAAAGCATCAGCGCCATCCCCGCCAGCATCTGGTTAGCAATACCAAACAGCGGCCACAGGGTATTAATGCCGCCCAGCGGATCGACCACGCCCTGATGCAGGAAGTAACCCCAGGCCAGTACGCACAGCGCCGTCGCCAGCAGGTTAGCAGGCAGTGAATCCGTCCGTTTCAGACCAGGAGAAACCACGCCCAGCAGATCCTGCAACATAAAGCGCGCAGCACGCGTACCCGCATCTACCGCCGTCAGAATAAACAGCGCTTCAAACAGAATGGCAAAATGATACCAGAACGCCACATCCATCATGCCGCCCAGCGCGCCGTGCAGGATGTAGGCCATCCCTACCGCCAGCGTTGGCGCACCGCCCGCACGAGAAATGATCGACTGTTCACCGACTTCACTGGCAATCTGGTTTAACGTATCCGGGGTAATTGCAAAGCCCCAGCTACTCACCACTTGCGCTGCAGAAGCCACCACATCTGCCGTACCTGCCGGAGCCAGCACCGCCATCGGGCTGTTCATGGCGAAGTACACGCCCGGATCGATGATACAGGCGGAAACCAGCGCCATAATCGCCACGAAGGATTCCATCAACATCCCGCCGTAACCGATAAAGCACGCCTGACCTTCGTTCGCCAGCATCTTTGGCGTGGTGCCGGAAGAGATCAGCGCATGGAAGCCAGACACTGCACCACAGGCGATGGTGATAAACAGGAACGGGAACAGGTTACCGGTCCATACCGGGCCAGTACCATCGATAAATTTGGTCAGCGCCGGCATGGTCAGCGTGGGGCGCATAATCAGAATTCCCACCGCCAGACCAACGATAGTCCCGATTTTCAGGAAGGTAGAGAGGTAGTCACGCGGAGCCAACAGCAGCCATACCGGCAGCACTGCCGCCACAAAACCGTAGCCCACCAGCATCCAGGTCAACTGCACGCCCGTAAAGTCAAAGTACGGTGCCCAGGTCGGACTTTCTGCCACCCAGCCGCCAGAAATGATGGCGAAAATCAGGAACACCAGACCGATGATCGACACTTCACCAATGCGACCTGGACGCAGGTAGCGCAGGTAGATCCCCATAAAAAGCGCCAGCGGAATAGTGAACGCAACGGTGTACGTTCCCCACGGACTATGGGTCAGGGCTTTCACCACGATCATCGCCAGCACCGCCAGAATGATCACCATGATCATAAAGCAGGCCACCAGCGCAATCACCCCGGCGGTTGGTCCCATTTCTTCTTTGACCAGTTCACCCAACGAGCGACCATCGCGGCGCGTGGAAACAAACAGCACCATGAAGTCCTGCACCGCACCGGCGAGAACCACCCCGGCAAGCAGCCAGATCATCCCCGGCAGGTAGCCCATCTGCGCCGCCAGCACCGGCCCGACCAGTGGGCCTGCGCCGGCAATGGCCGCAAAATGGTGACCGAACAGCACTTTTTTGTCCGTCGGCACATAGTCCAGACCGTCGTTATGGCGCACGGCTGGCGTCATACGAGTCGGGTCAACCGCCAGCACTTTTTTGGCGATAAACAGACCGTAAAAACGATAAGCGATGAGATAGATACAGACCGACGCCACCACAATCCACAGCGCGTTAATCTGTTCCCCACGATTTAAAGCAATGTATCCCAGAGCGAATGCTCCCATCACAGAGAGCACTGTCCAGACGAGGTATTTCCCTGACTTGTTCATAATTGTTATCCGTGTACGTATCCATAGAGATGTTACATTTTGTTTCTATAACATCTTTGCAAAATTTAACAACACGATAACCAAACAAATAAGAGTTAAAACCAATAATTAACTTCACAATGTTAACTCGATCACTCCATTAACCGAGTTTTCCTGCAATCTCATTTTATTCTGTCGGGTTCATCCCAAAACCGCCGTACCCAGCCGACAGGTGCAGCAACGCCGTCCCTGTTCATCGAAAACGACAATCTCCCAGCTCTGATTTTGTCGCCCAAGATACAGCGGCTGACAGACGCCGCGCACCTTTCCCTGCGAGACAGGGCGATGATGGGTGGCATTAAGTTCCGTCCCCACCACGCACTGCCCGTCGCGAGTCATCATAAATCCAGCCATCGATCCCAACGTTTCTGCCAGCGCCGCCGACGCGCCGCCGTGCAGCAGACCAAACGGCTGATGAGTACGGGTATCGACCGGCATTTCGGCTTCCAGCACATCATCACCCAGACGGGTGTAAACAATTCCCAGATGCGCCACCATCGTGTTATCGCTGGTAGCGTTCAGTTCATCCAGGGTCAAATGACGTTTCCAGATCACAGTTATGCTCCCAGCGTTGAGCCGCCATCCACCACGATATCCTGTAGCGTGATATGGCTGGCGAGATCGGAGGCGAGGAACAAAATCGTGTTGGCGATCTCCTGCGGACGGGCGATTTTCCCCAGTGGAATGCCAAGCTTAAACTGCTCACCAAAGCCGCGAATACGCTGCTCTTCCGCGTCATCGCTCACCCACAGCGTGCGTTGCATGTCGGTGTCGGTGGAACCCGGCGAAACCACGTTGCAACGTACTCCACTACCTGCCAGTTCCAGCCCGACGCTCAACGCCAGACTTTTCAGCGCCGCTTTCGACGCGCCATAAGCACTCATACCAATACGCGGCGTGTGTGCGGCATCGGACGCTACCGTAACAATCGCTCCCCCCCGCTGACGGCGAAACTGATTCATGGTCTGTTGAAACAGGTTAAACGCACCGCCGACGTTGACCGCAAAAGTCTGCTGCCAGTCCTCTTTACTCAGTTGGTCTGTCGCGCCCATGCGCAAAATTCCTGCCGCATTGACCAGCACGTCCAGGCGCTGCGTTTCGCCTAACAGCCGCTGGCAGACTTGCGCCACCTGCCCGGCATCAGCAACATCCAGCACTTCAGTCGCAAAGGGATAATGCTCCAGCGTGAATGCCCGATCAAAGCCTGTGACTTTTGCTCCCGCTTCAACAAACGCCAGCGCCGTGGCATAGCCGATGCCTTTCCCCGCGCCGGTTACCCAGACATTTTTGCCGCTGAAATTCATTATTTCACCTCGCGAGAGAGTAGCTTCCACCAGGCGTCGATGGTCGGATTTTTCGCCAGCATGACAAAATCGATATCGCCATGCACTTTGCGCCAGCGCGCCGCCAGCGCCATCATGCGCACCGAATCCAGACCGTAGTCGATCAGGTTGTCGTCATCAAACGGTTCATCAGATTCATCCAGCAACGGCAGAACCACCTCGCGCAGCTCCGCTTTACTGGCAGGGATCGGTGCTGGCAGTAACTCTTCAGTCATCACCACCCGACCGGAACGCCCGGCAACATATTTCAGCGACATCAAATGCTCGTCACGGCTGAAATCGGCCAACGCATCAGCCACCATAAACGGTTTAATATCGCGCATAAACGCGTCGGTCGCAGTGGTCATACAACCGATGTGCGCATACACTCCGGTAATAATCAGTTGGTTACGTCCGCTCTCTTTAAGCATTTGCTCCAGCGGGGAACGATGAAACGCGCTGTAGCGCCACTTCACCAGCACTGTATCGTCAGCATCTGGCGTCAGGCGATCCACCACCTTTTGTTGTTCCGGCGAACGCGTCAGGCCCGGCCCCCACATATCATTCAGCAGCGCCCGATCTTCATCGCTCTGCTCTTTTGGCTGGGCAGTGTAATAAACCGGAATATTGTGTTGCTTACAGTAGTCACGCAGGGCGGCAATATTAGCGATCACCTGCTCCATCATCGGGCAGTTATCGCCCCAGAAGCTGACAAAATAGTCTTGCATATCATGGATTAATAGCGCAGCACGTTGCGGTTCAAAGGCCCAGTCGACTTTATTTTGCGGAATATCGTGAGACTCCGGCAGTGCGTAAGCCTGTAATTTTGGAATAGCCATCGTGTTCTCTCCTTCAGGCTGATGCGCGTGACGCCAGCCACTGACGTAATTGTTTTTTATCGACTTTCCCGACCGCCGTCAGCGGAAGTGAATCCACACACTCCACGCGATCCGGTAATTTAAATTCGGCAATACCCTGTTCACGCAGGAAACGACGCACCTGCACCGCACGCAGCGGCTCTTTTACCACCAGATAAGCGCAGCTTTTTTCGCCCATCAGCTCATCTTCCATGCTCACCAGCGCGGCATAGATCACCACCGGATGGCGCAGTAACAGGTTTTCGATCTCTTCGGCAGCGATCTTCTCACCGCCACGGTTGATCTGATCTTTCTCGCGCCCCTGCACAGTGATGTAACCGTCTGGATCTATGGAGATCAGATCACCGGAACAGTAAAAACCGTTGGCGTCAAAGGCACTGGCATTGTGGTGCGGGCTTTTGTAATAACCGCGGAAGGTGTACGGCCCACGCGTCATCAGACGCCCGACTTCCCCTTGTGGCAATGGATTTCCGTCGGCATCGGCAACCCACACTTCATCGTCCGGAGACATTGGGTAGCCCTGGGTATGGATAATTTTCTCCGCGCTATCATCAAGACGGGTGTAGTTCACCAGCCCTTCCGCCATGCCAAACACCTGCTGCAACTGGCAGCCAATCTCTGCGGGAATACGCGCCGCCAACGTGGCAGAAAGACGCGCGCCGCCGACCTGTAACAGTTTTAACGAGGCGAGTTGCGCCCGGCTTTCGCCCTCGCTCAATGCCTGTAACCACAGGCTGACTGCCGGTGGCACCAGTGCGGTAACGTTAACCTGATGTTTGGCAATCAATGGGAAACAGAGCGTGGCGCTGGGATCGTCCGCCAGAACCACAGTGCCGCCTGCGAGAAAAACCCCCAGCGATCCAGGCGAACTCATGACGTAATTGTGAGCCGCCGGAATCGCGCACAGGTAGCGTGTCTGTTGCGTGAACTGACAAATCTCGACGCTACGGCGCACACTGTAGTAATAGTCATTATGGGTACGCGGGATCAACTTCGGCGTGCCGGTCGTGCCGCCGGAAAGCTGGAAATACGCCACTTCATCGGCAGGCGACGGCGTGGCAGTAAAACCGTCTGCCGGGTGGTTAATCGCATCCTGCAAATTGTGCTCGCCGCTGTCGTTCAGCAGTTGCACCACGCGAATGGAGGAATGCTCTGCAACAAATGTATTGAGGAAATCATCCCCGCTAAACAGCGCATGTTGGCGATCGGCAATCAGTAATGCCGGTTCAATCTGGCTGGCATAGGCGTTCAGTTCGCTACGCTGATGGCTGAACAGCGCCAGCACCGGCGCAACGCCCAGTTTCAGCAACGCGAAAAAGGTAATGTAAAGTTCAGCGACGTTACCTAAGTGTACCAGCGCGGTTTCACCAGGTTTAATGCCCTGACGGCGCAAACTACACGCGAGGTTATCAGCCGCTTGATTCAACTGGCGATAACTCAACTGCCGCTCGCCGTCGATAACCGCGACGCTGTCACTCTCAGCATGTCGCGTCAGAATGTCAGTTAGTGGCAAATCCTGCCAGTAGCCTTTTTCCCGATAGCGACGGGCAAATTCTTCCGGCCAGCGGGTGAATGGAATGCTCATCCTCACTCCTTAATGCAATCCAAAAACATTCAACATGGTAGAAAGTTTGACGCCCGTTTCGCGCCACTCCCCCAGCGGTGACGACGCAGGCACAATCCCCGCACCGGCAAACAGACGCACCTGATTTTCCCGCAGCTTCGCGCAGCGGATGGTCACCACCCACTCGCCGTTACCTTCGCTGTCGCACCAGCCAACAATGCCGCCAAACAGTTCGCGGTCGAACGGCTCCAGTTCAGCAATAACCTGGGTCGCGGCCTGATGCGGGAAACCGCTCAGCGCGGGGGTCGGATGCAGCAGACAGGCCAGCGTCAGTGCGTTTTCTTGCAAATTCGCTTTACCTTCAAAGGGCGTTGCGAGATGCCACAGCGTCGGCGTGGTGATCAATTGTGGAGAGGAGGGAACGTGTAACTCACTGCTGCGCTCGCGCAGTACCTCTTTCATCGCCTGGGTCACCAGTTCATGTTCATGGCGATCTTTTTCCGACGCCAGCAGACGATTACCCGCTTCGCGATCGAGCACTTCATCCGGCTGACGACGCGCGGAACCGGCTAACGGAATCGAGCTAAAACGCTCGCCATCTTTACGCAGCAGCAGTTCCGGGCTGGCTCCGAGCAGGACGCCACCATCGGCCAGCGGCACATGGAAGTTGTAACTAACTGGGTTTTGCGCGATCAACCGTTCCAGCAGTACGCCGCTGTCGATGGCGGCATCGGTGGTGATATCAATCAACCGTGACAACACCACTTTGTCGACTTGCGGTGTGGCAGTAAGTACGGCGGCGCGGGCAACCATCTGTTCAAACGTGGCTTGTTCCGGAATTGCCTGCCGTTCCACCACATTCAGCGACTGGCTGCGGGTAAAACGGCGCGCAGAAGCTTGTTTTTCCTGGCGGGAGAATGGCTGCCAGGATTCGGGAATATACAGCGATGAAGGTTGACGTGGATCGAAGGGGATTGCCCCGACCATCACTGGATTTTTAATGCCCTGCGATTTGGCATTAGCAAACAGGGCGGTGAGTCTTTGCTGGAAGGGACTGTCTGGCGAATCCCCGTTCACAGCCGGTTCATCAAAGCGGGCGAAACATCCTGACGTCGTAAAACTGCGGTACGGCGACATAAAGAAAAAGCGATTGGGCGCAAGTGTTGCCATGGTCTGCTGTACTTCCTCAGCCAGTGACGTATCCATATCATCCTCCACAAAATGATAAAGGCTTTAATAATGATTATCATTTATATTTTCGGTCGCTAACCTAAAAGCAAACAGCCACTATGTCAACTCTTGCCGCAACACAATCTACGACTCGGGCTTGCATCTGCTTGTCGTTATAATGAAAATGAGAAGCATTAACTTCACTAATAACAGGACGCTGATTCGTGAGACTCGCCCCGCTCTACCGTAAGACCCTTTTCTTAGCAGGACTTTTGCTTTCAGGAATATCCGCAGTGCAGGCCGCCGACTGGCCGCGTCAGGTGACTGACAGCCGCGGCAGCCATACGCTGGAAAGCCAGCCACAGCGCATCGTCTCAACCAGCGTCACGCTGACGGGGTCGCTGCTGGCGATAGACGCTCCGGTGATTGCCAGTGGTGCAACTACGCCGAATAACCGCGTCGCGGACGACCAGGGATTCTTGCGCCAGTGGAGCGATGTTGCGAAGGAACGCAAACTGCAGCGCCTCTATATCGGAGAACCGAACGCCGAAGCGGTAGCCGCACAAATGCCGGATCTGATTTTGATTAGCGCAACCGGCGGCGATTCTGCAATGCCACTGTACGATCAGCTTTCCACCATCGCGCCGACGTTAATTATCAATTACGACGACAAAAGCTGGCAGTCGCTGTTAACGCAACTTGGCGAAATTACCGGGCATGAGAAACAAGCGGCAGAGCGGATTGCGCAGTTTGATAAGCAACTGGCGGCAGCGAAAGAGCAAATCAAATTACCGCCGCAGCCGGTCACTGCCATTGTCTATACCGCCGCTGCACACAGTGCCAATCTCTGGACGCCGGAATCAGCACAAGGGCAGATGCTGGAACAACTCGGCTTTACGCTGGCGAAACTGCCAGCGGGCTTAAACGCCAGTCAAAGTCAGGGCAAACGCCATGACATCATTCAGCTTGGTGGAGAAAATCTGGCTGCCGGGTTAAACGGTGAGTCGCTGTTCCTGTTCGCCGGCGATCAGAAAGATGCCGATGCAATTTATGCTAATCCGCTGCTCGCGCACCTGCCTGCAGTACAGAACAAGCAGGTTTATGCACTGGGAACCGAGACGTTCCGTCTGGATTACTACAGCGCCATGCAAGTGCTGGAACGACTTAAGGCGCTGTTCTAAGCATTAACTGTCGGACGCTGCCGCTTGTGGTGGCGTCTGGCGAAAACGGCGCAACTCCACCAGCACCAGCAACAACAATACACCGATAATCAACAAGCCAAAGCCACTGACGCTGGCGGATGTAACCGGTGTCATCATCGCCCCCAGACCGCCCAGCAACGCCGCACCAATCGCATCGCCCGTCACGTTCTGCGCCGTCCACAAACCGTTAATCCGCCCTAACATCGCTTCCGGAGTTTGCGTTTGCAGCATTGTATATTGCAGCAACGAACTGACCGCGCTCAGCCAGCCGAACAGCGCCAGACAAACCACGCCCGGAATCCACATTGGCATCAGGCCAAACAAACCAATGGCGAGAAATGAACCTAATGTGGAAAGCAGCATTAACAATCCTGGCCGCACGCTATGCGCCAGTTTCCCGCTAGTCAACGCCCCGATTGCCGCACCGAGCGGAATTGCCGCATAGAGAAAGCCAATCTGCGCCGCCGACATCTGCCAGTTGATTGCCAGCGCCGGATACAGTACCCGCACCGCACTCGCCATCGTCAACAACCCACCCAACAGCGCAATGCCGCCCACCAGCGGGCTGGCGAGCAGAAAACGAAAGGCTGCCAGAAGCGATTTCAGCGGATGCTCACGCGGCTGCGGTGGCGGCGGCAGTGCCGGAAGACTTAACAGAGGCAGTAAAGTGATGAACGTTCCTGCCGCCGCCAGCCCGTAGTTCCAGGCGACGCCGCCAGTCGCCAGCAGTAAGCCACCCATCATGGGCGAAATTACCGATCCCAGGCGCACGGTCAACATGGTAATCGCCCCGGCCTGCATTAAGTTTTCCCGCCCAACTAGCGCAGGCGTTGCCGCCAGCAGCGCCGTAACGCCCAGCGAGGCAAAAAAACCATCCCATAAACCGAGTAAATAGATTGCCAATAGTGATGACTCCGGCAACAGCGCGTTCAGACACAGACCAATAAAGCCAATGCCACAGGTGCCGCGCGCCAGCAAAATCACTTTTTTGCGCTCATAACGATCCGCCAGCACACCACCGACCATCAGACCGACAAACATCGCGCCGCCGGTCAGCGTCACTGAAAGCCCAACCTGCCAGGTGGAATTCGTCATCATCTGGATCTGCACCGGCACCGCGACGCCGAGCAACCCCAGAGAAACAATTGAGATAAAACGAGCGAGGAATACTGCGCGAAACGCCGGGTGCGTTTTCAACAGGCTGAGGTTAAGCAGCCAGGATTGTTTATTCATTACAATGCCTTGCCATCAAATATTTTAAATACCTATTCTTAGGCTGCACATGCTAACATATCCAAATAAGATCGATAACGATAATTAATTTCATTATCATGGAAGTTCGTATGTCTGGTTCTGTTGCCGTGACACGCGCCATTGCCGTGCCCGGATTGCTGTTATTACTGATTATCGCGACGGCATTAAGCCTGCTCATTGGGGCAAAATCACTCCCCGCCTCCGTGGTCCTGGAGGCACTCTCCGGCACCTGCCAGAGCGCCGACTGCACCATCGTGCTCGACGCCCGACTGCCGCGCACCCTTGCCGGATTGCTGGCGGGCGGAGCGCTTGGCCTTGCCGGGGCGTTAATGCAAACCCTCACCCGAAACCCGCTTGCCGATCCCGGTTTGCTTGGCGTGAACGCCGGAGCCAGCTTTGCCATTGTGCTCGGCGCAGCGCTGTTTGGTTACTCTTCCGCCCAGGAACAACTGGCGATGGCTTTCGCTGGCGCGCTGGTGGCCTCGTTGATTGTTGCCTTTACCGGCAGCCAGGGCGGCGGGCAGTTAAGTCCGGTGCGTTTAACCCTGGCGGGCGTGGCGCTGGCGGCGGTACTGGAAGGGCTGACCAGCGGCATCGCCCTGCTTAATCCTGACGTCTACGATCAGTTGCGTTTCTGGCAAGCCGGTTCACTGGATATTCGCAACCTCCATACCTTAAAAGTGGTGCTGCTCCCGGTGCTGATCGCCGGAGCAACCGCACTCTTACTGAGTCGTGCGTTGAATAGTTTAAGTCTGGGAAACGACACCGCGACAGCGCTGGGTAGCCGCGTAGCGCGCACACAGTTGATTGGTCTGCTGGCGATTACCGTGCTTTGCGGTAGTGCGACGGCAGTGGTGGGTCCAATTGCCTTTATTGGCCTGATGATGCCGCATATGGCACGCTGGTTGGTAGGAGCAGATCATCGCTGGTCACTCCCCGTTACACTACTCGCCACGCCTGTCCTGCTGCTGTTTGCCGATATCATCGGGCGTGTGATTGTGCCCGGCGAGCTGCGCGTTTCCGTGGTCAGCGCCTTTATTGGCGCACCGGTATTAATCTTCCTCGTCCGACGTAAAACGCGAGGTGGCGCATGATTTACGTCTCTCGCAGATTACTCATAACCTGTTTGTTGCTGATTACCGCCTGTATCGTGGCGGGCATCTGGGGATTACGCAGTGGTGCTGTGACACTGGAAACATCGCAGGTATTCGCCGCGCTGATGGATGATGCTCCCCGCAGTATGACAATGGTCGTCACCGAATGGCGCTTACCGCGCGTGCTGATGGCGCTGTTAATTGGCGCGGCGCTGGGCGTCAGCGGCGCTATTTTTCAGTCGCTGATGCGTAACCCACTCGGCAGCCCTGACGTGATGGGCTTTAACACCGGGGCGTGGAGCGGCGTGCTGGTGGCGATGGTACTGTTTGGTCAGGACCTGACGGCTATCGCCCTGGCAGCAATGGCGGGTGGCATTGTCACTTCACTACTGGTCTGGCTGCTCGCCTGGCGTAACGGTATCGACACCTTTCGCCTGATTATTATCGGTATCGGCGTTCGCGCCATGCTGGTGGCCTTTAATACCTGGCTATTGCTTAAAGCCTCATTAGAGACGGCGCTAACGGCGGGTTTGTGGAATGCCGGCTCGCTCAACGGCCTGACATGGGCGAAAACCTGGCCTTCCGCGCCAATCATTATTTTGATGTTAATTGCCGCAGCCTTGCTGGTAAGGCGGATGCGCTTGCTGGAGATGGGCGATGATACCGCCTGCGCGCTGGGCGTCAGCGTCGAACGCTCGCGTCTGTTAATGATGCTGGTGGCGGTGGTGCTTACCGCTGCTGCAACTGCACTGGCGGGGCCGATCTCCTTTATTGCGCTGGTCGCGCCGCATATTGCCCGACGCATTAGCGGCACCGCTCGCTGGGGGCTGACCCAGGCGGCGCTATGTGGCGCGCTGTTACTGCTGGCAGCAGACCTCTGCGCTCAGCAACTGTTTATGCCGTATCAACTTCCGGTTGGCGTCGTCACCGTCAGCCTCGGCGGTATTTACCTTATCGTCTTGTTAATTCAGGAGTCTCGCAAAAAATGACCGAATCAGTAGCCCGTTTGCGCGGCGAGCAGTTAACCCTGGGATATGGCAAATATACCGTTGCGGAAAATCTGACCGTAGAGATCCCTGACGGTCATTTCACGGCGATTATCGGGCCAAACGGCTGCGGTAAATCCACGTTGCTGCGCACGTTAAGCCGTCTGATGACACCCGCTCACGGGCATGTCTGGCTGGATGGCGAACAGATTCAACGTTTCGCCAGTAAAGAGGTCGCACGCCGGATTGGTCTGCTGGCGCAAAACGCTACCACGCCGGGCGACATCACCGTTCAGGAGCTGGTAGCGCGTGGGCGCTATCCGCATCAGCCGTTGTTTACCCGCTGGCGGAAAGAAGATGAAGAGGCGGTTACAAAAGCGATGCAGGCCACGGGAATTACTCATCTGGCGAATCAAAGCGTGGATACCCTCTCCGGCGGGCAACGACAGCGAGCGTGGATCGCGATGGTGCTGGCCCAGGAAACGGCGATTATGTTGCTCGATGAGCCAACGACCTGGCTGGATATCAGTCATCAGATTGATTTGCTGGAGTTGCTCAGTGAACTAAACCGCGAGAAAGGCTATACGCTGGCTACGGTGCTGCACGATCTCAACCAGGCCTGTCGTTACGCCAGCCATTTGATTGCGCTGCGAGAAGGAAAAATTATCGCCCAGGGTGCGCCTAAGGAGATTGTCACTGCCGAATTAATTGAGCGTATCTATGGTTTGCGCTGCATGATTATTGATGATCCCGTGGCAGGAACACCATTGGTGGTGCCGCTCGGACGAACGGCACCTTCAACCGCGAAGATTTAAACTAAGTGGCCTTCCATCATGGCATCCTGTTTTCTGGATGCCATTGCATGGCGCAAAAGCACGCTGCCACACGCAACCATACCGCCGACCAACGCGGCAAGGATCACAATAATCGCTTTGCCAGGACCGTCTTTTTTCACCGGCAAACTCGGACGCAACTGATATTTAAACGGCGTAAAATTGACATCGCTGACATTTGCTTTTGTTAATTGCTCAACAAGATACTGGCGATTACGTAAATCACCGTTCAGTTCGGCAACATCGGTGACCGCTTTTTCAATTTCCAGTTTACGCTCAATACCGTCTGCGCCGAGAGAAATAGAGAACTCAGGGTCGTCTTTTACTGCCTGACCATTACTGTAAACGGGTTTTTTAATTCCTGCCGCATTAGCAATATCGAGTGAGTAATTGAGGCGCTGAATGTTTGCATCAAGATGGTTTCTGGTTTTAATCCGATCCTGGGCCAGTTTTTCTTTTTCGAACTGGGTTTTAATTTCCAGTTTATTACGCACATTTTCTAGCGACTCTTTCACCACCAACGTAGAGATATAATCGATATACCCTGCCAGAACGGTCTGGGCTTCTTCACTGGTGGGCGCGGTAAAACTTAGCGTCCAGGAAGTATAAAGTGTCGGCTCATCTTTTTTCTTACTGGCATTGTCATCAACCGCTTTCATTTTTTCGCTCAATGCGACAATAGCGCGATGCAAATCCAGTTCGTCGATTTTCGCCTCTTTTAGTTGGTCCATAACATAAGGTGATGAACGCAGATACTCTTCCAGTAAGCTAACCGACTGAAACTTTTTAATAAAAAGATTGAAAACACCGCCGCGGTCGATATTGACATCGAGATCCAGCACGCGGAGTTTAGTGAAAGTTTTCTCCAGGTCTTGCCACTGAACAGCCTCTGCGGGGGTGATGACAGCCGAACTGGTCCATTTTTGCGGCAGGATGAAAGAGATAAGTAAACCTGCGCAGGCAAACGCAAAAACGACTGCCATGACCGTTTTTTTTGCCTGCCATAAAATGTCGATTAGATTAAGTAAATCAATTTCATTATTACTGGGCGACGCCAGGTGATAATCGGGAAAATGAGAGTCACTTCCCTGCTTAATATTCAGTGATGACATGCGGTATAACCTGAAAATGAGTCCAATATGAGTAAATCTCCATAGCGCTCACTTTACCAGTTGGTGAGAATTATCCGAAGCTGAAGTTTGTAAATTACACGCACGAACGCAATATTTGGAGCATTTTCAGTCAATCCACTCAGGGGGTATTAATATGATAAATAATAAAATCCATAATTATTTATCATAATTATGGATTTGTATTTAAGATAAAGTTATTTATTTAGTATCGTATGAATTATTGGCCCGATTTTTTCAAACGTCATTGGCGATATAATATCCACGTGCGCGCAATCCTGGCGATAAATATCCAGATCTGCAATCCACGGTGACCAGGCGCGCTCCGGGCTGACACCTTCCGGTAATGTACGCTCAGCAACAAACAGCGTGGCTTTACCATCAAATGGCACACTATGAGCAGTGGTCAACAATCGCACCGCATCAGCATAGTTGCCTTCAATGGAGGTAAACAGCTCCGTTGAAGTACTTCCCTGCTGTGCCGCCAGGAACGCCTCGCGCTCGCGGTTAATCTCCGCCAGCACTTCCGGATCCAGACCGTTGGCTTCTTTTTCCTGCCAGTTTTGCGTTTCTGGTGGCCAGGTATCCAGCAAACCAAGAAATGCTACCTGTTCGCCACGAGCACGCAGTCGCGCCGCGATACCCTGCGCCAGCGTACCGCCCAGCGAATAACCCAGCAAGTAATAAGGGCCACGAGGTTGTTGTGCCAGTAATGTTGCCAGATGCGCTTCGCATACTTCATCCAGGTTTGTCGCCGTCTGCATGGGGCCATTGGGGCGCGGTGACTGAATACCGATAATCGACCATTGTGGGTCGAGATAACGCGAGAGCACGCTAAACTGCCAGGCAAAACCGGACGCCGGATGGAAACAGAACAGCGTCGGGCCATTGCTTTCACGCAGTGGAAGAACGGTTTCAAATCCCAGACGCTGGGCGTTTTCTGCTCCGCCATCAATAATCATTGCCAGTTTAGCGACGGTTGATGCCACCATCACCTGCCCCGGTGTGACCTGGCGAGCAAACTGTCGACTTAACTGCGCTGCCAGTTTCATCGCCAGTAGCGAATGACCGCCAAGAGCGAAGAAATCAGCGTCGGCATCCTGCACGTCACAACCCAGTAATGACGAAAACGCTTCAGCAATAATCGATTCACTGCCCGTTTTCAGCGCACGTCCCGACGTATGGGCTTTTAGTTCCGGCAACGGCAGAGCTTTGCGATCCAGCTTGCCATTGGCGCTGAGCGGCAACTGCGCAAGTTGCAGCAGAACTACAGGCACCATATGCGGCGGCAATGTTTCGCGCAATTGCGCCTGCAGTGCAGTGGTATCCAGCGGCAAACCTGATTGCGACACCAGATACCCCACCAACTGACGCGCATCACCGCCGGTTGCTGCCGCCTGGTTAATGACACAAGCGTGGGTAACGGCCTGCTCGACATCTGGCAGCGCCTGCATCACGCGATCGATTTCACCCAGTTCAATACGCTGACCACGGATTTTTAGCTGATCATCACTGCGCCCGAGATACTCCACCGCGCCATTTTCCAGCCAGCGAGCCACATCGCCAGTACGATACATGCGTTCACCAGGAGCGAACGGATCGGCAATAAAACGGCTGGCTGTGAGATCGGGTCGTCCAAGATAACCCTGCGCCAGTTGGATGCCGGTGAGATAGAGATCTCCCGCAACACCCGGCGGTACTGGATGCATCATTGCATCAAGAATGCGCAGCCCCGTGTTCCAGACCGGATAGCCAATCGGTACGCTGCTACCACTCACCGCCGCCAGTTCATCGCCAAAGGCCGGATACCAGCTCACATCCACCGCCGCTTCTGTAGGGCCGTAGAGATTATGTAACGGCGTGCCGGTTAATTGCTGCCACTCACGGCATAAATCGGTCGGTAATGCTTCGCCACTACAGAACACCTGTTTCAACGTCGCGCAACTTTGGCGAGCGGTTTCCGCTGTCAGCGAAGCAACAAACGCCGCCAGCATCGACGGTACAAAGTGTGTGGTCGTCACGCCGTATTCGGCAAAAAACCGTTGCATAGCGAGCGGATCGCGGTGCGCTTCCGGCTCTGCCATTACCAGTTTTGCCCCAGCGATAAACGGCCAGAAAAATTCCCATACTGAGACATCAAAACTGCACGGCGTTTTTTGAGCAACGACATCTTCACCTGTCAGCGGGTAATGGTTTTGCATCCATAACAGGCGATTAACGATAGCCTTCTGCCCGACCATCACCCCTTTCGGCCTGCCGGTAGAACCGGAAGTAAAGATGATATAAGCGGTGTGGTGCGGCTGCGAAAGTTGCAGTGGCGCACTGTCGTGAGGGGTAAGTGGGGCGTTATAGCAAAGGCGGGTTAAATTTGCTACATCGCTAAAGCGCGGCAGTTGATCGTCGCTAGTGATTAACAACGACGGGCGTGCATCTTCCAGCATCATCTTCAGACGATCGTCCGGATAGCCCGTATCCAGCGGTAACCAGGCCGCGCCTGCTTCAACAATCGCATGTAATGCCAGGGTCAAAAAGACCGAGCGCGGCAATGCCACCGCTACGCTGTCGCCGGGTTTAACGCCGCGCTCACGCAGCAGATTAGCCAGCGCCACCACCTGCTCGCGCATTTCCCGATAGCTGAACTGGTAATGTGCATCTGCCAGTGCCGGAGCATCCGGCGTTTTCGCTGCCTGTTCTGCCACCAGCGCGCTCAGTGTGGTTTCAGGAATATCGACCTGGGTGGCGTTGATCTGCGCCAACTGAGCATATTCGTCTGGCAGCATAATATCGACATCGCCACACAACAGCGTCGGATCCGCGGCAAATTGCGCAATCAGCATTTTCAGGCGTTCAGCGTGCTGGATTAACGTTGACTCATCGTAACGTTGTTTATTGGCGAGGATTTCAATACTCAAATCACCGTGCTCATCCGGGAACAGCGCCAGTTCAAGGTCATTAACCGGACCGGTTGCCAGGGTGTGAGTTTGCGACTGCACGCCAGGAATATCCAGTTGATAATCAAATACCTTGATATTGAGTACCGGGCCGAAAAGCGGTTCCTCTCCCGCCGCACGTCCGCTGTCACGCACAATTTGTTCCGCATCATAACGTTGATGGCGGCGCATCTTTTTCAACTGCCCTGCCAGCCGGATTGCCAGTTGCGGCAGCGTTTCTTGCGCTGCAATGTGAATACCCAATGGCAAAACGTTGAGCACAGGTCCGGTTGCCGTCAACGCCGCCGATCCCAGGCGACGCATAAAAATAAATCCGGCGGCATAGTCCATGCGGTTGCATAATCGCCCCAGCCACAAGGCTGCCAGTGCAAGAGCCAGATCGGTACGTTGTACCTCTGGTAATTGCGTAGCCAGTTGGCGGAATTCACCGTCAGTAAATTCCAGTTTCAGGCGCAGAATATCCGCCGAAGCGTTACGCCCAGGCAAAGGTGCGGAAGAGAGTGAAGCTGGCGGCGGCAACTGACAGCGCTGTTCTGCCCAGAATGCTGCATCACGCTGCCAGGCGTCGCTTTCGCGGTACTGCTGGTACTCTTCCACCACTTCAGCAAAAGGAGTAAACGGCGAAACAGGCGTTGGTTCGCCCCGCAGCCATGTGCAGTAAATGTTGGCAATTTGGCGGGTAATCGCCGGGAAACTGAAGCCATCAACCAGCAAATGGTGATAACGTTGATACCAGTACCAGCGGTTATCCGCAATCTGAATGAGCTGATGAAACACCAGCGGTTTACCGCTATCGACGCGCAGGTTTTGGTGTAAATCAGCCTGCATCAATGCCAGCGCAGTGCCGTGAGGATCAATGTTGGTACGCAGGTCGATAATTTCTGGCTGTTCGAACGTCATCGCGTCATCGACCCATTGCCAGACTTCGCCGTTATCTTCCGTAAAACGCATCCGCAGCGTATCAGCCTGTGCTACCCCGGCAACCACCGCGCGGGCCAGTAATGGCGCATCAATATCTCCGGTTAATTCAACGTAATGCGCCACGCTCCAGGCGGAAGGTAAATCAGACAGTTTTTCTGCCATCCAGATGCCAGATTGCGCTGCAACCAAAGGTAAATGCTGACTCATTGCGCCTCCTGCGGCTGGGTGAAATTCGCGGGTGTCAGTGTATGCCAGTTAGCTTCCAGCCACTGCTGGCAAGCTTGCTGCGACTGCGGTTCACAAACAACGTCCCAACCCGCCGGTAACGCGCACGGTTGCGGCCACAGACTGAATTGCCCCTGCGCATTGCGCAAAACGTAAAACGCTCCCTGTGGATCATCGAAGGGATTACTGAATGCCATATTCAACTCCTGTCATGGAAAAGCGGTTGCCAGAGGTCGATTAGCCCCTGCATCAAACCGCCGCGCCAACAAAGCGCATCATGTCCGCCGTCAACCTGACGCCAGAAAATGGATTGTTGTGTGGTCTGTAATTGTGCATACAGCGCCTGGTTAGCTCGCATAATCACCGGTTCGCGAATCCCGGCCTCCAGCACTATGCGCAAGCCTTCAGCACTAACATCGCCTGATTTAAGCTGTTCGATCAGTTGCCCCTCCGGCTGCCCACTCCGATGCGGCCACCAGTACGATCCCGACTGGCTTAATACACAGCCAAAACGTTCAGGCCAGTGCAGTCCGGCATACAGTGCTGAAAGGCCGCCAAAACTTTGCCCGGCGACCACAGTACGATCAGCACGATCGCTGAAAGGGGTAATGGCTTTCACCAGGGGTAATAACTCTTGCTGTACTGCCAGCCAGAAATCAGCATTACACGGAAGTTCGCGTGCACGATGCGCGGTGTCGATGGCATCGATCAACACATACACAGCAGGTGGAAGTTGCTGACGGCGGGTCAACGAAGTCAGCGGCGACCAGACGGGCATGCTTTGCGCCCAAAATTCACCATCGAGCAGAATGGCTAACGGACGCTCTTCGGCTGGTACATCGCCGGTGGTAAAAATCCATACACGGCGTGAATTTCCCAGCCGTTCACTTCTCCAGGTAATTTCCCTGGCTGAATTTTCTGGCGTTTGCCGGCAATCCCAACCAGGTTGCAGGGGTGCTTGCGGCATTTCGAGTGCGGAAACAGCGTGCCCTCGCCCTCCTTTCCAGCTTTGCGGATTCAGCGGATCGGCTATCGCCTGAGGGAGTAATTTTTGCCATCCCTCGCGTAATTCGAGGCGATCTGGTGATGGTGTAGAAAAAATGTCAGCACGTTCGGTGGGAATAAAACAGTAGCTGCCGCGCCAGTTGGCATTAAGTTGTGTCGTCCACTGCCAGACATCGGTGCCTGCTATGCGTTGCATCGACTGGGGCTGGCTGTTCTGATGATGATCGGTAACACCAGTGATATAGACCCATACGCGCTTTATCGCTGAGCGTTCTTCAGAACCTTGTGGGTCACGCCACCAGAAAGTGACCTGATACATTTCGTCATTAAGACGCTGCCATTGCGGGCCATGTTTCGACTGCCACCAGCTATCACTTCCCACCTTTAACGCCGTCACATCATAACCTTATGTTTATTGTGAATTTTTTCATTGATTACAGAAATATATTGATAATATTATTGATAACTATTTGCATTTGCAATAGCGTATTGGCGCGCTATGTCAAGCGCGGGCATTAATTAACCAACTGCACTGCGTGTCTTTCAGGAATCAAAGGTTTTCGCAGTGACGGGCGACATCAATCCAGCTTACGTCTCTTTAGACCGTTGGAATTCGTGGCAAAAATGCAGGAAAAAAAACAATGAACAAGAAGATTCATTCCCTGGCCTTGTTGGTCAATCTGGGGATTTATGGAGTAGCGCAGGCACAAGAGCCAACCGATACCCCTGTTTCACAGGACGATACCATTGTCGTGACCGCCGCCGAGCAGAACTTGCAGGCTCCCGGCGTTTCGACCATCACCGCAGATGAAATCCGCAAAAACCCGGTGGCCCGCGATGTATCGGAAATCATCCGTACCATGCCAGGCGTAAACCTGACGGGTAACTCCACCAGCGGTCAGCGCGGTAATAACCGCCAGATTGATATTCGCGGCATGGGTCCGGAAAACACCCTGATTTTGATTGACGGTAAACCGGTCAGCAGCCGCAACTCGGTGCGTCAGGGCTGGCGCGGTGAGCGTGATACCCGTGGCGATACCTCCTGGGTGCCACCTGAGATGATCGAACGTATTGAAGTTTTGCGTGGTCCGGCGGCGGCCCGTTACGGTAACGGTGCGGCAGGTGGCGTGGTTAACATTATCACCAAAAAAGGCAGTGGCGAGTGGCACGGTTCCTGGGATGCTTATTTCAATGCCCCTGAACATAAAGAGGAAGGTGCCACCAAACGCACCAACTTCAGCCTCACCGGTCCACTGGGCGACGAGTTCAGCTTCCGTTTGTACGGCAACCTCGACAAAACGCAGGCCGACGCGTGGGATATTAACAAAGGTCATCAGTCCGCACGTGCAGGAACCTATGCAACTACCCTACCAGCCGGGCGCGAAGGGGTGATCAACAAAGACATTAACGGCGTAGTTCGCTGGGACTTCGCACCGCTGCAATCGCTGGAACTGGAAGCAGGTTACAGCCGCCAGGGCAACCTGTATGCGGGCGATACCCAGAACACCAACTCTGACGCTTACACTCGCTCTAAATACGGCGATGAAACCAACCGTCTCTATCGCCAGAACTACTCGCTGACCTGGAACGGCGGCTGGGATAACGGCGTGACCACCAGCAACTGGGTGCAGTATGAACACACCCGTAACTCGCGTATCCCGGAAGGTCTGGCGGGCGGCACCGAAGGAAAATTTAACGAAAAAGCGACGCAGGATTTCGTCGATATCGATCTCGATGACGTGATGCTGCATAGCGAAGTTAACCTGCCGATTGATTTCTTCGTTAACCAGACGCTGACGCTGGGTACGGAGTGGAATCAGCAGCGGATGAAGGACTTGAGTTCCAACACCCAGGCGCTGACCGGAACGAATACCGGCGGTGCTATTGATGGTGTGAGTGCCACCGACCGTAGCCCATATTCAAAAGCAGAAATTTTCTCGCTGTTTGCAGAAGACAATATAGAACTGACCGACAGCACCATCGTAACGCCGGGGCTGCGTTTCGATCATCACAGCATTGTCGGTAATAACTGGAGCCCGGCGTTAAACGTATCGCAAGGCTTAGGCGATGACTTCACGCTGAAAATGGGTATCGCACGCGCCTATAAAGCGCCGAGCCTGTATCAGACTAACCCGAACTACATTCTCTACAGTAAAGGTCAGGGCTGCTATGCCAGCGCAGGCGGCTGCTATCTACAAGGTAACGATGACCTGAAAGCAGAAACCAGCATCAACAAAGAGATTGGTCTGGAATTCAAACGCGACGGCTGGCTGGCGGGCGTGACCTGGTTCCGTAACGACTATCGCAACAAGATTGAAGCGGGCTATGTGGCTGTAGGGAAAAATGCGGCAGGCACCGATCTCTATCAGTGGGATAACGTGCCGAAAGCGGTGGTTGAAGGTCTGGAAGGATCGTTAAACGTGCCGGTTAGCGAGACGGTGATGTGGACCAACAACATCACTTATATGCTGAAGAGTGAAAACAAAACCACGGGAGACCGTTTGTCGATCATCCCGGAATATACGTTGAACTCAACGCTGAGCTGGCAGGCGCGGGAAGATTTGTCGATGCAAACCACCTTCACCTGGTATGGCAAACAGCAGCCGAAGAAATATAACTACAAAGGCCAGCCAGCGGTTGGCCCGGAAACCAAAGAGATTAGCCCGTACAGTATTGTTGGCCTGAGTGCGACCTGGGACGTGACGAAGAACGTCAGTCTGACTGGCGGCGTGGATAACCTGTTCGACAAGCGTTTGTGGCGTGAAGGGAATGCCCAGACCACGGGTGATCTTGCCGGTGCGAACTATATCGCAGGTGCTGGCGCGTATACCTATAACGAACCAGGACGGACATGGTATATGAGCATTAATACTCACTTCTGATACTAACGTCAGATTGTTGACAAAGGGCGTGTCGTTCATGCCGGATGCGGCGTGAACGACTTATCCGGCCTACAAAATCTTGCCAATTCAAATATATTGCAGAACCACGTAGGTCTGATAAGCGTAGCGCATCAAGCAGTTTTGCGTTTGTCATCAGTCTCTAATATGGGCGAAATGAAAACCACGCATACCTCCCTTCCCTTTGCCGGACATACGCTGCACATTGTTGAGTTCGATCCTGCAAGTTTTCACGAGCAGGATTTGTTCTGGCTGCCGCATTACGCACAACTGCAACATGCCGGACGTAAACGCAAAGCCGAACATTTAGCCGGACGGATTGCTGCTGTTCATGCGTTGCGGGGATATGGCTATAAATGTGTGCCCGCAATCGGTGAACATCGCCAACCACTTTGGCCTGCGGGCTTATACGGCAGTATTAGTCACTGCGGGGCTACGGCTATAGCAATCGTCTCTCACCAACCGATTGGTGTGGATATCGAAGAAATTTTTTCTGCACACACAGCCAGAGAATTGACAGATAACATCATTACCCCCACTGAACGCGAGTTTATTACAGGCTGCAATTTACCTTTCCCTGTGGCACTTACACTGGCATTTTCAGCAAAAGAGAGTGCATTTAAGGCAAGCAAGATACAGACCGACGCAGGATTTCTAAATTATCAGGTGGTTAACTGGAATAAACAGCGAATCATTATTCGTTGGGAGGACGAGATGTTTGCTGTGCACTGGCAGATAAGAGGAAAACACATCATAACGCTGTGCCAACACGATTAATGGATAACTCTTGCTGTGGCTCGCCCGCAGCCATCACTGAGCGCGGGCGAAAGTGTAAAGCAGGTGCCCTACCATTCCTGACCTGACAACCGGATATGCAGGGATTTCTCCCCGCACAGCGGCGATTTCTTCGGTTCGTAAGCGAGAACAGCCTTAAACTCAATATTACGTTCCTTTACGGTGAACTCACACAGCGAGTCTCCGACCAGAAGCGTAAATCCCAGTACCGTCAAACACAGTACTATGACTGCCACAAGGGCATATTTCGTCAGCGTGTTTATATTGCCTCCATGCGAAGAAGGGACTAGCATCCAAATTGTTCAGGTTTGGGTAGGTAGCCCCAGGGTTGATAGAAATATCTCCTGGGCTTCATCTTTCCAGACCTCAGAGTAAACCTGAAACCGGAAAGCTTCAGGCACCCGCGGTTATCTTACCCTTCCTTAGCAAAATAACTGTTTGTTTATACAGCAAATCCTGTTTCGGGCTTTCCACAATTCATCAGATCAACTGAAGCTGAGCCAGTTTTTCTGTACGCCCCAATCGTCAAAATTCTTCGCCACCAGCCAGCTCAGCCATAACTTGTCACATTGCAAAAGTAGCCAAATTGCTTCAGTAGTAAGTAGCAATCAGTTCATCATCACCAAAAAAAGAAACATTCCAGAACTTCCGCATCTCGCCCAGCCGCGCCCACTTCTATACTGAAACGAAAACGCCCACATAAGAGAAACCTATGTCATTACCCGATTTTCATATTTCTGAACCTTTTACCCTCGGTATTGAGCTGGAAATGCAGGTGGTTAATCCGCCGGGCTACGATCTTAGTCAGGACTCTTCAACGCTAATTGATGCGGTAAAAAGTGAGATTAGCGCCGGGGAAGTGAAGCACGATATCACCGAAAGTATGCTGGAACTGGCAACTGGTGTTTGCCGTGATATCAACCAGGCTGCCGGGCAATTTTCAGCAATGCAGAAAGTCGTTCTGCAAGCTGCGGCGGAGAATCATCTGGAAATTTGCGGTGGCGGTACGCACCCATTTCAGAAATGGCAGCGTCAGGAGGTGTGCGATAACGCACGCTATCAGCGGACGCTGGAACACTTTGGTTATCTCATTCAGCAGGCGACTGTTTTTGGTCAGCATGTTCACGTTGGCTGCGCCAGTGGCGATGACGCCATTTATTTGCTACACGGCTTATCGCGCTTTGTGCCGCACTTTATCGCCCTTTCTGCCGCGTCGCCGTATATGCAGGGAACAGATACCCATTTTGTCTCCTCACGGCCAAATATCTTTTCCGCCTTTCCCGATAATGGTCCGATGCCGTGGGTCAGTAACTGGCAGCAATTCGAAGCCCTGTTTCGCTGCCTGAGCTACACCACGATGATCGACAGCATTAAAGATTTGCACTGGGATATTCGCCCCAGCCCTCATTTTGGCACAGTAGAAGTTCGGGTGATGGATACCCCGTTAACCCTTAGCCATGCGATAAATATGGCGGGATTGATTCAGTCCACCGCTCACTGGCTGCTGACGGAACGCCCTTTTAAGCATCAGGAAAAGGATTATCTGCTGTATAAGTTCAACCGTTTCCAGGCCTGCCGCTATGGTCTGGAAGGCGTTGTTACCGATCCACACACCGGCGATCGTCGGCCACTAACAGAAGACACCTTACGATTGCTGGAAAAAATCGCCCCTTCTGCGCATAAAATTGGTGCGTCGAGTGCGGTTGAGGCCCTACATCGCCAGGTCGCCAGCGGTCTGAATGAAGCACAGTTGATGCGTGATTTCGTTGCCGATGGCGGCTCGCTGATTGGGCTGGTGAAAAAGCATTGTGAGATTTGGGCCGGAGACTAAGTCGGGAATTGCCTTACAGAAGAATATCCCTGACAATGGTGTTTTAACTTACATTTAACAATGTTATGAAACATCCTTTAGAAACCTTGACCGCCGCAGCAGGCATTTTGTTGATGGCTTTCCTCTCTTGCCTGCTGCTGCCCGCCCCCGCGCTGGGGCTGACGCTGGCACAGAAACTGATGGCCACGTTCCATCTGATGGATCTGAGTCAGCTTTACACTTTGTTATTTTGTCTGTGGTTTTTAGTGCTGGGCGCTATTGAATATTTTATTCTTAGATTTATCTGGCGACGCTGGTTCTCGCTGGCGGATTAAACATCGATTATCGCCGCGGTTCGCGGCATACTTTGCTTATTCTCCTTCGCCTTAAGGAAAGTTTATGGATAAGCAATCACTGCTTGAAACGGCGAAACGCCTGGCGCTTGAGCTGCCTTTCGTCGAGCTTTGCTGGCCGTTTGGCCCGGAGTTTGATGTTTTTAAAATTGGCGGCAAGATTTTTATGCTGTCGTCAGAACTGCGCGGCGTCCCCTTCATAAATCTGAAGTCCGATCCACAAAAATCCCTGTTAAATCAGCAGATATATCCGAACATTAAGCCTGGATATCACATGAATAAAAAGCACTGGATTTCGGTGTATCCCGGCAAGGAAATCTCCGAAGCGTTACTTCGCGATCTGATCAACGATTCATGGAATTTAGTGGTTGATGGCTTAGCCAAACGCGATCAAAAAAGACTGCGCCCAGGCTAAAACGTAAATCTATAGAGCATTTTTCTCGCTTACCATTTTACTTCGATCCTTGTAATCTGCTGGCACACAAATGTCTTTCACAAGGAGTCTTTATGGATATTATTTCTGTCGCCTTAAAGCGTCATTCCACTAAGGCATTCGATGCCAACAAAAAACTTACCCCAGAACAGGCAGAGCAGATCAAAACCCTGCTGCAATACAGCCCTTCCAGCACCAACTCCCAGCCGTGGCATTTTATCGTTGCCAGCACTGAAGAAGGCAAAGCGCGTGTCGCCAAATCCGCTGCCGATAATTACGTGTTCAACGAACGTAAAATACTTGATGCCTCGCACGTCGTGGTGTTCTGCGCGAAAACCGCAATGGACGATGCCTGGCTGAAGCTGGTTGTTGACCAGGAAGATGCTGATGGCCGCTTTGCCACGCCGGAAGCGAAAGCCGCGAACGATAAAGGCCGCAAATTCTTCGCGGATATGCACCGTAAAGATCTGCAAGATGATGCAGAGTGGATGGCAAAACAGGTATATCTCAACGTCGGTAATTTCCTGCTGGGCGTTGCGGCACTGGGTCTGGACGCGGTGCCAATCGAAGGTTTTGACGCCGCGATCCTCGATGAAGAATTTGGTCTGAAAGAGAAAGGCTACACCAGTCTGGTGATCGTTCCGGTGGGTCATCATAGCGTCGAAGATTTTAACGCTACCCTGCCGAAATCTCGTCTGCCACAAAGTATCACTTTAACCGAAGTGTAATTCTCCCTTGCCGGGCATCCGCCCGGCTATTTATCCTCAGATTTTACTTATTTGCATAACCCCCTTTCACCCGTCATCATAGGCCGCTGTTGTATAAAGGAGACGTTATGCAGGATTTAATATCCCAGGTTGAAGATTTAGCGGGTATTGAGATCGATCACACCACTTCAATGGTGATGATTTTCGGTATTATTTTTCTGACCGCCGTAATAGTGCATATTATTTTGCACTGGGTGGTACTGCGTACCTTCGAAAAACGCGCCATCGCCAGCTCACGGCTGTGGTTGCAAATCATTACCCAGAATAAACTCTTCCACCGTTTAGCTTTTACCCTGCAGGGGATTATCGTCAATATTCAGGCGGTATTCTGGCTGCAAAAAGGCACCGAAGCGGCTGATATCCTGACCACCTGTGCGCAGTTGTGGATCATGATGTATGCGCTGCTTTCAGTCTTCTCCCTGCTGGATGTTATTTTAAATCTGGCTCAGAAATTCCCGGCGGCAAAACAGTTGCCGTTAAAAGGGATATTTCAGGGGATCAAACTGATCGGCGCGATTCTGGTCGGCATATTAATGATCTCACTGCTGATTGGTCAGTCACCGGCAATTCTGATCAGTGGTCTTGGCGCGATGGCTGCCGTACTGATGTTGGTGTTTAAAGATCCGATTCTTGGTCTGGTTGCAGGGATTCAGCTTTCCGCGAACGATATGTTGAAACTGGGCGACTGGCTGGAGATGCCAAAATACGGCGCGGATGGCTCAGTGATCGATATCGGCTTAACTACCGTCAAAGTGCGTAACTGGGATAATACCATTACCACTATTCCCACCTGGTCGTTAGTATCCGACTCCTTTAAAAACTGGAGCGGGATGTCAGCCTCTGGCGGTCGACGTATTAAACGCAGCATCAGTATTGATGTCACCAGTATTCGTTTTCTTGATGAAACCGAAATGCAGCGGCTGAATAAAGCGCATTTGTTGAAACCCTATTTAACCAGCCGCCATCAGGAAATTAACGAGTGGAATCGCCAGCAAGGTTCTACGGAGTCAGTATTAAACCTGCGCCGAATGACCAATATTGGAACGTTTCGCGCCTATCTGAACGAATATCTACGCAATCATCCGCGGATTCGTAAAGATATGACCTTAATGGTGCGCCAGTTAGCTCCCGGCGATAATGGTTTACCGCTTGAGATCTATGCGTTTACTAATACTGTGGTGTGGCTGGAATATGAAAGCATTCAGGCTGATATATTCGATGAAGCGGCGCACGAAAAACGCGAAAACGTTTCACGATAAATGCGAAAACTTTACTTTTCGCGCTTCAAACGAAACAGCGGCATTGGCCGCTGCTTTTTTATTCATTAAGTGGAATCACTTCGGGTA
>NZ_PTSB01000035.1:0-39109 GCF_002965125.1 Escherichia sp. MOD1-EC6162
GGTATGGGCAGTGATTTTGTATCGGCAGACAGACTGCTTCGCGCTCTCAGTAACGGGGAATTTGAACCGTATCTCCAGCCAGTGGTTTCTGCATCCGACCTTACTGTGTCCGGTGCAGAGCTTCTGGTTCGCTGGCATATGCCGACGGGAGAAATCCTTCCGCCGGCATATTTCATTAATCTAGTGGAATCTGCCGGTCTGTTGTTGCCTCTGACGAAAAAAATCCTGAACCATGCGGTGGCCGGGCTTTTGGAGGTTAAAGCCATGCTGCCGCGTGGTTTCCGGCTTGCCGTGAACGTGACGCCGGCCCTGCTGGCTGAGCGTGAGTTCACTCAGATGTGTCTGGCGCTGGCAGGGCATGACAGCATACATCTGGTTCTGGAGCTGACGGAGCAGCAGCCGTTTAATATGGACAGACAGACCGAAGAGAAACTGAGCCGACTGCGTGATGCCGGAGTGGCATTTGCGCTGGATGATTTCGGAACCGGATATTCCGTACTGTCGTACCTGAAGCACTTCCCGGTCAGTTATATAAAAATGGACAGGAGCTTCACACGGGACATTCTGAGTGAAAAGACATCCCGGCATATCGTGGAAAGCGTTGTCGGGCTGGCAGGAAAGCTGGGTATTGATACGGTGGCAGAAGGTGTGGAAACACAGGCGCAGGTGAACTGTCTGTGCTCTCTGGGAGTGGATTATCTGCAGGGATTTTATTTCGGCAAACCGGAAAAAGTGGATACATTTTGTTGTGAGTATAAATAACGCCAGCTGTGTAATCAGTAAGTCACTCCTGAAAAACAACATCAAATACATTTAAGTAATTTCATTTTATTTATGATAAATGATGTGCCGGTATCGCATTTTTCAGACTCCGGCAGTGTTTTTCTTCTTACTTCAACGTCTTTTTGTTTTTATTCTTTTATTTATATTTGCATTGAGATGCAGGCGTGTTTGTTCGCTTTGTCAGCAGACAGGGGCGAAATCTTCTGGTGAATATGAAAGACATCCGTTTCGTTCTTCAGAAGGTTTTTTTTGTGAACTTCATATCAGGGGAACTGAAGGTCATGTGATGGTGGAAGATAACTTCAGTGAGGTTTACAGAAAAATAAAAGAAATTTCACCACAAGTGAATAATAGAGGTGAAGGTATCTCAGAGGGGAGTGGACGTGCGTCAGAATGCTGTGATTGATGTTTTACTTATTATTATATTTTCTCTTTCTTTATTAATTTGCGGAAAAGTTTCGGCTGATGCCGGATGGCAGTCCGGCGGGGATTTTCAGGGAGCCGTGGAATTCGGGGGGACCATCACGCCTTATGATGATTCACTTCCTCCCTGGCTGTGGAAAATCGGCGGATATACCGGGTTCAGCAACAAAATCAGTGAGCTGACCGGTAACGGAACCCGCCTTACGCTCAGCGCACCCCATAACCTTCTGCTGCTTGCCGGTAAATCAGCCCGTGCTTTTGAGGGGAGTGAGACATCCGGTGCAGGCATTGTTCCTGTTATTCAGTTGAAGGGAAATGACGGAAGTCAAATCCACATTCAGTGGGCCAGTGGCACGCCGGGACAGGGGCTGCTTGTTCTGCCACTGAGCGTCACCGGGGACACTCAGACAACAGGCGCACTGGCAGCAGAAGTTCAGGCTTTCGGGGCGCTTGCGTGGGCAGAAGATGATGGCTTTGGTGCCAGAATAACCCAGACACTGGGGAATAACAGTGCTGATGCTTATGTTTTTAATGGTGGCGTACCCGACAGCAGTACGTGGCGCACCGCCGACGGGTTGAGCTTCATTTCCCGGATGACGGAAGGTGAAGTGTCCGCAGAAAGTATCTGGACACAGCTGAAACAGGGAGTTCCGGGAGTGTCTGACTCACCGGTGATTACTGATGAAAGCGGTTATCAGGACCTGGTGGGTGAAGGCTGGTTTTATTCCGGGGCATATGCACTCGGGATTTCTTCCGGTGCAGTTCTTAATCTTCATTTCAGTAAACCGGTGACAGGACAGTCAGTCTGGCGGGCAGGGATGACGGTGATTATCCGTTATGCCTGAGTAGTGCTGATTTTATTTTTTTCAGGATTAATTAAAAATGAACAGAATTTATTCTCTTCGCTACAGCGCTGTGGCCAGGGGCTTTATTGCCGTATCTGAGTTTGCCAGGAAATGTGTTCATAAGTCTGTCAGACGTCTGCGTTTCCCGGTTTTATTACTGACCCCGGTACTATTCTCTGCAGGAAGCCTTGCGGGAACGGTCAATAATGAACTCGGGTATCAGTTATTTCGTGATTTTGCTGAAAATAAGGGGATGTTCCGCCCGGGGGCAACGAATATCGCTATTTATAATAAGCAGGGAGAACGGGGCGGTACGCTGGATAAGGCGGCTATGCCGGATTTCAGCGCTGTGGATTCGGAAATAGGTGTGGCAACACTGATAAACCCGCAGTATATCGTCAGTGTGAAACATAATGGTGGATATACAAACGTTAGCTTTGGTGATGGTGAAAACCGTTACAATATCGTGGACCGGAATAATGCGCCGTCACTGGATTTTCATGCCCCCCGGCTGGATAAACTGGTGACAGAGGTTGCCCCTACTGCGGTGACGGCGCAGGGGGCAGTGGCTGGCGCATATCTGGATAAGGAGCGCTATCCTGTTTTTTATCGTCTGGGGTCTGGTACTCAGTATATTAAGGACAGTAACGGACTGCTGACACAAATGGGAGGTGCATATTCCTGGCTGACCGGCGGGACTGTCGGTAGCCTGTCATCCTATCAGAATGGAGAAATGATTAGCACCAGTTCAGGTCTGGTTTTTGATTACAAACTTAATGGTGCAATGCCCATTTATGGCGAGGCCGGTGACAGCGGTTCGCCTTTATTTGCTTTTGATTCTGTTCAGAATAAATGGGTGCTGGTCGGTGTTCTTACTGCGGGGAATGGAGCGGGGGGCAGGGGAAATAACTGGGCTGTTATTCCACTGGATTTTATCGGGCAGAAATTTAATGAAGACAATGATGCCCCGGTCACGTTCAGAACATCGGAAGGTGGTGCACTGGAGTGGAGCTTTAACAGCAGCACCGGAGCTGGTGCGCTGACACAGGGAAGCACCACATATGCCATGCACGGGCAGCAGGGAAATGACCTGAATGCCGGTAAAAACCTGATATTTCAGGGGGCGAATGGTCAGATTAACCTTAAGGGTTCGGTTTCTCAGGGGGCGGGGGCCCTGACGTTCCGTGATAATTACACAGTAACAACCTCTAACGGAAGTACCTGGACCGGTGCCGGTATTATTGTGGACAATGGGGTGTCCGTAAACTGGCAGGTTAACGGTGTTAAGGGCGATAACCTGCATAAAATTGGTGAAGGTACGCTGACGGTTCAGGGTACAGGTATTAATGAAGGCGGCCTGAAGGTCGGGGACGGAAAGGTTGTACTGAACCAGCAGGCGGACAATAAAGGACAGGTGCAGGCGTTCAGCAGTGTTAATATTGCCAGTGGCCGGCCGACCGTGGTACTGACTGATGAGCGGCAGATAAATCCGGATACCGTTTCATGGGGATATCGTGGGGGCACGCTGGATGTTAATGGTAACAGTCTGACGTTTCATCAGTTGAAGGCGGCAGATTATGGCGCCGTGCTGGCGAATAACGCTGATAAACGGGCCACTATCACGCTGGATTATGCCCTGCAGGCTGACAAAGTAGCACTGAATGGCTGGTCGGAATCACGTAAAGGAACTGCCGGAAATTTATATAAATACAATAACCCGTACACAAATACGACGGATTACTTCATCCTGAAGCAGAGCACCTATGGTTATTTCCCCACGGACCAGAGCAGTAACGCCATCTGGGAGTTTGTGGGGCACCGTCAGGGGGATGCACAGAAACTGGTAGCTGACCGTTTCAATGCTGCAGGGTATCTGTTCCACGGACAACTGAAAGGCAATCTGAATGTGGATAATCGCCTGCCGGAAGGCGTTACCGGTGCTCTGGTGATGGACGGCTCTGCGGATATCTCCGGTACATTCACCCAGGAAAACGGGCGTCTGACGTTGCAGGGGCATCCGGTTATCCATGCATACAATACTCAGTCTGTGGCTGACAAACTGGCTGCCAGTGGAGACCATTCGGTTCTGATTCAGCCCACGTCATTCAGTCAGGAGGACTGGGAGAACCGCAGTTTTACCTTTGACAGGCTGTCACTGAAGAACACTGATTTTGGCCTTGGTCGCAATGCCACGCTGAACACCATGCTTGAAGCCACAGATTCGACGGTTACACTGGGCGACAGCCGGGTCTTTATTGACAAAAACGATGGTAACGGCACGGCCTTTACGCTGGAAGAAGGCACATCAGAGGCGGTGAAGGATGCAGACCGCAGCGTGTTTAATGGCAGTGCTGTCCTGAACGGAAAGACGACGCTGGATATCATGAATGCAACCTTTAATGGTGATATCAGCGGTCATGCCGGCTCGTATGTGGAGTTGTCGCGCCGGAGTTTCTGGAATATGACGAAAAGCTCCACACTGGATTCGTTCAGAAGCAAAGGCGGGACGCTCTCCCTTGTGACAGACAACTGGTCGCCAAAAACGCTGACGGTAAACACACTGCATGCCAGCAGTATGAATATCGCTATGGGTGTCAGCACTGCCGACAACACGGGCGACCGGATTGATATCCTGAACAAGGCAACGGGCGGACATAACACACTGGACCTGTCCTCCCTGTTTGACCAGACTGTCACACTGAAAAATGACCTGACTCTGGCATCTGCACCGGTCGGAACTTCTCACGGGTACTTCTCCTTTGCCAGCCTGAACAGGGGGTTTACTGTTTATACCCCTGACACACAGGTGCAGGAGAAAGACGGCAGAGTTTACTGGCAACTGAAAAGCCATGCCGGAACAACAGAATCTCAGGTATCAACGGATGTCAGTGATGATGTGACAGATACAACCTCTCCGGTTGCACCGGATACAGGGAGTACAGGAAGTATTGAGGCAGATGGTATTGTGTCTGAAGGAAATAACAGCAACAGTGTGTCGCCTTCCCCTGATTCTCCGGCAGAGAATGCGGGCACGATGGTGAATGGCAGTTCGCTGTTTAAGGGCGCGGATAACACATCTCTTCTGAAGAAAGCACGTGCCATGTTTGCCGCCCGTGAGTTCATTCTCAGCGACAGTGCTGACCGCTGGACACAGGTAGTGGACAACAATGATGCAGACGGCGGTGCATGGGCCATGACAGGGTACAGCCATGGCGGATATGACGACTTCAGCCTGAACCAGAGCGGACTGAATGTGGGATTCCGTCAGTCTGCCGCCGGCAATGCCTGGTGGGGGATGGGGGCAGAGTTTTACCGGGGGCACAGCAGCACGGATGACTACCGGGATGATTTCAGCTTGTGGGGCGGGCATGTTCTGGTGGGCAAATCGTTTGCCGGTGGCCTGTTCGTGGATGGTATGGCCGGATACCGGGCGCTGTCTGAAGACTACACCATTCAGGGAGAGCTGAGTGACCTGTCCGGCAGGGTGAAAAGCCATATCCTGACTTCCGGTATTCGGGGCGGGTGGAAGATACACACTGCCCCCCTTGATATGACGATAACACCGACTGTTTCACTGAACGGTGCCCGGGTGGACGGAAATCGTCTGCAGGGCCGGGAGCGGAGCGTGGAGCTTCATGATGGCGACGCCCTGTGGCTGAAGGCCGGGGTTGAGGCAGAAAAAGTATCCGGAAATATGACGCTGAAGGCAGGTATCTGGCGGAATATCACTCTGAAGGATATGCCCGGAATGACCCTGCGTGATGACTGGAAAGCCCGTCACTATGATGCAGAGAAGGCTGACCGCTATACCGTTTCGTTTGGTATCAACGGAAAGCTGACGGAGAAACTGTCAGTGCAGGCAAAAGTAAACAGCAGTTTTGATGGTTACTTTAAGACGGATGCGGAAGGAATACTGGGTATCCGGTATAACTTCTGATAACAGCCATCGCTGATGCTGCAGGGAGAAGGAGGGGCAGAACAGCGCCCTCCTGACAGGGCAGTATGGTCAGGGCAGGCAACGCAGCCTGCGCGGAATATCCGGTTTTACTCCTGACTGAACGCCGGTGATTGATAATGATTTCATGTCATCTGACTGATTTAAAATGGAGACGGGCGATAGATTCATCTTCTGCCCAGTAAATCCGCTCCGCCACCGTGGCTTCGGGATTCAGCTGTACGCCGCGCAGTACCCGCTCTCTGAAGCTCAGATCCCCCCCTTATCGATGAATGAGATGTCCCATATGGAGGTAAAACGGTTTACCTCCCAGCATTTCTTTTTCAAATTCGAACAGGTTGGTGATGACCTGTCTGATGACATCCTCAGTAACAATGGTGTTGTCGAAGGTCATGTAAATCGCCTGAAGATGTTGAAACGCCAGATGTATGGTCGAGCCGGATTTGAACTACTTAGGCAGAGGGTCATGAGTCCACTGGCATGACAATCTCCACCTAAGTTGCGGAAGAACCACTTTTCATCCGTCGTTGACATCTGTTTGCTTGTTTATTGTATTTCAATGCGGGGGGTACTTTTTTGCAAAAAATATTAATGCATTAATATGAATGCAAATTCAAGTTAAATTGATTTAACTGATTGTTATTGGTTGGGTATTTAGAATTACGTGAAAAATAGTTATGGAAATTATGTTTTACGCATAACTATTTATATAAATTATATTTATCAATAAAAAGCTCAAAGTACATTCATTCAGACATCGTGCGGGATGTCTTCTGTTAGAGGTTACCAGCACCCTGCTAGCCTCAGAGCTCCCCGATTCATGGACGTCTTGGATAATAATCATACCGGGTCTGGCTGGCCCCCCTTGGTATAAGGGAGATGAACAAAACAACATGCGAGTAAATACTAGACAAAACATCCGAATACCATCTAAATTTTGCAAATTAATTCGACCTGAATATTAAAGTCGAGCTACTGAATTAACCTGACTATCAATTAGGTCTTATAGCTGGTTACCAGGGAAAATCGTTACAGCTTTATGGAGTCAGCCCACAACTGGTGACTATTATATCTATAGTTGCGAGCGATACTTCCGTGATGAAACAGACTCCTGAAACGCAGTACTGCTCTGCTGAAGTGAATAGCATTGCGCTTAACAGTGATTTTTTGTTTTCAAGAGCTGGTAAAGCTCAAATGTCAATGGCTATGGTGTTTTCAACTGCGGCTATTTTTCACTCCGTATTGCTCCAGGTTGTCCCCAATTAGACTTAAGGAAAGGTTGATGCCCCGCCAAACTCAAGATAAATTTTTGCCAGATTCTGCAACTGATTGAAGCGGTTTTCATCCAGTCGCAGCTCCGCCTGACGGCGTCTTTCCTGAGCATCAAGCCAGAATGAAATACGTACTGCACCATGCCGGTAACGAACTTCGTTTAACCACTCTGACTTACGTGCAAGTTCCAGTTCTTCCCTGAGTCTTGTCTCCTGAAGCAGCAACTGGTTACGAAATGAAAGCGCGTCCTCTATACTGCTCATTGCCTTATAAAGTAGCTGTTTAAACTCCAGCACTCGCTGTTCGTAATCGTTACGGGCAATTTTTACCTCTATGTCCCGCTGTCGCCACTCCAGGAACGGTAGCGTCAGGTTAGCGCCTACGGAACCGACCGGATTATGCAGTAATGCCAGTAGCGAAGCGCTGCTGGTACCCAAAGCGCCTGTCAGGTTGAAGGTGGGGTAATATTCGCTACGCTTGATATCAACCGTAGCCAGCGCCTCACGCAATTGCCACTCTTTAGCACTTATGTCAGGCCGGCGCATCAGTATGCTGGCAGGAATATTCGCATTGACCTTAGGCAGGTTTCCTTTTGGCAGTGTTTTGGGCTCGACTATCTGGCAACCGGGCACGGTGCCGAGCAAAACGGCCTGCTGATTGAGTAGCTGTGAACGTTCTCGTTGTAGCCCTGTAAGCTGGTTCTCTTGCGTGAGCAGGTTTTGCTGCGCGTCAATCACATCCAGCGACGAGGTATTTCCTGCACGATAGCGAACCTCGGCCAGACGCAGCGTCTCTTTTGCATAGTCAATACTCTGCTGGAAGCTGGCAATTTGTTGATTTACAAAACCGATACGCCAGTAATTATTGCTGGCCTCTGAAAGCAGTATCAGACGCGCGGAGCGAAAATCTTCTTGACTGGCATGGACTGCCCACTCAGCAACATCACGCTGACGGGCAATTTTTCCCCAGAGATCCAGCTCATAGCTGGTGCTAAAGCTGGCTGAACCGCTTTTTGCCCAGCCGGACGAGTTATTCAGCTGTTTTTTCCCGTCCATACTCAGTGACCCCTTTAGTGCAGGAGTATTGGTGATACCTGTTCTTTCCGCATCCAGCTGCGCCCGATGTATCCGCAATGCAGCTATAGCCATATCGTTATTACTTGTCATCACCAGATGAAGCCAGTTATCGAGATTAGGATCGTTAAATTCTTCCCAGTCAAACGGGGATGTATTTCCGTCCAAATCGCCCTTGGTCCAGTTGATGGGATAGCTCACTTCGGGAGCGCGATAGTCACTTTTCAGCACATTTGTGCAACCTGAACAGAGTGCAGTGATAAGGCATAAAGTCAACGATGATAAAATTTTCATAGATTATTCGCTGGCCAGTGAAATAACCGGGTCCATCTTTGCTGCCTTGCGGGCGGGGAGATACCCGAAGATCATGCCGATTAAGGTTGAGCAAAAAAATGCAGCAACAGCAGCCTGCCACGAATATATAGCTGCGAATATCCCGCCCGCCAGAGCGTTAAAGAGCGCACCAGTGGTATATGACAGTGCAATACCGAATGCGCCGCCAATCAGGCAAACCAATACAGCCTCAATAATAAACTGTTGCATAATGTCGCTGCGTCTCGCGCCAACCGCCATTCGTACGCCAATTTCATGAGTTCGTTCCGTTACAGAAATCAACATGATGTTCATCACCCCGATACTGCCGATCATTAGTGAGATACAGGCGACCATAAGAATTAAAATACTGAAGGTCATTGAGGTGTGTTCGATAGACTTTCTTATTTGTTCAAAGTTATACAGCTGGAAGTCTTTTACGCCGTGACGCCGGGTTAATAGTTGGGAGATAGCGCTGATCGCTGCCTCGTTATCCACATTGTCTTTTAGCCTGACGCTAATGCTAGTCAGAACTGGTTTACCCACAATACGGTACATCACCGTGCTGTAAGGCATCCACACAGTAATGCGATTTGATGCATCACTACGGTTGTTACTTTTAGCGATGCCAACCACTCGTGCTGGTACAGAACCAAGAAAGACTATTTGCCCCAGCGCCTGTAGCCCTGCGTTGTCGAAAATGGCCTTGCGAGTATTCTCATCGATAATGACTTCCTGTAGAGCGTTGCGATCGTCTCTAAAAGTAGTCCCTTGCAACAACTCAATACCTTTCACCCGGAAATGTTCCCGCCCAACGCCGTTGATGGAAGCTATTGCAGATTTCCCCAGAAAACGAATGTTGTCTGAAGCGCTAACTTCCGGGCTGACGCTATCGATAAACCCTTGCTTCGCCAGTGCATTTGCGTCAGCAGGTACCAATGTTCTAATACTCTCAATGCTGTCATCGAACAAATCCTGCCCGGGATAAATGCTGATCACGTTTGTCCCCAGACTTTTAATCTCTTCCAATGTTTCTTGCCTGGCTCCTTCACCCAATGCCACGACAGTGACAACGGAGGCGATACCAAAAACAATTCCGATCATGGTTAGCGTGGTGCGTAAGCGATGCGTCTTCATCGCTTTTAGCGCCATTTGCATCGATTCACGCGTTCGATCGAGCAGTGTTTTCCAATAGCTTTGCCGGATACTGTTGGTTTGTGGTAGTGTTTCCGTCGCAGATACGCAACCTCCACTATCAGCAATGATTTCGCCGTCACACAGCTCAATGATTCGCTTTGCGTGCCGGGCGACCGTCATATCGTGGGTCACCATTACTACAGTATGACCACGCCGATTAAGTTCATTCAGAATGGCTAACACTTCTTGCCCGGATTGCGAATCCAGAGCACCAGTTGGCTCGTCCGCCAAAATTATATTTCCACCGTTGATCAGTGCTCGGGCAATACTGACGCGTTGCTGCTGACCGCCTGAAAGTTCGCAGGGTTTATGATGCTCACGTCCTTCCAGTCCCAGTCTGCCCAGCAACGCGGCTGCACGTTGCCGACGACTGTCGCGTTCGCTGTTGGCGTAAATGGCCGGGATCTCCACGTTACCAAGTGCGCTAAGATCAGGTATCAGATGGTAGCGCTGGAATATAAAGCCAATGTGTTCCCGGCGCACTCTGGCCAGCTCATCGGGTGAAAGACAGGCGGCATTTTGTCCGTCGATGTAGTAATCACCTCTATTGGGTACGTCAAGGCAACCCATTATGTTCATTAAGGTTGATTTGCCTGAGCCAGAGGCTCCAATGATTGCCACCATTTCTCCAGCAGCGATTGTCAAATCGACATTTTTCAGGACGGTCCGCGTTTGATCTCCGTTGCCATAAGTTCGGCTAACCCCTTTTAACTCAATAAGTTTTTTCACAGCATAATCCTTTCTTCGGACTCTCTCTTATCCGGCAGCGACAGCACGACATTTTCTCCGACATTTAAACCTTCGAGGATCTGAATATCCACGCTGTTCGTGATACCAGTTTTCACATCCCGGGGTTCCAGCCTGCCGTCTGCTGCCAGCACCAGGACCTGTTGCTTCTTCCCCTCACTTCTGTGCACTGCCTGAATGGGTACCAGCAGTGTATTTTGGGCTTCATCAGTAATCAGGGTAACCTGAGCAGTCATGGCAATACGAAGTCGATTTTCTGGGTTAGGCACATCGAATAGAGCATTGTAATAAACGGACGCATTTGAAGTTCCGGAGCCTGATGCTGAACTGTTGCTGGCGAGAGAGTCATCTTTCATTACCGATTCTGGTGCCAGCTCAACGGCACGCAGCGTTGCGCTGTATTGCTTGTCCGGTTCGGAGAAAATAGAGAAACGGGCTTTTTGCCCCACAGAAATACGGGTTATATCAGCCTCGGAGATCTGTGCTTTGAAGTGGCACACTGAATTTGGCCACCTGAACAGAGGTGATATGCTCACCTCAGAACAACACAGGTGCTCCAATGAAAAAAAGAAATTTCAGCGCAGAGTTTAAACGCGAATCCGCTCAACTGGTTGTTGACCAGAACTACACGGTGGCAGATGCCGCCAAAGCTATGGATGTCGGCCTTTCCACAATGACAAGATGGGTCAAACAACTGCGTGATGAGCGTCAGGGCAAAATACCAAAAGCCTCTCCGATAACACCAGAACAAATCGAAATACGTGAGCTGAGGAAAAAGCTACAACGCATTGAAATGGAGAATGAAATATTAAAAAAGGCTACCGCGCTCTTGATGTCAGACTCCCTGAACAGTTCTCGATAATCGGGAAACTCAGAGCGCATTATCCTGTGGTCACACTCTGCCATGTGTTCGGGGTTCATCGCAGCAGCTACAGATACTGGAAAAACCGGCCTGAAAAACCAGACGGCAGACGGACTGTATTACGCAGTCAGGTACTTGAGCTATATGGCATCAGCCACGGTTCGGCCGGAGCAAGAAGCATCGCCACAATGGCAACCCGGAGAGGCTACCAGATGGGACGCTGGCTTGCTGGCAGGCTCATGAAAGAGCTGGGGCTGGTCAGCTGTCAGCAGCCGACTCACCGGTATAAACGTGGTGGTCATGAACATGTTGCTATCCCTAACTATCTTGAACGGCAGTTCGCCGTGACCGAGCCAAATCAGGTGTGGTGCGGTGATGTGACCTATATCTGGACGGGTAAGCGCTGGGCGTACCTCGCCGTTGTTCTCGACCTGTTCGCAAGAAAACCAGTGGGCTGGGCCATGTCGTTCTCGCCGGACAGCAGGCTCACCATGAAAGCGCTGGAAATGGCGTGGGAAACCCGTGGTAAGCCCGGCGGGGTGATGTTCCACAGCGATCAGGGCAGTCATTATACGAGCAGGCAGTTCCGGCAGTTATTGTGGCGATACCAGATCAGGCAGAGTATGAGCCGGCGCGGAAACTGCTGGGATAACAGCCCAATGGAACGCTTCTTCAGGAGTCTGAAGAACGAATGGATGCCGGTGGTGGGTTACGTAAGCTTCAGCGAGGCAGCTCACGCCATAACGGACTATATCGTTGGATATTACAGCGCACTAAGACCGCACGAATATAACGGTGGATTACCCCCAAACGAATCGGAAAATCGATACTGGAAAAACTCTAACTCGGTGGCCAGTTTTTGTTGACCACTTCATCCACGGATTTATCAATAAGTCTTTACGTGAAGTTTTCGACGTTACGCGCATGATTCTGTCAGCGAAAGAAGAGTTGGCTAATGAACCGCACCCGATTGATGGTCTGTCCGGTGAATATGCGGAGAAATCCCTTGAAGAATGGGCGGAACAGATTCGCAAAGGAGACAACCAGTGAGTGAGTCAAAATGCCAAATTAATGGCAACAAGATAGAACAGTGTACGGCTCTGGCAAAATCCCTTGAGCATGATGCTGAATACACGACGCGAAAAGGTCTGCTGATATACAAAATCTGGAATGAGAGTTTAACTCGCGGCCCTGATTTGGTGATGTTGCGTTCCGGTGAATTTTCTAAATCACCAGTGCGGGTTTCATTTTGTCCGTTCTGTGGTGAAAGTCTGAAAACGTGGGAGAACAGAAATGAATGAAATTAAAGAAATACCAGTAGTACGTGATGAATTTGGCTGCTGGACGCATCCTGAATATGAAAAATTCTGTGATGGTAGAGAACATATTTCAACGGAAGAGTTTAATGCCTGGATGGAGGAAAATAATCTTCAATGGACCATCAGAACTATGGATGAAGATGATTTTAATCTTGATGCAGATGGTCCTGATATTTCCACCTGGGAACCGGAACGACCAGAGGGCGATGGATGGTTTATTGGTTCAATACATGACACCGAAGATGGCCCGGTTTGTGTCTGGTTGCGAAATAAGGCTGAAGCGTAAAGGCGATAAATCACCTGGCAACAAAACACTGAAAATTTAAATCAGAAGTGATTTTTATTAAATCCTTAACCGGAGGGATTCCTGCACCCTCAAATCATCAGGAGGCCGCCCGAAAGGGCGGTAAGAAATGACTACATTATTTAGAAAAGAATATCCTCGAAGAAGTAGGGCTATAGAACTCTTGTTTCTCATTCTATTTATCGTGTTGCTGATACCGATATCCCCGTTAATCCTGGTCTGGGTAATTGGAAAAATAATTGAACCAGTTATTGAGTTATATACCGATGTGACATGGGAATCATTCAGGGCGCTACACAATAAATTTAATCCGTATAAGGAAAACTGATATGACCACCATTACCAAAGAACGCGCGGAGATTAAATCATTCATCACAGGCTTCCTGAGCGACCCGGCGCACGATAACCAATCCTCAGACAGCCTGCTTGCCAATGTGTTTCGTATCGCACTGGCTTCGCTGGAAGCAGAGCCAGTGGCGTGGAAGGCAACCTTCACGCAAATTGACAATAAATATAATACGTTCACCACTATGTATTCTGACAAAGCAGAAGTCGAACGCTGGGTGCGACTGCATGAAATAGGTGACTTTCGGGCAGAAATAACACCGCTTTACGCAGCGCCGTCAGCGCCGGTAATTCCGGATGGTTGGATAAGCTGTAGTGAGCGGATGCCTGAAAAGAACCAGAACGTGCTTATTTCGGTGAATTTCGATAGCTCTCTGGTTGAACCGCTAATATGCTCCGCACGCTATACAGGAAGCACATTCCGGCGAGGAGAAGCAACGATTAAGCCGGGTAATGGTATTGAGCAAGCAACTCACTGGATGCCGCTACCAGAACCGCCGCAGGAGGTGAATCAATGAGCTGGCCTGAAGCGTTCACAACGGTAGGGATTGCAATGGCGGTGGCGCTGGTGGTGTATTCTATTTGCCGCTGGGGGTAAGGTATTAAAAAACGCCCCGCACACAGACGTTGAGCGCCTGAGATGTGGGGATAGGGAGTTAGTTTAATAGTTATACAACAATACCTGATTTTATATTGAAGCAAGAAATAGGTTGCTACATATTGAATCATGCGCGTGTACGTCAAATATGGGAGGTCATCGTGCTGGTTCTGAAATGTGCGCTGGCTATTGCGGCAGTAATGGCAATTTATTGTCTTGTTATCGTTCTTATGAATCACCTCTCTGATTGATTTTATATTGGCGAGGTGACGTGAGTTAAGTAGAATTGCTGCGGGTGCTTGAGGCTATCTGCCTCGGGCATGAACACCAACGGCAGATAGAGAAAAGCCCCAGTTAACATTACGCGTCCTGCAAGACGCTTAATATTAATCTGAGGCCATATCTATGCGACACATAGAGATTAGCCTCTTACGGACCGAAAGGTCAAGGAGAAGCAGGCTATGAAGCAGCAAAAGGTGATGTTAATCGCCCTGATCGTCATCTGTTTAACCGTCATAGTGACGGCACTGGTAACGAGGAAAGACCTCTGCGAGGTACGAATCCGAACCGGCCAGACGGAGGTCGCTGTCTTCACAGCTTACGAACCTGAGGAGTAAGAGACCAGGCGGGGGAGAAATCCCTCGCCACCTCTGATGAGTCAGGCATCCTCAACGCACCCACACTTAACCTTACTAGCAAGTGGCTTTAATATTATTGTAACATTTTCATGCTCGCATGTGTTTTCTGTTGTTATGAATTAGGTACAGGGTTCTTATGCTTCTTTATCGCGATGAGCTTGCAACTGATTGTTAGTTGCTATTGGTGGGGGAAGGGATATACTTTAAATGAGCAAAAAAGAGAAGTTGAGGTGGCGTCTGAATCAGCTTCCAAAGGATTTTACATGGGATGAACTCGTGACGTTGCTTGGGCATTATGGTTTCGAAATGCTTACCGGTTCAGGCTCAAGAAGGAAGTTTACCAATGCTAATGGAAGGCTTGTGGCTTTTCATTGCCCACATCCTGGCAATATTGTTAAAGGATATGTGCTTAAAGAAGTGAAAAATCTTTTGGATGAGATTGATAGTTATGAGTAATGTGCTGAGTTATAAAGGTTATTTTGGCAGCATTGAGGTTTCACTTGAAGATAACATACTTCATGGGAAAATTCAGTGCGTAAACGATGTTGTAACCTACGAAGCGGAAACACTGGATGGGTTAAGGGCGGCGTTTGAAGAAGCTGTTACAGATTATCTCGACACATGCAAGCAGTTAGGGAAATCTCCTGATAAACCAATGAGTGGTACTTTTAACATCAGAATTGGTCGCGATCTTCATAAGAAAGCGTTTTTGGCTGCAATGGCGGATAAGACGACGCTTAATGATTATGTGCGTAAAGCTATCGAAGAAAAGATTGCTGACAAAAAAGAAGTTCATTCTCATTCGGAAAGCGAAGAAACGACAGATACATTCGTTTGGGAAAAAGCATTCTCTTTTGGTTATGTCATTTCCCCTTCAGCAAGAACAAAAAAGAAAGAGGCTGGTGAGCGATGGATGCGTCACTGATGTTACAAAATATTAAGTATGCTGGTTTCGATATTGTTTCCAGTAGTTTCAAGGATAACACTAGTGATGATGGAGGGTTTTTTAAGGTCTCGATCGAGGAAGTTAAATTTTCTTCGGGGCGCGATGATGATGGTACCTGTTGGTTCCGGATTGGATTTTCGCCATCGATAAAAGGGTATCCCGATAGAGATGGTGCCGGGGATGAAGAACCCTCTTTTGAGCTAAAGATGGAGCTGATTACGGACTTTGATATCATGAATGGAGAGTTGATCGATGAAAAATTCTTTGTGAAAAATTCATGGTATTTTGAGAATTTCATGTCGTTGACGTTAAAATTGGCGGTGGACTCTGTTCTTAAGCACACGTCGTTAAGCGATATTTATTTCCCCTGGTATTCGCCGGACTCAGCTTAATAATCAAGCCCGCCGATGCGGGCTTTGTGTTATTCCTGTGTTCTGGTTTACAATTCACATGCCAGCCTGAACAACTGGCACCTGCTGCGCCAGCAGAGAAAACAGATGGCGCACAAGACCAAATTACACAATTCTGATACCGATCGTGCCAGCAGGCACGATCGGCGTTCTCATGCATTCAAATATGACTGGTACCAGCATGACCCATGCACTGCAGAACAGGCCGAATGGCTGATTCATAACTACCGCAGACGTGGATACGAGATTAAGAAAGCCCTCAGCCTCGATTATCGTCACTGGATAATCTACGTCAGGCTGCCGTACTCCGAGCGCCCACCGCGTCCGTCCCGCACATTCCAGCAACGCATCTGGAGGTAACGTGAGGGTATTAGTGACTCCTGAAATTGCTCACCGCCTGGGGATTGTACTTTTCAGGCCCGGTCCTGATGCGATGCCTTTGTTTATGCAGGGGCGTGTGCTGGTGGAGCCTGAACCGAAAAGCATGCGCGGGCTGCCGTCCGGAGTTGTTCCTGCCGTTCGCCAGCCGCTGGCGGAGGATAAATCATTACTGCCATTTTTCAGCGATGAGCGGGTGATTCGTGCTGCCGGCGGCGCTGGTGCACTGTCTGACTGGCTCCTGCGTCATGTTAAATCCTGCCAGTGGCCTCATGGTGACTACCATCACAGCGAAACCGTCATACATCGTTACGGTACCGGCGCGATGGTGTTGTGCTGGCACTGCGACAACCAACTGCGTGACCAGACCTCAGAATCACTTGAGCAACTTGCTCAACAAAACCTGACAGCATGGATGATTGACGTCATCCGTCACGCAATAAGCGGTGCGCAGGAGCGGGAATTATCGCTGGCTGAATTATCTTGGTGGGCGGTCTGCAATCAGGTGGCGGACGCACTACCGGAGGCAGTATTACGTCGCTCTCTGGGGGTACGAGAGGAAAAAATCCGCTCTGTGTACCGCGAAAGCGACATCGTACCGGGAGAACAGACAGCCACCAGCATACTGAAGCAGCGCACAAAAAATCTTGCGCCGTTGCCTCACGTCCACCAGCAACAAATCCCGCCACAGGAAAAGACGGTGGTCAGCATTGCCGTTGATCCAGAGTCTCCGGAATCTTTCATGAAGCTGCCTAAACGTCGCCGCTGGGTTAAGGAGAAATACACACGTTGGGTTAAGACACAGCCGTGTGCTTGCTGCGGTATGCCAGCCGACGATCCGCATCATCTGATTGGTCACGGTCAGGGTGGAATGGGTACAAAAGCGCATGACCTCTTTGTGTTGCCTTTGTGCAGAAAGCATCACGACGAGCTGCATGCGGATACCGTGGCATTTGAAAAGAAGTATGGCTCCCAGCTGGAGCTGATATTTCGTTTTATCGATCGTGCGCTGGCAATTGGCGTATTGGCGTAAGTGGAGAACGAGCATGAACCTTGAAGCCTTACCAAAATATTACTCCCCAAAATCGCCAAAATTGAGCGATGACGCACCGGCGACAGGCTCAGGTGGTTTAACGATTACGGATGTGATGGCTGCGCAGGGGATGGTGCAGTCGAAAGCACCGCTTGGGTTTGCCTTATTCCTGGCAAAAGTTGGTGTTCAGGATCCTCAGTTTGCTATTGAAGGCCTGCTCAATTACGCGATGGCACTGGGTAACCCGACATTGAACAAATTGAGTGAAGAAACACGGCTGCAGATTATTCCTTATCTCGTGAATTTTGCCTTTGCTGATTATTCTAGGTCTGCGGCAAGTAAGGCTCGCTGTGAACATTGTGCAGGTACGGGATTTCATAATGTATTGCGCGAAGTGGTGAAACACTACAGAAGTGGGGAATCTGTTATCAAGGAAGAATGGGGGAAGGAACTATGTCAGCATTGCCATGGTAAGGGCGAAGTCAGCACAGCGTGCAGAGGGTGTAAGGGTAAAGGTATTGTCCTGGATGAAAAAAGAACCCGGCTTCATGGCGTACCGGTTTATAAGTTTTGTGGGCGTTGTAATGGAAACAGGTTTAGTCGTTTACCGACCACACTGGCACGACGTCATGTCCAGAAGTTGGTACCGGACCTGACAGATTATCAGTGGTACAAGGGGTATGCGGACGTCATTGATAAACTGGTAACAAAGTGCTGGCAGGAAGAAGCGTATGCAGAAGCACAACAGAGAAAAGTGACAAGATAAAAGATTTTCACCGAACGATGGCGACATAACGATTGTATTTTCTAAGGAAACGTGCAAAGAGTTTTCCAATGATGAGCCTTATATGCATACCGGTGGAAAATATCAATAAGCCGCGCAGAGTGGTTTTTTTGTGGACATAAACTTTGTGCAGAACGGTAACCATTCTGGTTGCCGTGAATGCAGTTTTTTTACATTGCTGGCTTTTTTAGATTTGTGTTAGTCATTGATATTAACAAGAAGGGGAAAAGACATGCTAAAACGGCAGGATATGAAGGAAACGGTTATGCGTGAATGTTCCAGTGTGATTAACCATATCATCTTGGGAAGCCATCCTGATGCAGGGAAGAGGTAACAGTAACGTGCATCAATCAGGCTGCAAATAAATGGCTTACGCCGGAAATCTGGCTATCGATGTATTACCGGTTTGTTACCCATGAAGAAAATTAAGGTGATAACGAAACTGATTTTATAGGTGTCTTGTCAGAGTGTTGCGACGAAACTGGTGTTGGCAGTGTAGGGAAAATAGTAGGATGAAAATTATAAATTGCTTTAAATGAGATTGATTTCCCTCATGTTATGAGATATTTGTCTTATATTGCTGGTTAATTATGAGAATTTTTGTAAATCTACAGCAATAAAATCCATATTAATTAAAGCACTAGATGCGTTTCTGATTTGTGCATGAAACATACATACCATAATGATTAATTGCATCTATAATTACAGATACAGCATTGTGCTGTTAAAAAACTGGAGTCCCCATGAATACATTATATGTAAGTGATTCAAATGAAAAAACTCATGACAGGAATAAAAACAATGAGGATAGTAAGGGTAAGGATAATAAAAAAGACAACCGGAAAGAGTAAATAATCTTTCCTGCATAAAAATACTAGGGTGGAATATGTCAGAACATCCAGATTTTGATGACCGTAAGCCTGATGATGAGCCCGTTGAGCGTCCTGATGAGGGGCAACCATTGAACCCTTTTTCACCGGATGATAAAAGAGAACCTATTATTTAGATATAGCAGAATATAGCCGTTTAAAGTAGGTTGTGTTTTGTTGCTATCCTTAAGCCACCTCCACAGGAGGTGGTTTTTTACTAATGGAACATTAATTGGTAGATGTGATTGTGTACGACTTATGGGAGGCTTAAGATTATTTTCTGCCAATAATAAAACCAAGCGTTAACCCTATGCTTAGAGCGACCACCACGCTAGTCAGTGGATAATTTCTAAATTTATCTTTAACGTTTTCTTTGCCTGCCTGCAAAGCATCGTCAGCACATGATACATATTTTTTGACAGTATTAACTATTTCGTTTTCAGATTGATTTGAAGTCATGTTTGAAGTCCTGATGTTAAGTGGCTTTTTAATTATAGCAGATATGCTTTCAATGATAGGGCGGAGAGCTGTTATTGAGGTGATACTATGACCACTCAATCAACATTACATAAAATGACGTTTACTCCTGTTTGGCACAGTAGCAGAATTTTGCTTCTGCTACTGAAGTCGCTTTAGCACTAGAATATGCTGATGGATAAAGCAGTTCAGCGTATGTACTGCGTCATGCATATCGGTCTTGCAGATATGACGAGAAGGGGAGACAAGGTGTGTGTAATGTAGAAGTCTTTAAAGTGCTGCCTGGGATAACTCTATGCTGAAGTGCAATTGATAAAAGTAACACGATAAAGGTTTTTCAATGAAGATGGCAACGTGATGCTTGCATTTTTCAAAAAATATGGATAAAATCCCCTCAATGATGGGCTTTGTATATCTGATGTTTAGAAAGAAAATTAGAAAACCCGCTGATGAGCGGGTTTTGTGCTTTAAATGGGGCAATGGTGATGTTGAACCTCATCCCGGGACTCATGTCTGTTAACTTATTATTTAGCTGGTGACTTAGTTATTTGCCTGATGTTTAAAATGTTTTCTTCCAGTACAATGTCCCTAAACACAATGAGTCTGCTTATTATATTATTAGCAGAGCTATTACGGCCAAAGTACAGCATAAGCTTTTAAAGCCAATCAACCAGTCATCAAGGCAGACGGGGTTATTCATAAAAACTCTCCATGTGTGATCCGATGGGGCTTAAAGTAAAAGCTTTAATATAGTTCATGAAAGATAAACATTGGCAGCTGAAGGTCCACGTAGACCATTGATTCGGCAAAATTCCACGCGTAATCCTGTGGTAATTTCTTCTGCATCGCGGAGATTGAGAGCAGAAACGTGCAGCTGGACATCGATACGGCCATCGGATGGTATGATAAGACCTTTGCCGCTTTTGTAGTCAAAGGTTTTGACAATTCCTGTCATTTTACGGGACAAAAAAATTCCTTAATACTGATAACTTGGCGCACTATACACACGTTCCTGAAGAAAGCTATAGTTTTTTGATGGGGTTGAAGATGGCTGGATGTCTAAAATAAACATTGCTTCATATGTTCAACTATGAGTTAATGATTGCGTCGGTTTGAAGAACAGACGATATACGAAGTAGTTTACTAAAGCAGTTCTCATTTCAGGTGTTATTCACTTATTCCTTCTTTGAGTCTCTCCAATTAAGTACGAAGTCGTTTCTGTTATACAAACCATTTATGCCGAAAGGCTCAAGTTAAGGAATGTAGAATGTCAAATAAAATGACTGGTTTAGTAAAATGGTTTAACGCTGATAAAGGTTTTGGCTTTATTTCTCCTGTTGATGGTAGTAAAGATGTGTTTGTGCATTTTTCTGCGATTCAGAATGATAATTATCGAACCTTATTTGAAGGTCAAAAGGTTACCTTCTCTGTAGAGAGTGGTGCTAAAGGTCCTGCAGCAGCAAATGTCATCATTAATGATTAAAATTCATAGTTTGTCTGTATACGATAACGAAGAAGGCTGATGCCTGAGTGGAGATACAGACAGAGTGGCGAATATTGGATCTCTTTAATAAAGAGTAAGGAGGTCCAATACATGAAACAATGGCCAGCATATTTGGTAATAACTTAATCAGGAAAAGTATGCTAACCATTGTGGTGAAGTGCAGGTTTGCTGCATGAATAGTTTTACAGCAGAAGCTAACTGCTGGCATAGCAAAACAAAGTGCGTAAGTGGATGACTCTCACAAAAAGCACCACAATATTAAACCCGCTCAGGCGGGTTTTTTATTATCTGCTTTAAATATATTATTAAAATATAAAAAATACTTGTTGCGAATAAAATCAATCAGGCTACAGCTTTAAGATTTGTCTGGAATACTTTGTTGCAATGAGGGCAGATCAAAAGGGCACCTTTTTGTACTCTTGAAAAACTGTGTTCTGACTCTTGGGTGCAGTTTGGGCAGGAACATTTAACGAGATAATTACGGCGTGATTTTGAGTCTTTACGTTCTGACATAGGCTTTTCCTGTATAAATGGCCGTATACAGTACACTAAATATGAAAACATTTCTCTTATTATTAATTAATATATGATTTTCTTTCAAAATAATTAACCACATTTTTAATGTGTATGTTTTTTTAGCGCCGTTGAGAACAACGTGTGCTGTAAAAACTACCCCGTAGACTCCGATATTTTCAAACATATTGCACCATCCGTGTACATCGGGGTGAGGATATGAAATCAATGGATAAGTTAACAACAGGTGTTGCGTATGGCACATCGGCGGGTAATGCTGGTTTCTGGGCATTGCAGTTACTCGATAAAGTAACTCCGTCACAGTGGGCTGCAATCGGTGTGCTGGGTAGCCTGGTTTTTGGCCTGCTGACGTATCTGACAAATCTTTATTTCAAGATTAAAGAAGACAGGCGTAAGGCCGCGAGAGGAGAGTAATCCAATGACTCAAGACTATGAACTGGTTGTGAAAGGAGTCCGTAATTTTGAGCATAAAGTTACGGTAACTTTAGCCTTACAGGACAAAGAACGCTTTGACGGTGAGATTTTTGAGCTGGATATCACTATGGATCGTGTTGAAGGTGCTGCACTGGAGTTTTATGAGGCAGCAGCCAGAATGAGAATCAGACAGGTATTCCTGGATGTTGCTGCCGGGTTATGTGAAGGGGATGAGCAGTCGCCGGAAAAGCGCCCCATAATTTTAGAGGCGCAGAATGTGTGGATAACCTACAAAGGAAAGCTACCGGGAAGAATTACTGGTTCTCTGAAGACGCCACCGACGGCATTGCGGTCAGAAAAAGATGATATTGAATCGCTCATTGAAAAACTGGAGGGCAGCGTCGCTGATCTGAATAAAAAATTGTCGGTGCTTATTCCTTCTGAAGATGAAAAAAAACGCCGCGATGAGCAGTTTGCGGCGTTTTACGATTATTGCATTGAAGTTACTCGCAGGAATTTTGTGAAGATTTTTGAGGAGGGTAAATCTCTTCAGTAAGCTTAATGGCGGACGCTGCAATTAATTCAGGAAGGTCCGCAAGGTCATCTGTCAGTGGATATGATGAAAAATCGGCGGCAGTTCTGTTAAGAAGCGCTTTAACTAATTCCTTTTCCTTCTCCGGCAACAAGTTGATTAGAGCTACGACTGCTTGCCTGAGTGCGATAAAAGTTTGTTTTGGTAGATTTGTGTAATCCATAGTCACCTCTGTGTTTATCAGATTGACATCCTCCTCCCGCCAGTGCCCATCACTGGCGAGGTAAGATTTAACATATCCGGGGATTTGAAGCCGATAAATCCTGATAAATATCCATGAACGTAAAAATCAGATACAGCCTGTCGGCTGCTGTTCTGGCTCTGATTGCCGCCAGTGCTCCTGCCCCTGACATTCTCGATCAGTTTCTGGATGAAAAAGAGGGGAATCACACCACTGCATACCGCGATGGCTCCGGCATATGGACCATCTGTCGGGGAGCAACGATGGTGGACGGTAAACCTGTTATTCCGGGAATGAAACTGTCGAAGGAAAAATGCGCCCAGGTTAACGCCATTGAGCGGGATAAGGCGCTGGCATGGGTGGAGCGCAATATAAAAGTTCCACTGACCGAGCCACAGAAAGCCGGTATCGCGTCATTCTGTCCCTATAACATTGGCCCCGGTAAGTGTTTTCCGTCGACGTTTTATAAGCGGCTGAATGCCGGTGATCGTAAAGGCGCATGCGAGGCGATTCGCTGGTGGATAAAGGACGGTGGACGTGATTGCCGCATTCGTTCAAATAATTGTTACGGTCAGGTTATTCGTCGTGACCAGGAAAGCGTATTAGCCTGTTGGGGGATAGAGCAGTGAGCAGAGTTGCCGCGATTATTTATGCTCTGGCTATCTGCATCATCGTCTGCCTGTCATGGGCTGTTAATCATTACCGTGATAACGCCATCGCCTACAAAGAACAGCGTGATAAAAAAGTCAGTGAGCTGAAGCAGGTGACCGCCAACATTACTGACATGCAGCAGCGCCAGCGTGCTGCTGATGCACTCGATGCTAAATACACGAAGGAGTTAGCTGATGCGAAAGCTGAAAATGATGCTCTGCGTGATGATGTTGCCGCTGGTCGTCGTCGGTTGCACATCAAAGCAGTCTGTCAGTCAGTGCGTGAAGCCACCACCGCCTCCGGCGTGGATAATGCAGCCTCCCCCCGACTGGCAGACACCGCTGAACGGGATTATTTCACCCTCAGAGAGCGGCTGATATTGATGCAAAAACAACTGGAGGGGGCACAGCTATATATTAGCGAGCAATGCCTCAGATAAAAAACCGGCCAAGGATAATCCGCTGAAGATTCGCCGGCGGCAAAGGAATGCCAATACATGAGCATAGGCGATTACCTGTGCTCATGCAATGTATTGCCTTTATGTGGATTGTGGGCAATAGATTTCTGATCTATTTCTGTGCGCCGTATCGTCGCCGTATTCCCCCATTAACAGAGACCGTAGCCCGACGGGGAATTCCTTCTGCGCGAGTGTGCGGGAATAATCAAAAACGATGCACACCGGGTTTTTACCGCGTTTATGATTCGCGGGTTTGTCCCTCATGCTCGCCAGCCCTGTGCGAGGGTGGAAGAAACAGGGCATGTATTCAGGAGCGTGCGGCCACGGTCGCACGGTATCTTTGTCAGGAGGTTGTGATGAAAGAGTCGCAGAAATTTAATTCAATAATGGAACGATTCTGTTCTCCTGAGCGAGAGGCTTACATCATGCATTCATTGAGTGCCTGTTGTAATATCGCCAAACATTAATCAGGTGCGCGAGATGTCGGCTAATACTGACCCTGACGAAATGTGACGCTGCTCTAATCTGAAAGATGGTGCAGACGACCTATAGTTCGCATCCATTCCTGATTACCCTATTCAAGTTGATGAGACAGAAACATGACAGCAGCTAAAGAGCAGATTGAATATGAGCTAAATGAATTCTTCGCGTCCGCCCTTGGTGATGTGTTTAAAAGTTGCCGACTGGCTGAAAGCGTATCGGATTACCAGATCTCTACTGTTAGTTTTCCAACGGAAAAAAACGCCTGGTTGGAGCTTGGTGAATTACCCGTGATTATCGAGTTGTCTAACGGACGTTGCTTTGAGATTAGTGCGTCTGAATGGTTGCAGATCACACCGCTTTAAATTAAGCCCGCTGCCCACCTTGGCTACAGGCATTCGCTAGTGGCTGGGTCCTTTCCGGCGATCCGGCAGGCTACGGGGCGTCAGACGCGCGGGTTTTCGCTATTTATGAAAATTTTCCGGTTTAAGGCGTTTCCGTTCTTCTTCGCCGTAACCTAATGTTTTTATTTAAAACACCCCCTGAAAAGAAAGGAAACGACAGGTGCTGAAAACGAGCTTTTTGGCCTCTGTCGTTTCCTTTCTCTGTTTTTGTCCGTGGAATGAACAATGGAAGTCAACAAAAAGCAGCTGGCTGACATTTTCGGTGCGAGTATCCGTACCATTCAGAACTGGCAGGAGCAGGGAATGCCAGTTCTGCGAGGCGGTGGGAAGGGTAATGAGGTGCTTTATGACTCTGCCGCCGTCATAAAATGGTATGCCGAAAGGGATGCTGAAATTGAGAACGAAAAGCTGCGCCGGGAGGTTGAAGAACTGCGGCAGGCCAGCGAGACAGATCTGCAGCCAGGGACTATTGAGTACGAACGCCATCGACTTACGCGTGCGCAGGCCGACGCACAGGAGCTGAAAAATGCCAGAGACTCCGCTGAAGTGGTGGAAACCGCATTCTGTACTTTCGTGCTGTCGCGGATCGCAGGTGAAATTGCCAGTATTCTCGACGGGATCCCCCTGTCGGTGCAGCGGCGTTTTCCGGAACTGGAAAACCGACATGTTGATTTCCTGAAACGGGATATCATCAAAGCCATGAACAAAGCAGCCGCGCTGGATGAACTGATACCGGAGTTGCTGAGTGAATATATCGAACAGTCAGGTTGACAGGCTGCGGCATTTTGTCCGCGCCGGGCTTCGTGCCCTGTTCAGGCCGGAGCCACAGACCGCCGTTGAATGGGCGGATGCTAATTACTATCTCCCGAAAGAATCCGCATACCAGGAAGGGCGCTGGGAAACACTGCCCTTTCAGCGGGCCATCATGAATGCGATGGGCAGCGACTACATCCGTGAGGTGAATGTGGTGAAGTCTGCCCGTGTCGGTTATTCCAAAATGCTGCTGGGTGTTTATGCCTACTTCATAGAGCATAAGCAGCGCAACACACTTATCTGGTTGCCGACGGATGGTGATGCCGAGAACTTTATGAAAACTCACGTTGAGCCGACCATCCGTGATATTCCGTCGCTGCTGGCGCTGGCTCCGTGGTATGGCAAAAAGCACCGGGATAATACGCTCACCATGAAGCGTTTCACCAATGGTCGTGGCTTCTGGTGCCTGGGCGGTAAAGCGGCAAAAAACTACCGTGAAAAGTCAGTGGATGTGGCGGGTTATGATGAACTTGCTGCCTTTGATGATGATATTGAACAGGAAGGCTCTCCGACGTTCCTGGGCGACAAGCGTATTGAAGGCTCGGTCTGGCCAAAGTCCATCCGTGGCTCCACGCCCAAAGTGAGAGGCACCTGCCAGATTGAGCGTGCAGCCAGTGAATCCCCGCATTTTCTGCGTTTTCATGTTGCCTGCCCGCACTGCGGGGAGGAGCAGTATCTTAAATTTGGCGATAAAGAGACGCCGTTTGGCCTCAAATGGACGCCGGATGACCCCTCCAGCGTGTTTTATCTCTGCGAGCATAATGCCTGCGTCATCCGCCAGCAGGAGCTGGACTTTACTGATGCCCGTTATATCTGCGAAAAGACCGGGATCTGGACCCGTGATGGCATTCTCTGGTTTTCGTCATCCGGTGAAGAGATTGAACCGCCGGACAGTGTGACCTTTCACATTTGGACGGCGTACAGCCCGTTCACCACCTGGGTGCAGATTGTCAAAGACTGGATGAAAACGAAAGGGGATACGGGAAAACGTAAAACCTTCGTGAACACCACGCTCGGTGAGACGTGGGAAGCGAAAATCGGTGAACGTCCGGATGCCGAGCTGATGGTCGAGCGGAAAGAGCATTATTCAGCGCCCGTTCCTGATCGTGTGGCTTACCTGACCGCCGGTATCGACTCCCAGCTGGACCGCTACGAAATGCGCGTATGGGGATGGGGGCCGGGTGAGGAAAGCTGGCTGATTGACCGGCAGATTATTATGGGCCGCCACGACGATGAGCAGACGCTGCTGCGTGTGGATGAGGCCATCAATAAAACCTATACACGCCGGAATGGTGCAGAAATGTCGGTATCCCGTATCTGCTGGGATACTGGCGGGATTGACCCGACCATTGTGTATGAACGCTCGAAAAAGCATGGGCTGTTCCGGGTGATCCCCATTAAAGGGGCATCCGTCTACGGAAAGCCGGTGGCCAGCATGCCACGTAAGCGAAACAAAAACGGGGTTTACCTTACCGAAATCGGTACGGATACCGCGAAAGAGCAGATTTATAACCGCTTCACACTGACGCCGGAAGGGGATGAACCGCTTCCCGGTGCCGTTCACTTCCCGAATAACCCGGATATTTTTGATCTGACCGAAGCGCAGCAGCTGACTGCCGAAGAGCAGGTCGAAAAATGGGTGGATGGCAGAAAAAAAATACTGTGGGACAGCAAAAAGCGACGCAATGAGGCGCTCGACTGCTTCGTTTATGCGCTGGCGGCGCTGCGCATCAGTATTTCCCGCTGGCAGCTGGATCTCAGTGCACTGCTGGCGAGCCTGCAGGAAGAGGATGGTGCAGCAACCAACAAGAAAACACTGGCAGATTACGCCCGTGCCTTATCCGGAGAGAATGAATGACGCGACAGGAAGAACTTGCCGCTGCCCGTGCGGCACTGCATGACCTGATGACAGGTAAACGGGTGGCAACAGTACAGAAAGACGGACGGCGAGTGGAGTTTACGGCCACTTCCGTGTCTGACCTGAAAAAATACATTGCGGAGCTGGAAGTGCAGACCGGCATGACACTGCGACGCAGGGGACCCGCAGGATTTTATGTATGAAAACGCCCACCATTCCCACCCTTCTGGGGCCGGACGGCATGACATCGCTGCGCGAATATGCCGGTTATCACGGCGGTGGCAGCGGATTTGGTGGGCAGTTGCGGGCGTGGAACCCACCGGGTGAAAGTGTGGATGCAGCCCTGCTGCCCAATTTTACCCGTGGCAATGCCCGCGCGGACGATCTGGTACGCAATAACGGCTATGCCGCCAACGCCATCCAGCTGCATCAGGATCATATCGTCGGGTCTTTTTTCCGGCTCAGTCATCGCCCAAGCTGGCGCTATCTGGGCATCGGGGAGGAAGAAGCCCGTGCCTTTTCCCGCGAGGTTGAAGCGGCATGGAAAGAGTTTGCCGAGGATGACTGTTGTTGCATTGACGTTGAGCGAAAACGCACGTTTACCATGATGATTCGGGAAGGTGTGGCCATGCACGCCTTTAACGGTGAACTGTTCGTTCAGGCCACCTGGGATACCAGTCCGTCGCGGTTGTTCCGGACACAGTTCCGGATGGTCAGCCCGAAGCGCATCAGCAACCCGAACAATACCGGCGACAGCCGGAACTGCCGTGCCGGTGTGCTGATTAATGACAGCGGTGCGGCGCTGGGATATTACGTCAGCGAGGACGGGTATCCTGGCTGGATGCCGCAGAAATGGACATGGATACCCCGTGAGTTACCCGGCGGGCGCGCCTCGTTCATTCACGTTTTTGAACCCGTGGAGGACGGGCAGACCCGCGGTGCAAATGTGTTTTACAGCGTGATGGAGCAGATGAAGATGCTCGACACGCTGCAGAACACGCAGCTGCAGAGCGCCATTGTGAAGGCGATGTATGCCGCCACCATTGAAAGTGGGCTGGATACGCAGTCAGCGATGGATTTTATTCTTGGCGCGAACAGTCAGGAGCAGCGGGAAAGGCTGACGGGCTGGATTGGTGAAATTGCCGCGTATTACTCCGCAGCGCCGGTCCGTCTGGGAGGCGCAAAAGTGCCGCACCTGATGCCGGGTGACTCACTGAACCTGCAGACGGCTCAGGACACGGATAACGGCTACTCCGTGTTTGAGCAGTCACTGCTGCGGTATATCGCTGCCGGGCTGGGTGTCTCGTATGAGCAGCTTTCCCGGAATTACGCCCAGATGAGCTACTCCACGGCACGGGCCAGCGCGAACGAGTCGTGGGCGCACTTTATGGGGCGGCGAAAATTCGTTGCATCCCGTCAGGCGAGCCAGATGTTTCTGTGCTGGCTGGAAGAGGCCATCGCCCGCCGCGTGGTGACGTTACCTTCAAAAGCGCGCTTCAGTTTTCAGGAAGCCCGCAGTGCATGGGGGAACTGCGACTGGATAGGCTCCGGTCGTATGGCCATCGATGGTCTGAAAGAAGTTCAGGAAGCGGTGATGCTGATAGAAGCCGGGCTGAGTACCTACGAGAAAGAGTGTGCAAAACGCGGCGATGACTATCAGGAAATTTTTGCCCAGCAGGTCCGTGAAACGATGGAGCGCCGCGCGGCTGGTCTTAAACCGCCCGCCTGGGCGGCTGCGGCATTTGAATCCGGGCTGCGACAATCAACAGAGGAGGAGAAGAGTGACAGCAGCGCTGCGTAATCTCCCGCATATTGCCAGCATGGCCTTTAATGAGCCGCTGATGCTTGAACCCGCCTATGCGCGGGTTTTCTTTTGTGCGCTTGCAGGCCAGCTTGGGATCAGCCGCCTGACGGATGCGGTGTCCGGTGACAGCCTGACTGCCGGAGAGGCACCCGCGACGCTGGCGTTAGCCGGTGATGGTGACGGGCCACGACAGGCCCGCAGTTATCAGGTCATGAACGGCATCGCCGTGCTGCCGGTGTCCGGCACGCTGGTCAGCCGGACGCGGGCGCTGCAGCCGTATTCGGGGATGACCGGTTACAACGGCATTATCGCCCGTCTGCAACAGGCTGCCAGCGACCCGATGGTGGACGGCATTCTGCTCGATATGGACACGCCCGGCGGGATGGTGGCGGGGGCATTTGACTGCGCTGACATCATCGCCCGTGTGCGTGACATAAAACCGGTATGGGCGCTGGCCAACGACATGAACTGCAGTGCAGGTCAGTTGCTTGCCAGTGCCGCCTCCCGGCGTCTGGTCACACAGACCGCCCGGACAGGCTCCATCGGCGTCATGATGGCTCACAGTAATTACGGTGCTGCGCTGGAGAAACAGGGTGTGGAAATCACGCTGATTTACAGCGGCAGCCATAAGGTGGATGGCAACCCCTACAGCCATCTTCCGGATGACGTCCGGGAGACACTGCAGTCCCGGATGGATGCAACCCGTCAGATGTTTGCGCAGAAGGTGTCGGCATATACCGGTCTGTCCGTGCAGGCCGTGCTGGATACCGAGGCTGCAGTGTACAGCGGTCAGGAGGCCATTGATGCCGGACTGGCTGATGAACTTGTTAACAGCACCGATGCGATCACCGTCATGCGTGATGCACTGGATGCACGTAAATCCCGTCTCTCAGGAGGGCGAATGACCAAAGAGACTCAATCAACAACTGTTTCAGCCACTGCTTCGCAGGCTGACGTTACTGACGTGGTGCCAGCGACGGAGGGCGAAAACGCCAGCGCGGCGCAGCCGGACGTGAACGCGCAGATCACCGCAGCGGTTGCGGCAGAAAACAGCCGCATTATGGGGATCCTCAACTGTGAGGAGGCTCACGGACGCGAAGAACAGGCGCGCGTTCTGGCAGAACCCCCCGGAATGACCGTGGAAACGGCCCGCCGCATTCTGGCCGCAGCACCACAGAGTGCACAGGCGCGCAGTGACACTGCGCTGGATCGTCTGATGCAGGGTGCACCGGCACCGCTGGCTGCAGGTAACCCGGCATCTGATGCCGTTAACGATTTGCTGAACACACCAGTGTAAGGGATGTTTATGACGAGCAAAGAAACCTTTACCCATGACCAGCCGCTGGGCAACAGTGACCCGGCTCATACCGCAACCGCGCCCGGCGGATTGAGTGCGAAAGCGCCTGCAATGACCCCGCTGATGCTGGACACCTCCACCCGTAAGCTGGTTGCGTGGGATGGCACCACCGACGGTGCTGCTGTCGGCATTCTTGCTGTTGCTGCTGACCAGACCAGCACCACGCTGACGTTCTACAAGTCCGGCACGTTCCGTTATGAGGATGTGCTCTGGCCGGAGGCTGCCAGCGACGAGACGAAAAAACGGACCGCGTTTGCCGGAACGGCAATCAGCATCGTTTAACTTTACCCTTCATCACTAAAGGCCGCCTGTGCGGCTTTTTTTACGGGATTTTTTTATGTCGATGTACACAACCGCCCAGCTGCTGGCGGCAAATGAGCAGAAATTTAAGTTTGATCCGCTGTTTCTGCGTCTCTTTTTCCGTGAAAGCTATCCCTTCACCACGGAGAAAGTCTACCTCTCACAAATTCCGGGACTGGTAAACATGGCGCTGTACGTTTCGCCGATTGTTTCCGGTGAGGTTATCCGCTCCCGTGGCGGCTCCACCTCTGAATTTACGCCGGGATATGTCAAACCCAAGCATGAAGTGAATCCGCAGATGACCCTGCGTCGCCTGCCGGATGAAGATCCGCAGAATCTGGCGGACCCGGCTTACCGTCGCCGTCGCATCATCATGCAGAACATGCGTGACGAAGAGCTGGCCATTGCCCAGGTGGAAGAGATGCAGGCAGTTTCTGCCGTGCTTAAGGGCAAATACACCATGACCGGTGAAGCCTTTGATCCGGTTGAGGTGGATATGGGGCGCAGTGCGGCGAACAACATCACACAGTCCGGTGGCACGGAGTGGAGCAAGCGTGACAAGTCCACGTATGACCCGACCGACGATATCGAAGCCTATGCGCTGAACGCCAGCGGTGTGATTGATATCATCGTGTTTGATCCGAAAGGCTGGGCGCTGTTCCGTTCCTTCAAAGCCGTCAAGGAGAAGCTGGATACCCGTCGCGGCTCTCATTCCGAGCTGGAGACAGCGGTAAAAGACCTGGGCAAAGCGGTGTCTTATAAGGGAATGTATGGCGATGTGGCGATCGTCGTGTATTCCGGACAGTACGTGGAAAACGGCGTCAAAAAGAACTTCCTGCCGGACAACACGATGGTGCTGGGTAACACTCATGCACGCGGTCTGCGCACCTATGGCTGTATTCAGGATGCGGATGCATTGAGTGAGGGTATTAATGCGTCTCCCCGTTATCCGAAAAACTGGAAGACATCCGGCGATCCGGCGCGAGAGTTCACCATGATTCAGTCAGCACCGCTGATGCTGCTGGCTGACCCTGATGAGTTCGTGTCCGTACAACTGGCGTAATCATGGCCCTTCGGGGCCATTTTCTCTCTGTGGAGGAGTCCATGACGAAAGATGAACTGATTGCCCGTCTTCGCTCGCTGGGTGAGCAACTGAACCGTGATGTCAGCCTGACGGGGACGAAAGAAGAACTGGCGCTCCGTGTGGCAGAGCTGGAAGAGGAGCTTGATGACACGGATGACACTGCCGGTCAGGACACCCCTCTCAGCCCGGAAAATGTGCTGACCGGGCATGAAAATGAGGTGGTATCAGCGCAGCCGGATACCGTGATTCAGGATATGGCTGAACTGGTCACGGTTGTGGCACTGGTGACGCTGCATACCGATGCACTTCACGCCACGCGGGATGAACCTGTGGCATTTGTGCTTCCGGGAACGGCGTTCCGTGTCTCTGCCGGTGTGGCAGCTGAAATGACAGAGCGCGGCCTGGCCAGAATGCAATAACGGGAGGCGCTGTGGCTGATTTCGATAACCTGTTCGATGCTGCCATTGCCCGCGCCGATGAAACGATACGCGGGTACATGGGAACGTCAGCCACCATTACATCCGGTGAGCAGTCCGGCGCAGTAATACGTGGTGTTTTTGATGACCCTGAAAATATCAGCTATGCCGGACAGGGCGTGCGCGTTGAAGGCTCCAGCCCGTCCCTGTTTGTCCGGACTGATGATGTGCGGCAGCTGCGGCGCGGCGACACGCTGACCATCGGTGAGGAAAACTTCTGGATAGACCGGATTTCGCCGGATGATGGCGGAAGCTGTCATCTCTGGCTTGGGCGGGGCGTACCGCCTGCCGTTAACCGTCGTCGCTGAAAGGAGGAGGTATGTCCATAAAAGGTCTTGAGCAGGCCGTTGAAAATCTCAGCCGTATCAGCAAAACGGCGGTGCCCGGTGCCGCCGCAATGGCCATTAACCGTGTTGCTTCATCCGCGATATCGCAGTCGGCGGCACAGGTTGCCCGTGAGACAAAGGTACGCCGGAAACTGGTAAAGGAAAGGGCCAGGCTGAAAAGGGCCACGGTCAAAAACCCGCAGGCCAGAATCAAGGTTAACCGGGGGGATTTGCCCGTAATCAAGCTGGGTAATGCGCGGGTTGTCCTGTCCCGACGCAGGCGACGTAAAAAGGGGCAGCGTTCATCCCTGAAAGGTGGCGGCAGCGTGCTTGTGGTGGGAAACCGTCGTATTCCCGGCGCGTTTATTCAGCAACTGAAAAATGGCCGGTGGCATGTCATGCAGCGTGTGGCCGGGAAAAACCGTTACCCCATTGATGTGGTGAAAATCCCGATGGCGGTGCCGCTGACCACGGCGTTTAAACAGAATATTGAGCGGATACGGCGTGAACGTCTTCCGAAAGAGCTGGGCTATGCGCTGCAGCATCAACTGAGAATGGTAATAAAGCGATGAAACATACTGAACTCCGTGCAGCCGTACTGGATGCACTGGAGAAGCATGACACCGGGGCGACGCTTTTTGATGGTCGCCCCGCTGTTTTTGATGAGGCGGATTTTCCGGCAGTTGCCGTTTATCTCACCGGCGCTGAATACACGGGCGAAGAGCTGGACAGCGATACCTGGCAGGCGGAGCTGCATATTGAAGTTTTCCTGCCTGCTCAGGTGCCGGATTCAGAGCTGGATTCGTGGATGGTGTCCCGGATTTATCCGGTGATGAGCGATATCCCGGCACTGTCAGATTTGATCACCAGTATGGTGGCCAGTGGCTATGACTACCGGCGCGACGATGATGCGGGCCTGTGGAGTTCAGCCGATCTGACTTATGTCATTACCTATGAAATGTGAGGACGATATGCCAACACCAAATCCTCTGGCACCGGTGAAAGGGGCCGGAACCACCCTGTGGGTTTATAAGGGGAACGGTGACCCTTATGCGAACCCGCTTTCAGACGTTGACTGGTCGCGTCTGGCAAAAGTTAAAGACCTGACGCCCGGCGAACTGACCGCTGAGTCCTATGACGACAGCTATCTCGATGATGAAGATGCGGACTGGACTGCGACCGGGCAGGGGCAGAAATCTGCCGGAGATACCAGCTTCACGCTGGCGTGGATGCCCGGAGAGCAGGGGCAGCAGGCGCTGCTGGCGTGGTTTAATGAAGGTGATACCCGTGCCTATAAAATCCGCTTCCCGAACGGCACGGTCGATGTGTTCCGTGGCTGGGTCAGCAGTATCGGTAAGGCGGTGACGGCGAAGGAAGTGATCACCCGCACGGTGAAGGTCACCAATGTGGGACGCCCGTCGATGGCTGAAGATCGCAGTACGGTGACGGCGGCAACCGGCATGACGGTAACGCCAGCCAGTGCTTCCGTAGTGAAAGGGCAGAGCACCACGCTGACCGTGGCATTCCAGCCGGAAGGCGTAACCGACAAGAGCTTCCGTGCGGTGTCTTCGGATAAAACAAAAGCCACCGTGTCGGTCAGTGGTATGACCATCACCGTGAACGGTGTTGCTGCAGGCAAGGTCAACATTCCGGTCGTATCCGGTAATGGTGAACTTGCTGCGGTTGCAGAAATTACCGTCACCGCCAGTTAATCCGGAGAGTCAGCGATGTTCCTGAAAACCGAATCATTTGAATATAACGGCGTGACCGTCACGCTTTCTGAACTGTCAGCCCTGCAGCGTATTGAGCATCTTGCCCTGATGAAACGGCAGGCAGAACTGGCGGGATCCGACAGCAACCGGCTGGTTACTGTGGAAGACGTCATCAGAACCGGCGCGTTTCTGGTGGCGATGTCCCTGTGGCATAACCATCCGAAGAAGACGCAGATGCCGTCCATGAATGAGGCCGTTAAACAGATTGAGCAGGAAGTGCTTACCACCTGGCCCACAGAGGCAATTTCTCATGCTGAAAACGTGGTGTACCGGCTGTCCGGTATGTATGAGTTTGTGGTGAATGATGCCCCTGAACAGGCAGAGGACGCCGGGCCTGCAGAGCCTGTTTCTGCGGGAAAGTGTTCGACGGTGAGCTGAGTTTTGCCCTGAAACTGGCGCGTGAGATGGGGCGACCCGACTGGCGCGCCATGCTTGCCGGGATGTCATCCACGGAGTATGCCGACTGGCACCGCTTTTACAGTACCCACTATTTTCATGATGTTCTGCTGGATATGCACTTTTCCGGGCTGACGTACACCGTACTCAGCCTGTTTTTCAGCGATCCGGATATGCATCCGCTGGATTTCAGTCTGCTGAACCGGCGTGAGGCTGACGAAGAGCCTGAAGATGATGTGCTGATGCAAAAAGCGGCAGGGCTTGCCGGAGGCGTCCGCTTTGACCCGGACGGGAATGAAGTTATCCCCGCTTCCCCGGATGTGGCGGGCATGACGGAGGATGACGTAATGCTGATGACAGTATCAGAAGGGATCGCAGGAGGAGTCCGGTATGGCTGAACCGGTAGGCGATCTGGTCGTTGATTTAAGTCTGGATGCGGCCAGATTTGACGAGCAGATGGCCAGAGTCAGGCGTCATTTTTCCGGTACGGAAAGTGATGCGAAAAAAACAGCGGCAGTCGTTGAACAGTCAATGAACCGGCAGGCGCTGGCTGCACAGAAAGCGGGGATTTCCGTCGGGCAGTATAAAGCCGCCATGCGTATGCTGCCTGCGCAGTTCACCGACGTGGCCACGCAGCTTGCAGGGGGGCAGAACCCGTGGCTCATCCTGCTGCAACAGGGCGGTCAGGTGAAGGACTCTTTCGGCGGTATGATCCCCATGTTCAGGGGGCTTGCCGGTGCGATCACCCTGCCGATGGTCGGTGTCACCTCGCTGGCGGTGGCGACAGGTGCGCTGGCGTATGCCTGGTATCAGGGGGACTCAACCCTGTCCAGTTTCAATAAAACGCTGGTCCTTTCCGGTAATCAGGCAGGACTGACGGCAGATCGTATGCTGGTCCTGTCCAGAGCCGGGCAGGCGGCAGGGCTGACGTTTAACCAGACCAGCGAGTCACTGACGGCGCTGGTGAATGCCGGTGTGCGTGGTGGTGAGCAGTTTGAGGCGATCAGCCAGAGTGTGGCGCGTTTCTCCTCTGCATCCGGCGTGGAAGTGGACAAGGTCGCTGAAGCCTTCGGGAAGCTGACCACAGACCCGACGTCAGGGCTGACAGCGATGGCACGTCAGTTCCATAACGTGACGGCGGAGCAGATTGCGTATGTTGCTCAGTTGCAGCGTTCCGGAGATGAAGCCGGGGCATTGCAGGCGGCGAACGAGGCCGCAACGAAAGGGTTTGATGACCAGACCCGTAAACTGAAAGAGAACATGGGCACGCTGGAGACCTGGGCAGACAGGACAGCGCGGGCATTCAAATCCATGTGGGATTCGGTGCTGGATATTGGTCGCCCGGACACAGCCCAGGAAATGCTGGAGAAAGCAGAAAAGGCTTTTGATGAGGCGGACAAAAAATGGCAGTGGTATCAGAGCCGGAGCCACCGACGCGGTAAAACCTCAGCATTTCTTGCCAATCTCCGGGGAGCATGGGAGGACAGAGCGAATGCGCAACTTGGGCTTTCAGCCGCCACGTTGCAGGCCGATCTTGAAAAGGCCAGAGAGATGGCAGCAAAGGACTGGGCCGACTCTGAGGCATCACGGCTGAAATATACCGAAGAGGCGCAGAAGGCTTACGAACGTCTGCAGACGCCGCTGGAGAAATATACCGCCCGTCAGGAAGAACTGAATAAGGCACTGAAAGACGGGAAAATCCTGCAGGCAGATTACAACACGCTGATGGCGGCGGCGAAAAAGGATTATGAAGCGACGCTGAAAAAGCCGAAACAGTCCGGCGTGAAGGTGTCTGCGGGAGAGCGTCAGGAAGATCGAGCACATGCAGCTCTTCTTGCGTTACAAGCTGAACTAAAAATGCTTGAGCAGCATAGCGGAGCGAATGAAAAAATCAGCCAGCAGCGCCGGGATTTGTGGACAGCCGAAAGCCAGTATGCCGTGTTGCATGAGAAGTTGTCTGCTGACGTTCTGGATGGACAGAAGAAATCGCTAAGTATCGAGGAAAAATCTCTTCTTGCTCATGAAAAAGAGACGCTGGAGTACAAACGTCAGCTGGCTGAACTTGGCGATAAGGTTGAACACCAGAAACGGCTGAACGAACTGGTACAGCAGGCGGATAAATTCGCACAGCAACAACGGGCAAAACGGGCAGCCATTGAGGCGAAAAGCCGGGGACTGACTGACCGGCAGGCAGCGCGGGAAGCCATGGAACAGCGCCTGAAGGAACAGTATGGCGATAATCCGCTGGCGCTGAATAACGTCATGTCAGAGCAGAAAAAGACCTGGGCGGCTGAAGACCAGCTTCGCGGGAGCTGGATGGCAGGCCTGAAGTCCGGCTGGAGTGAGTGGGAAGAGAGCGCCACGGACAGTATGTCGCAGGTTAAAAGTGCAGCCACGCAGACCTTTGATGGTATTGCACAGAATATGGCGGCGATGCTGACCGGCAGTGAACAGAACTGGCGCAGCTTCACCCGCTCCGTGCTGTCCATGATGACAGAAATTCTGCTTAAGCAGGCAATGGTGGGGATTGTCGGGAGTATCGGCAGCGCCATTGGCGGTGCTACCGGTGGCGGCGCATCCGCGTCAGGCGGTACAGCCATTCAGGCCGCTGCGGCGAAATTCCATTTTGCGACCGGGGGATTTACGGGAACCGGCGGCAAATATGAGCCAGCGGGGATTGTTCACCGTGGTGAATTTGTCTTCACGAAGGAGGCAACCAGCCGGATTGGCGTGGGGAATCTCTACCGGCTGATGCGCGGCTATGCCACCGGCGGTTATGTCGGTACACCGGGCAGCATGGCAGACAGCCGGTCGCAGGCGTCCGGGACGTTTGAGCAGAATAACCATGTGGTGATTAACAACGACGGCACGAACGGGCAGATTGGACCACAGGCGCTGAAGGCTGTGTATGACATGGCCCGCAAGGGTGCCCGTGATGAAATTCAGGCACAGATGCGTGATGGTGGCTTGTTCTCCGGAGGTGGACGATGAAAACCTTCCGCTGGAAAGTGAAACCCGGGATGGATGTGACATCGGCTCCTTCCGTCAGGGAGGTGCGCTTTGGTGATGGCTATTCCCAGCGTGCGCCTGCCGGGCTGAACGCTGACCTGAAAACGTACAGCGTGACGCTTTCTGTTCCCCGTTGGGAGGCCACGGCGCTGGAGTCGTTTCTGGCTGAGCACGGGGGCTGGAAGGCCTTTCTGTGGACGCCGCCTTATGGTTACAGGCAGATAAAGGTGACCTGCGCAAAATGGTCGTCGCAGGTCAGTATGTTGCGTGTTGAGTTCAGCGCAGAGTTTAAACAGGTGGTGAACTGATGCAGGATATCCGGCAGGAAACACTGAATGAATGCACCCGTGCGGAGCAGTCGGCCAGCGTGGTGCTCTGGGAAATCGATCTGACAGAGGTCGGTGGAGAACGTTATTTTTTCTGTAATGAGCAGAACGAAAAAGGTGAGCCGGTCACCTGGCAGGGGCGGCAGTATCAGGCGTATCCCATTCAGGGGAGCGGTTTTGAACTGAATGGCAAAGGCACCAGTACGCGGCCCACGCTGGCAGTCTCTAACCTGTACGGCATGGTCACCGGTATGGTGGAAGATATGCAGAGTCTGGTCGGCGGAACGGTGGTCCGGCGTAAGGTTTACGCCCGTTTTCTGGATGCGGTGAACTTCGTCAACGGAAACAGAGACGCCGATCCGGAGCAGGAGGTGATCAGCCGCTGGCGCATCGAGCAGTGCAGCGAACTGAGCGCAGTCAGTGCCTCTTTTGTACTGGCCACGCCAACGGAAACGGATGGCGCTGTTTTTCCGGGGCGTATCATGCTGGCCAACACCTGCACCTGGACCTATCGCGGTGATGAGTGCGGTTATAACGGTCCGGCTGTTGCGGATGAATATGACCAGCCGACGTCCGATATCACGAAGGATAAATGCAGCAAATGCCTGAGCGGCTGTAAGTTTCGCAATAACGTCGGCAACTTTGGCGGCTTCCTTTCCATTAACAAACTTTCGCAGTAAATGTAATGAACGCATCCCCAATCATCAAATCCGGAGCGCGGTGATGGATGGGGAGAATATCGGGAAGGTGTGGAACCTGGCAGATTTCCGGCATCATAGTGCCCAATACGGGATGCAGAAA
>NZ_PTSB01000036.1:0-37423 GCF_002965125.1 Escherichia sp. MOD1-EC6162
GGTAACGGTCACGCCCGTAGCCCGGCAGGCGGTTGTCCATCACCGCTCCCTGATATTCATCCGTCAGCAGGTTGCCTGCTTTGTCGTAATAATAATGGTCATGGTCGTACATCTGCCCCGTACGACCAGTCAGCCAGCCGCTCCGGTCATAGCTGAACACCAGGCAGCCACGCAGTTTGTCGTTAATGCCGCTGACTTCACCGTCTGCGTTCCAGATGTAATCCCGCCCCGTCACGCTGTCGCTCTGTGTCGGGGGATTTCCGGCCTGTTGCGGACTCCGGCTGCCGCCTGGCAGGCTGCGCTGCCAGCTTAACCGGTTGTCGGCGTTGTAGCCGCTGAACGTCGTCAGCGCCCCCTGCGTGCGCATCACCTGGCGGTGCAGACTGTCACGCTCATATTCACTGACCGTGATACCATCCAGCGCCGTCTGGAGCAGATGCCCGCTGCCGTAGTAAAGATGGCTGAGGTGCTGCCCGTCCGGTAACGTGATATCGGTGGGGTTGCCCAGCGCGTCACGCCGGTACTTTATGCTGCCGTGTACGCTGTGCTCTGCCGTCAGCCACCCGCTGCGGTCATACGCGAAGCGCACCCTGTCCGCCTGCATGTGGTGCAGACGCTCACCTTCTTCCGTGGGGGTGAGCGTCACCTCCGTTATCTGGTCAAGACGGTTGTAGCTGAAGGTCCGTGTACTGTGCTGCGTGTCACTGCGCAGCAGGCGACCCAGCACATCACGCTGCTGTTTCTCATTGCGCACCCCGCCTTCTGTACCCTGCGTCTGGATGATGACCGGATACCCGCCCGCATTCAGCGCAAACATCCGTATCAGGCCGTCCGGGCGCTGTTCTCCCGTCAGTCGTCCATCCGCATCGTGACTGAACCGGTAAAGCGCCCCGTTGCCGTTGCTCAGGCTGGCAATCCACCCCTCCGCAGTGTAATGCCAGCGCGTCTCCCGTTTCTCTTCATCCGTGTGGAGCGTCAACAGCCCCCGCGGCGTATACTGCCAGCTCTGTATACTGCCCGTAAGACGACGGTGGCTGCTCAGTAATCCCAGCGCGTTCCAGGTGTAACGGTCCTGCTGTTTGCCCGGATGGCTGACTATCTCCGGCTGTCCCAGACGGTTATAGCTGATGTGTACCGTTTTCCCTTCCGCGTCCGTCACCGCCGTCAGGTTGCCGTCTTCATCGTATTCATAACCCGTGGCGCGCCCTGAACAGTCGGTGTAACGCACCAGTTGACCGCGCGCATCGTGCACCAGCGCAACCAGGCCGCCCCTCGCATCCGTGCGGCTGACTGCCAGCCCCTGTTCATCATACCCGTAGCGCGTGACGCGTCCTTCCGGGTCTGTTTCCTGTATTACCTGACCGTGTTCGTTGTAACCCGCTTTCCACACATGGTCGTCATCCAGCGCACGACGAGTGATTTCATCAAAACTGCCGTTCCACTGCGTCTGTGTCACCCGGCCTGCCGGATCCGTCTCTTTCACCACCCGACTCAGGGTGTCGTATTCCAGCGTTACCCTGCGTTCGCCGGGGAGTTCAACTGCTACGGGAAAATGGTTTTCGTTGTACGTGAAGCGGTACATCCTCCCGCCCGCCGTCCGGTGCGCAGTCACATACGTCTGTTCATCAAACCACCACTGCCACTTATGCCCCGGCCTGCCGGTAACCACCGTCTGCCCGCCAGCAAAATCATAGCGGAACCGGTAATCCTCGCCATCGCTGGTCGAGTGCTCCACCACCCTGGGAACCCCCTCAATCTCTTCCCAGCGGTAGGTACAGGTGAAGCCCGTCGCGTTGCGGTGCTCTGCCATCAGGCCATTTTCATAGGCGAACTGTCGCACTGCCACACCGGCCCGGTTCACCACACCGGTCAGTTGCCCGTTATTGTCGTAACGATATTCCACCAGGTTACCGGGACGTCCTCCCTTCACCAGTTCAATATGCGAAAGTCTTTCCCCCGCCGGGGTCATTGTGCGGTGCAATAACAGATGGTGCCCGCTGCTGGAAGCCACCCGCACCAGCCTGCCGTTCTCTCGCCCGAAAGCTATACGCTGTCGGTAGGGCGTCTCCATAAAAAGTAACGGTGCGACGCCGTAGTCATCAAATTCATCAAATATGTAATAGCTGCGGTCGGTGTAATGCAGTACATAGCGTCCGTCATGCAGGCGGCTCAGGTAAAACTGCTCTTCCGGATCGAATATCTGGTGCCCCGGCGTCAGCATGTCTTTCGGATAACTTAACTCACGCCCCTGGCCGCCAATCAGAGTGATATATTTCTCATCGGTGCGCAGGGTTATTTCCCAGTTCAGCCGCCATCCTTTGCCCAGTAGCCCCTCAGTTTCCAGATGGCTGGCATAAAAGCGCGAACAGGTAACAGGCAGGCGGCCCGGCAGGGTGAAATCCGTTTCCGGCAGCAGAATTTTTTGCCCGGTAGTTACATCAACCGGGTTGCTGAACAATCCCATAGCGGCCTCGGAAATGCCCATCCCGGCAATTTCGCCACCAATAAATTTTGCCGCGCATTTTGTGCCAAATTTCGAGCCCATCTTTGTCGCCTGACGCGAGGCTCCAGCCAGCCCCCCCAGCATTCCGGCGACCACATACAGCACATCCACAACCTGACGCAGCCAGTCCGGGATTTCCGGGCTGATTTCCAGTACCGTCTGCGTACCGCCGCCGAAAAAGACATTGGGGGAGCCATCCTCAATCACCGCATCACATTCAGTATGATCATCTTTTCGGGCGGCAGGCTGACTGTTGATGTAGATGTTGCCGGCCCCCTGGGCAATGCGGATTTCCGGAGAATGGTCTTCGCATATCACCGTACTCAGTACGGCGCGCGCGGCCGGGCGACTGTTAGTTCTGACATTATCAGATCCGGTCAGAATTTTTCCTGCTGTGGAATGTATCGAGCGCCCGATGGCCTCCCCAAGTTGCAGGACTCCGGAAGCGATCTGATCAGCCAGAAATCCCAGAACAAGTCCGGCAAAAAAACCACAGGTAGCAAAAGCAAAGCTGGCGGCGGCAATAATGGCAATGCCAATGATGGCCCCTATCAAAAAACCGGCAAGGGCGCTGGTGTGGTAGATAGGATCATCCACCCGTGCGGCTTCATACATGATAAAACCTCCCTGTTTTTTAGTTTTTAGCAGGCTGAAAACTGGTCAACCATGCAGTCCATAGCTGGTCGGTGTGCTCATCAAAAGGGCGCTGACTGGTCAGCGTCAACACCAGTACCTTTGCTGACCCGGTGATAAACCCGGCCTGACGCTGATACACTTCTGTTTTTCCAGAACGGTGGGTGGCGAGAATCTGCTCACCTGTCATGGCATCTTCGCCGGCTCCCGCCAGTGCCGTTCCCCGCGAAAGTACCCGGTGCTGGCCCAGTTTTTTTTTCATCAAGGCTATCTGGCGGTCAATATAGGTGGTCAGATTTTCATCGGGCCTGAGCGTATCGCGAGAAATATTCAGACTGGGAGTTGCCCTCTCATTGCCCGACGGGACGAAGATATTGACGGTGCGATCAAGAAAAGTTTCAGGCAGAGCAAAGCTGCCCTCCTGAATACGGTAAAGGCTGGTCATAGAAAAAATTCCTTTTATATTTTTTATTCAGAAGCGTCCGGGGTAGGTAACGGGGCAATATCATCCGCAGTCATGGCTTTGCCGCCATCCGGGTTCATATCAATTCCACTGCCAATGAGTTGCATAACATCGCTGGTGTGCAGTAAAAGTTGTTTTCCGCAAAACTTAATCGAGCCATCCTTGTGTAATACAAGCGCTGCATTGCCGCAGCGAAGGGTAAATTGATCGACAACGTCCAGACGATATGTCGTTCCGACATTGATGGTTTGGGCCTGTTTGACGGAAAGCCCATCATTTTTTGTGATGGTGGCATTGCGGTCTTCTCCCACGCTGATGGTTTCATTTTTAACAATGGTTTTTGTGCGATCGACCATGACTGTATGCGTTTCATTGTTTTTTACCGTAGTATTCAGATCTTTTTCCGCAAGAAACTTCACTTCTTCCGCACCCGTTTTGTCATCAAAGCGCAGCATGTTTCCGTTCGTCGGCCCGCCCTTTAACGAGTGACTGAATATCCCGCTCTGCGACGCCATGCCCGGTAGCCCCCACGGTGGCATGGTGTCCTGGTTGTAGGTGCGCCCGATGATTATCGGTAAATCCGGGTCACCATTTTTAAAGTCCACCAGTACTTCCTGGCCGATGCGCGGGATCTGGATCATGCCGAATCCTTTCCCCGCCCACGGATAGCTGACACGGATCCAGCAGGAGCTGTTTTCGTCATTGTTACCGTAACGATCCCAGCCAAACTGCACCTTCACCCGCCCATATTTATCCGTCCAGATTTCCTGCCCCGCCGGGCCGGTGACGATGGCGCTCTGCGGGCCTTTGGAGTGGGGTTTGCTCAGGGTTCGCTGTGGACGGTAAACTTCGCAGGTGGGGTGCAGTTCAAACGTGGTGACATAGGTAAAATGCTGGTTCTGACCGCTGTGCTGCGCATTATCCCGTAAAAACAGCGTGGTCTGTACCAACAGGTAATCCTGGTTAACTTCTGCCGTCGGATGATTCATCAGCGTGAAGGTGTAGCCCGTCATGAGGGTGCGGATATTTCCCGCCCCGCCAACACGGCTGCCGGGGCTGCGCTGTGCTTCCATACGAATGCGCGTCAGCATCTCACCTTCTCCCGTAGTGAAGTAATCACCAGGCCATTCGTAATGCTCATATTCAGCATGACCGGTATCGCGCGGACTAGCTACGGTACTTTTCAGCAGCGAACGTGGCTTCATAAAATCAAAATCGTCCAGCACCCACTTTCCAGTACGCAGCTTCTCACTGGCCGTAATGGTGTGGATAAACTCCTTATCCAGCTTCAGTCCTTCCTGGTGCCACTCCACCAGCGGCGAGTCCGGGCATGCTTTATGACCATTGATGGCATCAGCCAGCACCAGCGTGTGGCTGTTCTCACTGTGTTCAAACCACCAGTAAATCCCCCATTCCTGCATCAGGCGCTGAATGAAATCAAAGTCAGTTTCACCGTACTGTACCTGCCAGGCGCGGGGCGGATAATTTTCCACCAGCCGCTTTTCCACCGGAAAGGAATATTCATCCAGTACTTCACTGAGAATATCCACCACGGTTTTGTTCTGGAAAGCTTTGTAGTCACTGGTGTGGGTCAGCAGTTTCAGCCACGGTTCAATGCGTAATTCATACGTGACCGAACGTCCCTCATGGCCGACTACCCGCGCAGCGGTCACCAGCCCGCTGATATACCGTTTTCCGCCACCGTCCAGTTCGATACTGACGCACAGATCTCTGCCCACCATCGGCTTGAGCGGCAGATTGGCGGCGGGCGAAACGTAGCCCAGGTTCAGGGTGTCTGGAGTTTTAAGCTGCACAGTGTAGGAAAACAGATTTCCAAGCCCTTCCGAACCATTCATCCCCGCGAACAACAGCATCTGCGGTGGCACCGCACTACCGCTTACAGTGATGTTATGCGCCCCCGGTCCACCGGCTGCAAGCGACGCCACCGCATCCTGAACTGCGCCAGCCATATCCGAGATCCCTGCCGCCGCAGCGGCGGCCTGCGCTGCGGCTACCGCCGCTTTCACCAGTCCCGATGGTTCCGGCAGCGCACCAAACAGATCCGCTGCTGCCTGTTCTGCCATCTGTTCGGCTGCATCAGCTACATCTGTTGCGGCTGAACCTGCGCTTACAGCACTACTTTCTCCGGCTATTGGCGGCGTGGTGATGGCTGGCCCACCATTACTGCCAGATTTATTACCCGTAGATACAAAACTCATGATATTTATTCCTTTAATATCGGATTAGAATTTAGCGCCCGGCGGCCAGAAAAAATAAGAAATAACCCGCCACTGTCCATCTTTATAATGAAAAAAACATGTCAGATTTAAATCCCCCGGCAAATGCCAAAACATTTCTTTGATGGGGATATTTCTGAATTCAGGATTTGTTGAGCGATAGGTATTTTCAATTTCTATATAATATTCACCGACAAATTTATAACGAGGTTTTATAAATTCATACGCTGGCTGACCATAGTTATTTAATAGAACATTCTCTTCAACTCCATTATACACACCACTCGCATTCAGATAAGCATGCCCAGGAATATCAGACATGTTATTTTTCGCCCCACCCACTATCAAAAAAATAATCACAGCGTATATTAGTTTCATTTTTTTACGCTTTTCACAAAAAAATTAGAACCCGGAACCATTCTATTTAACCGCTCAATGACATTTCCCATATAACGAGAGCGCAGCTCCATACCAATATTCATTAACGCACTGGCATCCCCGGAAAATGGGGTAGTTGCTTTATCTGCATCATCACTATAGTATTCATCAGTAAGATATCCAATAATATGCCCAAGCTCGTGAGACAACCCTATTTGCTCATGACAAACTTTTGATGAACCAAGACATTTAGCTGCAGCAACTATATCTTTAGAGTCAAGTTCCACGTATCGACTATTCCAGACAATGGAACTCTGACGAAAACTATTTGGATCATCATTATCAATTTTAAACACCACTACATCCCAATACCCATGACGATCAGTCCGAATTATTTCTATTGTGAAAGGTAAATCCTTACCATTAAACTTACTGACAAACTCAGACTTCCCAGAAACGGATAAAAAAATCTTATTATTCCATGTTTGATTAATGACAAAAATAACTTTCCCATGAAAGGTATTTTTCTCCATATCTGTCCAATCAGTTTTTGCATCCCATCTTTTTATCCAATTATATTTCCATCTCAGCAATAATGAGATTGCACCATTTTCACGGTCAATTCTTAAATCTCCCCAGGCATCATTGTCCCTGATATATCGTTTATCCAGCATTAAGTCGTCATAAGCATCGTATGCCTGCTGAATAGCCTCATCATGAGAGTTACCCATGTTCACCTCCTTATATTGCTATATATCCAATAAACCTGAAGATGATTGCTTACCCACCAATGCAGACGGGGCCAGGGGTAGCCTGAAGTCAACAAATAGCAATCAACTTGAAGTTCAGGGGTATATTTGTTTCCCATCTACACGTTTATCGTCATATTTTTGTATAGCTATTCTCAGCATTCGTGGGCACATTATTTTTTCTCCAACCGCAGCGCATCCACATACCGCCCCTCGCTGTTCTGCTGCCAGAACCAGCCTTGCCCCTGCTGCGCCTGCGCCAGCATTTTGTCCGGCCAGCCTGGCCACGGCAGGTGGCGCACACCAGGCAATTCCACTATCGGCGCGTCCGGTAGCCCGGTGAGTTCCCGGCTACGCTGCGGTACACGTCGCAAGCCGCGCAGCCACTGCGCCCAGCGCGGCCCCGGCCGCCACATCGCCCACAGTTGATCTGTCTGCTCTGCCAGCCGCCCGCAGCATTCTGTCTGTGGTGAGACATATACTGCCGCCAACTGCGCCAGCCAGTACAACCAGCCCTGCGTGTCATCCAGGCTCTCTTCCAGCCATTCCCGTCCGGCACGCTGATAAATCACCAGCGGCCACGGTCTGCCCGTACTGTCTCGCGATGCGGTCAATACTCCGGTCAGCCATTCATCACGCCCGCCAATGGGGAGAAACCCCGGCGATAGCACAAAACTCCACGGCAATGGGTGGTGCTCCGGCAGCGTCTTTTTCTCACGCGGTGACAGGTGCATCCAGCCGTTGTTTGCTCCAGCCTTCGCAGCATCCGTTCCTTCCGGCAGAACAATATGCCGCCCCTGTCCCAGCCACGTCTGCTGGTTCAGCCATGCCTGCCACACCTGCGCTTCGTTCGCACTCACCCGCCAGCGCACGTAGTCCCGCTGGTCCGGCAATCTGCCGAACATCGCCGGAGCCGATACTGCCGTAGCCCGGCGCATCAAAGCGTCCTCTCCGGGCAGGCGAAGCGTTGCAGTAGCCCCCGGTTCACCGGGTCAAAATCCCGCCCAGCGGTAATCTCCAGCACCACCCGCCGCCCATCAAAACTGTACTCCACCTGCTGAGTTCCCCGTACCGCTGTCTCCTGCGCGTTACCCGCATCCAGCAGATGAAACAGCGCCCACGGCCCGTTAGTCAGTAACGTCGAGGTGTCCTGGCGGATGCGCGGGCTGGCGGTGATTTCCGCCATTGAGCCATTACGCGGCCCGGGCCAGCTCACTTTCAGCGGCCTGACCGGGCCGTGAGCGTAACGCAGCACCTGCCCGTCAATGTCAATCACCAGTTCGGTGATGGCAGGGTCCATATCCACGACGCGAACCTGCATCGCCCAGGAGAACTTTTTCCCGCCTTCCCCGTTAAAAAAAACGCTACGGATCTGCTTTGCTTCCTGAAACGGTGTCAGATCCGGCCCGAGCAATGTCATGTTGCCTTCGGTCGGCTTGTAGCGCCACGGGTTACTGGCAGTGTCCGCCAGCGGGGCAAGTTGCTTCGTCCAGAAAGCATCCAGCACGCCGCCGCTGGCAAAGATACGGTTAAAATCATCCGCACTGACTTCCTGTGGGCTGTCGGCAAAGGGGTAGCGTCCGTCAATGGCATCACGGCACTCATCACCGATCACCGCCTCCATTTGCGCATTCAGCACTTCACCCGTTCCGGCGTTGATTTTGCGCGTCCCCTGCTGTGTTAAATCCAGCAGAATATTTTTCAGCGGTGCAGGCAGTTTTGCTGCCTCCAGTTGAAGTTTATCCGCCGCCGAAATGCGGCCCGGTAATGTGCTGGCCGCCAGCGCACTGTCGGCAATGGTGAGCTGGGTGTAATACTCATTGAGCATCGTCAGCAACGAATTAAGCTGTGGTGCGCTGCCCCCTTGTGCGCTGTCCGTACGCCCGGAAACCACTTCCCGCAATGCGGCAAAACGATCATCCACCAGTGTTTTCTCCAGACGTTCTTCCGGATGGATGTCCTGCAACAGCTTCGCCGTCTGTACCGCTTTCCCCGCATTACCGGAAAGCCGATCCTGCGCTCGCTGAGCCATCTGCTTTTGTCTGGCCTGCGCATCCAGCGGCGGCACCAGGGTGGTCTGATCTACCACGACTTTACTCAGCCGCATCAGCGGGGAATCAGGTGAGGCCAGAGTACGCAGCACCTGAAGGTCATACGCCAGTCCGGGGCTGCCGTCTTCCCCAGCGCTGTTGATGCTGTGAATGCTTGCCAGAAAATCCTGCCAGCGGCGGGCATATTCAGCGAGGTACAGGCGACGGACTTCACGGGTAATCGGGAGTTCCTGTCCCGGTAACTGGCTCATTACAATCTCAGTCGTTTTTTTTTGCGCACTTTCGCGCCCCATCACCCAGGCGTCATCCGCTGATGCGGCGGCGACAAACTCCGACAGCCGTTTGTCGAACAGTTCCCGGTAGCCTTCGCGGGTGAAGATGCCAGGCACGCCCCGATCTAATGGCGCACCATCCGTGCGGACAAAAACCGTTCCCGCATCCGCGCCCACGGCACGAACCAGCGAAAACTCCTGCGGCGCTTCGCTCTCCATAGAAGCCAGTGCACGAGTATAGATACGCTCGGTGCTGGTATGACCGTCAAGAAAGGCTCGCGCCAGGCGGATCAGCCTCTCATCTTTTTCGTATGGCGAATGCACCACGCGACTGCCGTCAAACAGAGCATCGATATGTTCCAGCACGGCTGCGCGACCGCCGAAATCTGCCACGCTGTCGCGGTTGTTCAGATCGTTCAACACCCAGGCGTGGATCTCCGCGGCGTTGTATTTGTCCTCGTGGTCTTTATCGAGGTTCAGCAGCAGATAAACATGCAGAGCGTCATAGGCAGCTTTACTGTCCTGACGGGCAATCGCATCCGAAAGTACGTATTCCATGCGCTTCACCAACGGCGGTAGCAGTAACTGGTCAAGCAGGCGGTCATACAGGGATGCCACGCTCTCCATCACCGGAGGGACGCTGTAAAGACCATAACGCCAGGCCAGCGGCGGTGAGTCCGGATCCAACCCCGGCCAGGCAGAGAGCGCCCGCGCCTGGTTCAGTAATGCGGGAACCGGCTGCATGGCGGGTTTTCCGGTATAGGCTTTGACGTCATCATCCAGTTGGGTCGTCCGGTTGGTGATTTCATGCAGATAATCGCTGTTACCCTGCTGGCTGCCCTGCATTCCCTGCCACAACCAGAAAGCCAGCGCCAGTACCAGCAGATGCCCACCGGTACGCAGCAGGCGGTAACGCCAGGCCCACTGAAGGTTCGGCTCCACCATGTGCGCTTCACGGAAGATAAATTTAGTCAGCAGGTCATGGAGAAAATAGCTTCGGTTGCCATCCGGCAGAGTATGGGACGGAGACTCCTCGTTCCCTTTTATTGCCCGGACAAAACGCTGCCAGATGCCCGTCTGGTCTGCTACGGCGTCTGCCTGCGCCTGTGCGGCACTGGTGAAAAATACCCCGCGCAGGGTGTTGTTAAGCTGGGTGGCATCGAATTTTGAATCGAGGAAAATCTGTTCAATGGCTTCCAGCAATGGCGTGCCCAGCGCGGCAAATTCACGCGGGAAGCGGTAGAGCCGTTGGCGGCTTTTAAGGTCGTACTCTTCCTGCAACCGACTATCCATCCCCTGATCCAGCCGCAGCGTCAGATTTGCCAGTTCCTGACCACAGAGCGCATGCAGTGACTGCGAATCACTGGCGTGACGCCTGCGGCTGTATGGCAGAGTAAAGCCCCAGACCTGAGCACGCAGGTGACTGGTCAATCCACGGAAATACTCCGTAAAGCCGGGTAGCAGATCCATTTTGGTGACAACCAGATAAACCGGGAAACGAATGCCCAGTGTCTCCCGCAGTTCCGCCAGCCGCGCACGCAGGGCTGCACAGGCAGCCAGCCGTTCAGCCGGGGATTGTGCGGTCAAATCTGCCACATTCAGCGTCAAAATTACGCCGTTCAGCGGCGCGCCGGGACGGTGTTTACGCAGTAGCCCCAGAAATCCCTGCCATTCCCCGGCGTTGCGCTGGGTTGCACTGATTTCACCGCCATCATCGTGGCGGGCATAGCGCCCGGCGGTGTCAATGAGCACAGCCTCATTAGTAAACCACCAGTCGCAGTGCAACGTGCCGCCGCCCGGCACGGTGAGGATATGCGCGGTCTGCTCCATCTGTTCCGCCAGCGGAAACTGTAGCCCGGTGTTAAGCAGCGCGGTGGTTTTACCATCACCGGGGCTGCCGATAACCATGAACCACGGCAGTTCGTACAGAAAGCGTTTCCCTTCCAGGACCTTACGCCAACCAGGTAGATCCACACGCAGTTGTTTCAGTTGTCGGATGGCGCGGTTGAAAATATGGCTGACGGTGCGCAGATCGGCCTTAATTTCCCCTGCCACCGGTACGTCTTCCCCGCGCGGATGCAAGAAACGGCGCAGCAGTTGTTCATCCAGACGCAACGCCCGCCAAAGCCGGTACAGGCCATACAGCGCATAGCTCAGCAGGATCATGCCGATTAGCGTCAGACGCAGCCACAGCGGCGCAAACGGGCGAACGTCACCGAAGGCCAGCAACGGTGAGACAAAGCCGATAACCAGGCACAGAACCGTCACGCCAATGATGCTCATCGACCAATTCACCAGCCACAGCGCGAGGAACATTAGTAACAGAACGATAGTGACTACCCTACTCCCCACGGATGCAAGCGGATGCAGGGTATCAAACGCCACCAGCGGCCCGAGAAACCAGACCAGTAGCGCCAACGCCACCACGCAGACAACGACCAGCGCACGGCGGGAAAACAGCAGACTGAGAAATTTTTGCATTATTGTTCAGAACTCCATGCGATAATCAGTAATAGCAAAATGCCGCAAGCTGAAAAAATCCGTCCAATACGGGCTACTGAAAAAAAATAAAGAGCAATCTGAACAATTATCAAAATAAAATAAATCAACATTTTGATTATTTCTCTGTTCCCATTTCCCTGAGGCAACGCTGTTATTGAAGGATCTATATCCTGCATCTATTGATACTCATTCCCGGAAAAAAGCATAATGATGATCAGACCCATAATGAATAATAACCATCCTGATATTTGAATTATTCTTCTCACGAAGACTCCTAATGGGTGATGAGTAAACGAGAGAAATGCAACCAGTTGTTGACAATAAAATTGCCATAGCTGGTATCTTCCTTTATTTTCTCCAGGGTAAGCGACATACACCGGTTATAACGGGCACCAATAATTCTTATCTGCTCTTCCGTCAGGTGTGGTAAGGAGGACTGAAATCCATCTCTTTCAGCTAATTGATAAAGATGTCTGGCCACAAGTTGAATATTAAAAATATCATGCTGGAGGCAATTTGCCAGTTCACGCAATTGAGAGGTATCCATTTTTGACTCATCAAGCCCAGGTGTTCTGGCTGTGGTTCGCAATTGCATACTCACTGCACCAAAAGATGTTTTTTCTGGTCTCGAAGTCATGGTGATATGTTCATCAATCCACTCAGGCCCACTCCAGTTAATAGTCCGAGCATCAAATGCCAGCATATCTACAATACAGGGCTCTCCCCCGACTTCTATCCAACACACACCAGCCAGTAAAGGCGCTGGCAAATTATATGTATTGGCAGCCGACGTTATCAGAAGGTGGTTATGTTTCACCCAGCGTTCTTTGAAATAACGCCCATAAGGTACACCTTCGCCCCATTTTTTTGGGGCTAATTTCCAGAAAAGAAATTCGGTCACGCCCCATACCGGTGAATGATTCGATGCATTGCAGTCCAGATTCTTCATTTTTCTCACTCCACCACCAGAATTTCCACCCGGCGATTCTGCGCCCGTCCGGTTTTAGTGCTGTTATCGGCCACTGGTGCGGTATCCCCTTTCCCGACAACCCGGATCCGGCTGGCCGAAACGCCACCGGACGTCAGCAACGAAGCCACTTCTGCCGCACGTTTTTCTGATAACACCTGATTCGACGGGAATTCAGCGGAGTGGATAGGCTGGCTGTCGGTGTGACCGGTCACCGTCACCGCACCGCCCACACGCGCAATCTCGCGCGCGGCCTTATCAATCACCGGGCGGAGCGCATCATTTACGGTTTTCTGCCCCGGTATAAACATCGTATCGCCTCGGAAGATCACACGGCTGTGATGGTCATCTTCCTCCACCGTCAGCAGGCCACGGGCAATTTCGTTCGCCAGCAGGATCTTCAGTCGCAGTTTGTGCACCGGAATCGGTGGCGGCGACAGGTGTTTACCGATGGCGTCGATATGCTGCTGTACGGTTAAGGTGGCGAGATTCATCCGGTGGCTGTAAAGGCCAAACAACGTCAGCATCACCAGCAGAGCTATTCCGGCACTCAGCCAGACCGGCACCCGGCGCATCCGGCGCATCCGTCCGCTGACAGCTCCGGTAAATCCCGGCGAGAGCGTCGGCGTGACCGGATCGCGACGCTGGACCAGTTGGGTCAGCAGTTGCTGGCGGATATCGTCCAGTTGCTTACGTCCGTCCGGGCGCACGCTGTAGCGGCCTTCAAAACCCAGCCCCAGAATGTGGTAAATGATTTCCAGCACATCGCTGTGCTCCTGGAAGCTGGCGGCGAGTCGGCCAATTATCTGAAACAGCTTGATGCCGCCTTCACTTTCGCCATGAAAAGTCACCAGCAGGCTCTTCCCGGCCCAGACTCCGCGTCGTCCCCAGACGGTGTTGTTGGCAGCTTCGTCAAGCGCCGTACACAGGCAGTAACGTACCGCCAGCACATGTTCGCGGCGCAGGTTTGCCTGGTCGCACAGCGTCTGATACCGGCGAACTTCACGCTCCAGCAGGGCGCGGTAATGTTCGACAAAAGCAGGGGCAAGTTCACGGGGCATCTGCGCCAGTGCGCACAGCAGCGGACTTGCCGCCGCCAGCAGGGGATTAGCCGCAGCGGTGATTTCGGCCAGCCGGAGTTTCATATCCGGGCCGTCTTCAACCACCACCTTTATATCTTCCCTGCGAAGGCTGTCCTGTATTGCGATATCATAACCTTCATTATCAGGTGGTTTTGTCCCCCCCACTGATGGCTGGAATGGCTGGGTATTCATCGCAGGATGCGTCAGAATATCGTCGGTCATTTATCGCGAACTCCCCACAGCTCCAGCTCCAGCCCTGGAAATTCTCCGGCGGTATGCATTGCCATGCCGCCATAGCGGGCGATATGTTCCCACAGCACGCCGTCGCGACGGATGTCGTAATAGATATAACCGGACTGGAACGGAATCTGACGCGGCGGCACCGGCAGCACCTGTAAAGCAAGGCCCGGCAGGTGCGAACGAATCAGCTCCGGCAGGCGTTCGGACGGCCCTATTTTGGTCTGAGCCGAAAAATGTTGCAGCAAGGTTTCGGCGGACATCTGCGCCTTCACCGCCAATACTAACGAGCTGAAATCTGACAGTTCGGTAGGTTCAATCACCGCATTGAGAATACCGTAAGTTCCCTCCTCCAGAGTGATTCGCTGCGCCCCGCGGATCAGCACAGCATTTAGCAGATACTGCACCTCATCTACCACCGATTTCAGCCCGGCATAGGGCGTCAGGTGCTTATATTCTTTATATTTTTCCGGACGGCGTGTTTGCGGACGCACGTAGGTAGAGAGTTCTCCGGCCAGTGCGCAAAGATTACGATAGAGCACTTCAGGCGACAGCGGCGTTTTCGACATATGGATCAGTAAGGGGCCAAAACGATTGAGAATTTGCAATAGCAGGTAATCCGACACTTCCGCCGCCTCATGGCCGTGTTTATCACTGCCCGTCAATCGCTCAGCCAGAGAATTTGCCCGCATTTTGATCAGATCGTTGATCCACGACAACCATGTACATATCAGTGAACTTGCCTGATAGTTCACCACCGGCGGGATCAAATCTTCGTCAATATCAACCCGCCCCTCTGGATGCAATGCTGTGATACGTGTCAGCGGCAGGCCGATCCACGCATCCGTCACCGCCTTTTCCGGCAACAGACGGAGGCGCAGGTGGCTGAGTTGCAACAGTTGTGCGCCGCGCCCCAATGAGTTTGCATCACGGATTTCATTTTCATGAACCGAAAAGCGTGCCAGCGATTCTGGATTATTGCCAAAACTGGTTTCTTCGCTGTTCGGTGTACGTATTGGCACCGCCAAATAAATCAATTGGTTAAGGTGCTCTGGCAGGATGGTAAGAGGCGGCGGTAGTGGTGTGTGTCCCGGCGCATTAAACGGTGTTCCGTCGGCAAACACCCCAAAAGCCTTCGTGAGTACCAGCTTTCCGATGTTCAGTGCTTCACTGTCAATGCCGTATTCACTGAAGCCCCAGAAAAAGGGGGAAAGAGGCAAACTGCGGTAATGAATGACATGTTCCAGATAGCGTTCCTGCTGCTGAAACATCTGTGGCAGCAAAAATTGCCCTTCACTCCAGACTACCCGGTTATTCCAACTCATAATTTACTCATCCCGTTCTTTAATCACTATGGCGCTTTGCTCTATACCGGCATCCAGTTCGACTTTTTTCTTTGGCATAAAGCGGCTGTACCAGCTTTTTTCCGGGGGATCAGGAATTTTATACGTGACTCGCCATACCGATTTTCCCAGATTGCGATAGCCAGCAAGGATCCCCAGTGCCGTGGTTTCTTTATTGAGAGAGCGACGCAGCTTTTTCTCCTCGCCCGGACGCAGGATAAAGCTGTCGCGGTGCAGTAAATCATCGGTAAGAACAGTTTTGTCATTGTCCTGAAGAGACCACCAGTCCGCCGCCGTGAAAGCTGCATCATTTTTCAGTTCATAAACGCGTATCTCTATGGGCGCGGCTTTCTTCTGATTGTCTGGGTTCACCTTATCGGAAGCCTTCATCACCAGATCAAGTCGCTGTGACATCAGGTCCGGCACGGTGTCGCTGTCAATGCTGCACCCGGGCAAAAGGCAGATAAAAAACAACGCTACCGCCCATAACCGCCAACCGGGGTCACGCCATTTATTCACTGTAATTTCCTTTAAAATCAAATGATAAAGAACGGCCAGGCTATATACCTGGCCGGAAAAAAATTGCTTAAATTTCTTTGTTAGCTTTGAAATCGTAACCTGCCGTGATAGTGCCGCCGCTGCCGCCCTGCTGGTTCTGCACCACGTATTCCTGTTTCACGGTGCTGAAAGAGAGTTCGACTCTTTCGCGGGAGGCGATCTCGCCCTCCTTGCTACCACTGGGGGAAACCACAGCCACAATCAGGTCAGTAAAAGTGTACTTGAGGTATTCCAGCGGATTGCCGCCTGCTTTACGCATGACAAGGATGGACTTCGGAATGTGCTTGCCGGAGGAGCAGTATTTGAACAGGTTCGGGCTGGCGCGATCGATATAATGTTCAAACTCCAGGTTAGTCACGGAGACTTTACCGGATCCCAGGCCGCTGCCCGCGTGCATGGTGGATTCCTGGTGGATATTCCAGCGCCAGCTCAGCACCTCAATTTCATTTTTATGTTTGTCATCCATTGACTCGCCGTCAATGCCGTCAATTTTCAAAAAAATGTCATAAGCCATTTTTATTTCCTTATTAAGAATTACTTAAAAATAATCTCTGATTTATCTGCATAGCTGAATGCAGATAAACCATTGCCGTACAGAACCCCCTCTCCTTTATTTCAGAAGAACAGAAGGCTGTATAATTTCCGGTAATGAGATACCAGTATTTAATTAATTTACATGTTGAATGTATTACGTCTATTTACATATCACAGATATCAATGACTCTCCTTGTTCCCGCTGACGCTGTAAAGAAGATGCCTGGCACTGTGTTGCAGATGCTGGTACTGGTTGTGATAACCAAACCTGTCCGTGGTTATAAATACAAGAAACCCAGTAACGCTCACTATCCTGATTAGTGGTCATTGTGGTATCCCATATTTGCCGGGTTTCACCCTTTATTTTCTCTGTCTCTGGTTTTAGATCTATCCGATTTTCAGGTTTTCCCTGCGACATCCCTACGCCGTCCAGCCACAGACGGGGTTCATAGCGGGAAGATCCCTGCCAGGATGCAGGTACATCCGACTCCAGTACTGTCGTTGAGGATTTTATATTGATAAACTCGGGGCAACTGACTTCCCACGCTGCAACAAATTGTGAATAAAACAACATATAACCCAATAACAGAGAAAAAATAAAACGGGTCCCCATTGAATCTATCCTCTACTCAATAACATAAAAAGCTTCAGCGTTATTACTGGCATCATGATATGTCCCATCACTGCGCATCCCACCTTTTCTGGAGATTTTGCGCGCAGATACATTCGAGGCTTTGCCTGTCCACTGATCCATAACATAAATATACGAATCATCCTGTTCGAGATAGAAAGCAGCATGTTTATGAGCATTGTCCCCCGATGGATATTTCCCATTCACAAAAGTCGCAATTGCTGTTCCTCTGGGAATCGATTTGTCTCCGAAAACCTTCCGACCCTGCTTCCACGTTCCGGTATGCCCCACATGTGCATATACCTGAACCAAGAACACACATTCCTTTCTGTCTCCTGCCCCCGCCATTCCCACCATTTCAGTGCCCTGCAATGAATCTACCAGTCCATAAACATATGCCATATATCCCCCCTGAGTATTACCCGACATCATTCATTAAAATATTCATAAAAATCAGGCAGTACCCTGTTTTACTGACGGCAGTTTTGTCACCAGACGCAGCGATCCTGTTAATCCTTCAAGCTGAAAATGCGGGCGCAGGAAGAATTTGGCATCGTAATAACCCGGATTCCCCTCCACTTCTTCCACCACTACCTCAGCAGCAGCCAACGGACGGCGGGCTTTGGTTTCCTGCGAGGAGTTCACCGGATCGGCATCAACGTAGTTCATGATCCATTCATTGAGCCAGCGCTGCATATCTTCACGCTCTTTGAACGAGCCAATCTTGTCGCGCACGATACATTTGAGGAAGTGCGCAAACCGCGAGCAGGCGAATAGATACGGCAGGCGTGCGGAGAGATTGGCGTTGGCCGTGGCGTCCGGATCGTAATATTCCTGTGGTTTTTGCAACGACTGTGCGCCAATGAAGGCGGCGTAATCAGAGTTTTTGCGGTGGATCAGCGGGATAAAACCATTTTTCGCCAGTTCAGCTTCCCGACGGTCGGAGATGGCAATTTCCGTCGGACATTTCATGTCCACACCACCATCGTCGGTAGGGAATGTATGACAGGGTAGGTTTTCCACCGCACCACCAGACTCCACACCACGGATCAACGTACACCAACCGTAATGTTTGAAAGAACGGTTGATATTTACGCCCATTGCATAGGCAGCATTGCTCCAGACATATTTGCTGTGGTCTGCACCATCTGCATCTTCTTCAAAATCAAACTCATCGACAGGGTTTGTTTTCGCACCATAAGGCAAACGGGAGAGAAAACGTGGCATCGTCAGGCCAATGTAACGAGAATCCTCACTTTTTCGCAGCGAATTCCACGGAGCGTATTCGAGGTTTTGGGTCACAATTTTGGTCAGATCACGCGGGTTAGCCAGTTCCTGCCAGGAGTCCATCTGCAACACTGACGGAGAGGCCCCGGCAATAAACGGCGCATGGGCTGAGGCAGCCACTTTGGCAATGGAGCCGAGCAGATCCACATCCGGCGGGGTGTGATCAAAATAATAATCCGCAATGATACAACCGTAGGGTTCTCCGCCTAACTGCCCATATTCAGCTTCATACAGCTTTTTGAACATGGGGCTTTGATCCCAGGCGATCCCTTTGTAACGCTTCATATTTTTCCGCAATTCATCCTTTGAAAGGTTCATAAAGCGGATTTTTAATTTTTCATCGGTTTCGGTGTTGTAAACCAAATGTTCCATCCCACGCCAGGAAGACTCCAGTTTCTGAAAATCCGGATGACTCAGGATTAGCTTGATCTGTTCCGTTAATTTGAAATCGATCTGCTCAATAATCGTAGCAATACTTTTGTAAGCATCGTCACTGACGGTGACTGTATTTGTCAGAGCCTGTTGGGCCAGCGTCTGAACTGCAGCCTCAACAGCCTTTGCAGCCTGAGGTGTCTTGGGACGGAAGGCTTTATCCAGCAGTGAATCAAATTCAGTGTCCTGATAGGCTGTGCTTTGCTCAGCAGTGAGATCGCCTGTCGCCAGAAGAGTATCGTTTACCATGAAAATTCCTTAATAAAATCGCAGTTAGTCTGTTGTTCCCGTTTCACCTGATAAGACACTTTCCTGTTGAGTGACAGGTTTTGGTGCACTGGCCAGAGCGTTCAGTAACGTCGGGTCTTGTAAGAGTTTATTGATCAGATTTTCTGCTCCTGCTTTACCATCCATATAGGTTTGTAGGTTGGCAAGCTGAGTACGTGCTTCCAGCAGTTGGTTCAGGGCGTCCACCTTGCGGGCAATCTGCGCAGGTGAAAAATCATCCATATTCTCCAGCGTAATATCGACCATTAACTGCCCTTCGCCCGTCAGCGTATTGGGGACAGCAAACGCCACGCGCGGCGCAATAGCCTTCATTCGCTCGTTGAAATTGTCGATGTCAATATCAAGGAATTTACGATCGGTTACTGTGGGCAACTCTTCACGTGGCTTACCGGCCAGATCGGCCAGCACCGCCATGACAAACGGCAGTTCGATTTTTTTTTCGGAGCCATAAATCTCAACGTCATACTCAATCTGCACGCGGGGCGCACGGTTGCGGGCAATAAACTTCTGCGCGCTGTTGTTGATAGCCATAATCCTTCATTTCCTTATCAGTCAGCCGCCGACCGCCAGGAGAGCGGTTCAACGGTACAGTTTAAAAATGCACAGCAAACAGTTGGTTCATACGGATAAATCATGCTTCATGAACCGTTTCAAAAATAATCTGTTCATCCTCATCAACACGAATGCGGATTTGCGTGATGGCCGTTTTCTCTGTCATCGCCTGCAACCAGTAACGGGACAGTTGTGGGAGGAGATGTTGTTCGATATAGCCGATAAGCAAACGAGCGCCGGTTTCGTGCATCGGGCAATGTGCCACTATGTGCGTAATTAATTCATCGCCATAGACGAGTGAAACGCCATGCTGCTCTGCCATCCGCTCCATCAGCCTGTCAAGATGCAGGCGGGCAATAACGCCACGCGCCGTCTCATCCAGCGGCAGATAGGGGATAACCGTCACCCGTCCCAGGAAAGCAGCCGGGAAGTGTTTGCGTAACTCCGGCATTAAGACTTCTTTTAATCCTGACAAATCAGGCAGTAGCGCCGGATCCTCACACATCTGGCTGATAAGGTCCGCTCCTGCGTTAGTGGTCAACAACAGCGTGGTATTTTTGAAATCGATGTGGACACCTTCGCCATCCTCCATCGCGCCTTTATCAAATACCTGGTAGAACAACTCATGGACGTCATGATGGGCTTTTTCAATTTCGTCGAGCAGCACCACGCTCCAGGGATGACGACGTACAGCTTCCGTCAACACGCCGCCTTCGCCATAGCCCACGTAGCCGGGCGGCGCACCTTTCAGCGTGGAGACGGTATGGGACTCCTGAAACTCGCTCATATTGATGGTGATCAGGTTCTGTTCGCCGCCGTAAATAGCTTCCGCCAGCGCCAGCGCGGTTTCGGTCTTACCCACACCGGACGGCCCGGCCAGCAGAAAGACACCCACTGGTTTACGCGGGTCACCTAAACCCGCCCGCGCGGTCTGGATACGCTCACCAATCTGCACCAGCGCATCCATCTGCCCGGTAACACGCTGCGCCAGACGGATGGGGAGTTCGAGGATCTGGCTGGCTTCATCTTTCACCATGCGCCCGGCGGGAATGCCTGTCCAGTCGGAGACAATCGCTGCCACCACCGCCGCGTTAACTTCCGGGAACACAATGGGGTTTTCACCCTGCCAGACTCGTAATGCAGTTTCCGACTGTTGTAACGTGGTTTCATCACGCTCATCGGGCTCTGCGGCACGCTGTTCCTGTAAGGTATGAACCAACTCCAGTTCCTGCTGCCAGCGCGCTTCGGTGTCAGAAAGATCTGCATTCAGTGAGGCGATCCGTATCGTCAGTATGTCGCCCCGCTCTGCGCGGATACCCATTTTTTCCTGCTTTAATAACAACTCCTGCTCCAGTTCGGCGGCATTGAGCTGCTGACGCAGATACTGGACTTTCGCTGGTGGGGTATGCAGCGACAGCGCTACACGGGCCGCCGCCGTATCCAGCAAGCTGATAGCCTTGTCCGGTAGCTGCCGGGCCGGAATGTAACGGTGAGAAAGCTGTACGGCGGCGCGCACAGCCTCATCAAGGATCAGGACGTCATGGTGTTTTTCCAGCGTGGTGACTAACCCGCGTACCATCTCAACAGCAGCAACCTCTTCCGGCTCTGCCACCTGCAACACCTGAAAACGCCGGGTCAGCGCCGGATCTTTTTCGATATGGCGTTTGTACTCACTCCAGGTGGTTGCGCCGATGGTGCGCAGGGTGCCACGCGCCAGCGCCGGTTTCAGCAGATTGGCAGCGTCGCCCGTACCGGATGTACCACCAGCGCCCACCAGGGTGTGAACTTCATCGACAAACAGAATAACCGGCTGCGGCGAACGCGCAGCCTCTTCCAACAACGCCTTCAGGCGGGATTCAAATTCGCCCTTCATGGACGCCCCGGCCAGCAGCGCCCCGACATCCAGCGACAGCAGACGCACGTTTCGCAGTGAAGGCGGCACTTCGCCCCGGGCAATCGCCAGCGCAAATCCTTCCACCACAGCCGTTTTCCCGACGCCCGCCTCGCCGGTCAGCAGCGGATTGTTCTGCCGACGACGCAGCAGAATATCCGTCATGGTACGAATTTCGTGTTCGCGGCCGGTGACCGGATCAATATTGCCTTCACGCGCCAGTGTAGTCATGTCCTGACAGTATTTCGCCAGCGCAGATTTACTTCCGCTTGATTCGCTGGCAAATACCTGGCTAGCTTCCCCCGGTACTGCAGAATTCAAACCCGAGCCGTCATATGGCATTTCTGTTATTTCAGAAGATGATGTGATTAAAGACGGAAGGATATCTAATAGTTCATCTACCGGTAGCCCAGCCAAAGGCGCACAGATATTTTTTAACACCCGATGCAATTCTGGCGTGGTTAACCAGGCAAGTAATAACCAGCCACTACGAATTTTTTGATCACCAAAACGGATACTTGCCAACATCCAGGCTTTTTCGACAGATAGATCGATATGATGGGAAAAATCGTTAATTACACTCGCCCCGGCAGGCAATATCTCCAGTTGTCGAATTAACGCATTCTCTACATCAGCAGATGTTATTTGATAGTGTCGAAGCACATTGTGAATGTCATTCTCTGGTTGTTGTATGAGTTGATGCAACCAATGTGTCAGTTCGACATAAGGATTAGCACGTAATTTACAGAACGTTGTCGCGGATTCCAAAGATCTAAATAAAGATTTGGTCAGCTTTCCATATAGTGCACTGCGTGAAACAGGAGTGTCCATCTGTTACACCTGATGATGTAAAATCATATAAATGATACATAAGCATAACTGTATCGATTAAAATTCCTAATTAATAGAATCATCAAAAACCCAGAATGAAACAATGATGCATATCACAGAACACAATGTAATATAGCAGTTAGTATCTTTTTTATGGTGATATTCAATATGGCAATTTAATTTCATATATATTATGAATATATTACGCTAAAAATCACCACTATATATTTCCGCGAAGACTAATATTGATAAAGCAAATTGATCAGTATTGCTTATCTAAAAATTTTAATTAATTATTCTGTTGAAAAAAACACTCTACACAGTGATATGCAATGAAACAAAATATTACCTGGGGACTACAAAAAATACAGGCGCATGGGATCTCCGATAACACAATTTATGCGACTGCAGGAACCCAAATTATCTTCACCGTTACCACTCCCTGGATCCCTGTTTTTGAGGCAAATGATGATGTAAAGATTGCCCTCAGTCTGACCCGCCACGAAGAGGCATGGTGGATAATTAATCAGTCTGATGAATATTGTTGCACGGTAAATGATCAGATTGTCGAGCCGCATCACCGTATGCGCCTGAACGAAGGAGACTTGATTGAATGGGGATTATCTTCATGGTGTCTTGTGCGCGGTAACCTACCATCCACGGCTTTACACGTGGAAAAGACGACAGCGCAGATTACCGCTTCACCAAAAACAATGATTGAGTATCTCGATCTCGACTGGTTTCGACAACAGCAAACACAACCGCAAAACCCGTTCGATATCATTCCGATCCACGGCGCAGTCACCACAGAAGTTGCCCCAGAAACAGATAACCCACTCCCCCTTCTTTATCAAGAATACCGCCAGGCGTTGTCGTCCCCCGAACAGGATATTCATCACCATGTTAATCCTTTTCCCCTGTACGAAGAGGCAGTCACACAGGATCTGACCTCCTTATGCAGCCTGACCTCTGAAACTGATACATTGCAGGATATAGTCACTGGTGGGCTAAGTATTGACGCGATTCTCGATGTGCTGGATACCACCGGCGAAGAAGAAACCACCTGGCCTGTCGAAACGATTCTCCCCGATATCCTGCATCTGCTTTCCCCGGAATATGCACAGGAAACGATACATAACGCCATTCTACCCGACCTGACACAACGTGAGCACCGCATCATCGGCATTGACAGTCATTACCGGGTCACCCCGGTACAACACGGAGATATTTATCATGACAAATAATAACGTGCTACCGGCGATGTTGTCGGCGCTGTTGCGGGATTATTCTGTAGCGGAAGGAATTCAGATAGCGGAGCAACAGGTAAAGAAGCAGCCGACGTTGGCTTCACATCGGCACAATCTGTTTCAGTTATTGTGCGTGACAGGCTGTTGGTCGCGGGCGCTACAACAAATTCAGCTTTGCGCCCGAATAGACGCTAATTATACCCGAGAGGCTCAGATATTTGGGGAGCTGATCCGCTGTGAGATATACCGCCACACCTGCTTTCAGGGGGAACAGCGTCCCGGTTTTATTCTCTCCCCGCCCGCGTGGATGGAGAATTTGCTGGCCGCCCTCACCGGTAACACCCGTGGTGAAGCGCAGGAAGCTGATGTCCACCGCAACCGCGCACTTGAGGCCATCACAGACACTACCGGGCAGTGGAATGGCGGTAAATTTGACTGGATTAGTGACAGTGATTCCCGTACCGGCCCGGTACTCGAACTGATCGCGGGCGGTGTATATATCTGGCTGCCATTTTCACAAATTCGTTCGCTGAAATCGCCACGGCCCGTGCATCTGACCGATTTGCTCTGGAAACCCGTCAACATCACCCTGCATAACGGTGACACGCACAGCGCCTGGCTGTTTTCCCGCTACAGCGGTTCTGAAAGTGCTTCTGACACCTTACGCCTTTGCCGGGAAACCGTCTGGCAGGACGGGCCAGGAGATACCCTGGTTACGGCACTGGGACAAAAAATGTGGCTCACCAGTCACGGCGATATCAGCCTGCTGGATATGACCGCCTGTACCTTTAATGCGCCCGAAGGTAGTGACGCATGAGCGACTTTCGCCTGCGCCATAGCAACCACCTGATGCCTACATTGTTTGATCGACTGTGTGACGATGCTCCACAGCAGAAGCGCGACCACGATATCAGCGTCAGTCCGGTACAGCTCAGGGAGATCATCCGTAGGGATTTGTCATTTTTGCTCAACACGGTCAGTCATGAAGATAATATTGATGCCGCGCGTTACCCGCAGGCTGCGGCTTCCGTACTGAACTACGGTCTGCCGCCGCTGGCTGGCAGCTTTCTGTATGAACACAAATGGGACGATATCCGCAGGGCCATTTTACGTACCATCATTCGGTTTGAACCCCGCCTGAAAGCATCCACTCTGCAAATCATCCCGCTCCAGGATGAGCGCCGCCAGAGCGGTCATAACACATTACAGTTTGAAATTCGCGGCGAAATCCTCACGCAGCCGTACCCTACAGCATTTCGGGTACGCAGCGTGCTGGATATGGAACAGAGCCACATTACATTTTTTTAATACAGAAGGTGACCGATGGATCCACGGCTACTGGAATACTACAACCGCGAACTGAGCTATCTGCGGGAAACGGGAGCCGAATTTGCCGCCCGTCATCCTAAAGTCGCCGCCCGGCTGGGTATGCATGGAACGGATATTGCCGATCCGTATGTAGAAAGGATGGTTGAGGCCTTCAGCTTCCTGACCGCCCGCACGCAGCTTAAAATTGATGCTGAATTCCCCCGATTCACCCAGCGTCTGTTGGAGGTCGTCAGCCCTAATTACGTTACCCCCACGCCCTCAATGAGTGTGGCGCAACTCCATCCCGACCCGGAAGAAGGTGATCTGGCAAAGGGGTTCACCGTACCGCGCAGCACTGCCTTTTTTTCCGCCATCCCGGAAGGTGAAAGCACCGCCTGTCAGTTTCGCAGCAGCCAGGATGTGACACTGTGGCCACTCGCCATCGAAGAAGCACGTCTGACCGCCGCACCGCCAGATATGCCCGCCCTGCACCGCTACCTGCCTGCTAACATTCACGTTGCTGGCGCGCTGCGTATTACCTTGCGCACCTTCGGTGAACTGACTTTCAGCCAGCTTGCCGGGCTGGACAGGCTGCCGCTTTATCTCTGCGGCGAGGAACGCACGGCCTCACACCTGTTCGAACTGCTGCATACCAGCGCTATCGCCACACTGGTTGGCGTTCCGGGCCATTTTGACGGCATGTTGGATGTGAACCTGAAACAGCCCGTCATGTATGAGGGTCTGGAGCCGGATCAGGGACTACTGCCGCTGGCGTGGAACGTATTCCACGGCCATAACCTGTTGCATGAATATTTCGCCTGCCCGGAGCGATTTTATTTTTTCACACCAACGGGACTGTCTGCCGGGCTACAGAAAATTCACGGCGGCGTGGCGGAAATCGTCATTTTGCTGAACCGCCTGCCGCCGGACTGGCTTACCCACCAGACGGATGCCACACAGCTCAGTCTATTCTGTACCCCGGTTGTCAACCTGTTCCCCCGAGTCACCGCCCGGATCGACGTCACGCACAGCACGACGGAGCAGCATCTGGTAGTAGACAGAACCCATCCACTGGATTATGAGGTGTTCTCGGTTCAGGAAGTGGAAGGGCTGGAAACTGACACCACACGGAAGATAGCCTTTCGCCCGCTCTACCACACGCGCAATAACGATGAAGGCAACCACGGGCGTTATTTTTCCCTGCGCCGGGAACCGCGCCGCTTATCAGAAAACGCCCGCCGTTACGGCACCCGAACCCCCTATACGGGTTCGGAAGTGTTCCTGTCACTGGTTGATCAGTATGAAGCGCCGTACCCGGAAAATCTGCGCCATATCACCATCACGGCCATGATAACCAACCGCGATCTCCCCTGTCTTATTACACGCAATGGCCGGAACGACCTGACCGTGGATGCGGCAATCCCGGTGGCGGGCGTCGGGCTTATCCGTCCACCGCGACCGCCGCAGCCCCCGCTGGCTGAACGTGAAATGGCCTGGCGGTTGATCCGCCAGTTATCTTTTAATTATCTGCCACTGGCCGATCTGGATCACCGCACCGGCGGCCAGGCGTTGCGCGATCTGCTGAGCCTGTTTATTCCGGCGCATGACAGTCCGCTGTCGCGTCAGGTGCGTAGTCTGGTTGGCTGCAAAACGACACCGGTCACACGTCGTCTGCCAGGTTCCGGTTTGCTGGTCTATGGTCGAGGCGTCAGTTGTGAACTGACCGTGGATGAAGAAGGCTTCTCGGGTATCAGTCCATATCTGTTCGGTCTGGTGCTGGAGCATTATATCGCCCGTCATGTTTCCATTAACACCTTCTCGCAAATGACGCTACACAGCATGCAGCGCGGCAGAATTATGACCTGGCCGGTCAGGGCTGGACAGCGGGGAAGCATATGAGCGGCAATTTCACGCAGGCGCAGGAAACTCCCTGGCGTTACGGTTTTCTGAACCTGATGCGTCGCGTTGATGTGCAGTTGTGCACCATCCCGGCTGGCGGCACATGGCAACCGAGGATGGAAAAATTTCGCCTGGGACAAACACCTGCGCTGACCTTTGCACCAAGGGAAATCGCCAGTGTGAGCTGGCAGGAAGGACGACTGAACATCAGCCTTTACAGCCTCGGGCTGTGGGGGCCGAACGGCCCGCTACCGCTGCACTACACAGAACTGGCACATAACCGGACCGAAAGCCGCCGCGATCCGACACTAACTCGTTTTTCCGATCTTTTTCATCACCGCTGGCTGACGCAATTTTACCAGGCATGGCGCAGCGCTCAGTCCGCCGGGGGCGGTCTGGATAATCCGCAACATGACCGCTTTGCCTTTTATATCGCCAGTCTCAGCGGACAGGATTTGCGGGAATGCGCCGACAGCCCGTTGCCGGATCACGTTCGCCTTGCGGCATCGGCTCATCTGGTGCGTGAATCCCGCAATCCGGACGGACTGGCAGCCACGCTGGCGCACTATTTCGGCGTGCCATTCCGGGTACAGGAGTACGTTTTGCACTGGATAGCCGTAGCAAATGACGAGATCACCCGACTGGGCATTCCTGCCCCCTCTTCCGTTATTGGCAACGGCGCACTCATAGGACAGGCCGTACCGGACATGCAGTATAAGTTTCGGCTGGTCATTGGTCCGCTGACACTAGAGGATTACCAACGTTTTCTGCCTGGCGGCAATAATTTGCCGGTGCTGACGGAACTGGTTCGCGCCTTCACCGGTTTTGAATACTGCTGGGAAATTGAGCTACAGCTTAAACCACACACTGCACCTCCGGTTGTTACAGGCGGCCCATACCAGCTTGGCTGGACTGCCTGGGCTGGAAAGGCCATGCATGATAACCCGGTGACGGGCATGATTTTCGAACCTGAACACTATCTGGCGTACTGAGGATAATTTAATGGAAACATCTCTGGCTGACCCTGTTTCGGCTGAATGCCCATGTGGCCCGGATCTGGAGTACGATCCTGAATACCTGCTGCTGTTCACCCGCGCAACGCCGCGTGAAGAAGCGCAATACGGCGATTTTGTCAGTACGCCGGAAACCATTAACTGGGCGGAGCTTGAGCGGGATGCCCGCCGCCTGCTGACGCGCAGTAAAGATATCCGTATTCTGGTTGTCCTGCTACGCTGCCGTATCCAGCAGGCCGGTGCCAGAGGGCTGGCGGAGGCATTTACCTTACTGGAAATGCTGTGCGCCACGTACCCGGACACCATCCATCCACAACTGCTCGCGACTGAAGATATCACCGCCGAAGATGCTACAGTAGCACGCAGTAACGCGCTGTCGGCGCTGCTGGACCACGAAGGAGTAATGGCGGATATTCGTGGCATTATGCTGTCAAACAATGCTGCTATGCGCCTTCAGGTACGGGATGTGGAGCGTTCGCTGTCTGCATCACGCCCGACGGATGCGCTGGCACCAGAATCAGTACGCCAGCAACTGGCCGACCTGGAAGCTCAAGGCGCACTGCCGCTGGATGCCTTTCGCCAGGCCTCGGAAACCACAGAGCGCCTGCAATGTCATGCGCGTGCAACGCTGAATGATCATGCCCCGGACTTTTCGCGTCTTACACAATTGCTGGCCCTATTGCCAAGAGCGGTGCAGAGCACCACACCGGAGATCCCGCCGCAACCGCAGGCTGAACAGCCGGAGAACGCCGCCATCGATCATACTGAACAGATACAGGCAGAGCACGTTGTGCCACCGGTACATACTGCGGTGGGAATATCTCCGCTGCCCGGCGCAGAACCCCGGCAGATCCGTGACCGGAACGACGCGCTGGAACGTTTACGAGTTATACGTCGATGGTTTGAGCACAGCGAACCGAGCAGCCCGACTATTCCCTTGCTGCGCCAGGCGGAACGGCTGATTGGAAAACGCTTCTCGGAGGTAATAAATGAAATTCCAGCAGAACTGCTGGAGAAATGGGATGCGCTGGAATAACAGAAATGGACGGAATGTATAACGGCTGGCCATTATATTATGTGGCCATTTTTTAAATCATATCCGTTTTAATTCTGGGGCAACAAATTCCCTCAGCGTCCAAAACGACGAAAGTCCGAATCATTACTGATTCGGGTTTTCTGAATACTGGCGGAACGGACGGGACTCGAACCCGCGACCCCCTGCGTGACAGGCAGGTATTCTAACCGACTGAACTACCGCTCCGCGTTGTGTTCCGTTGGGAACGAGGCGAATATTACGGACTGCCTCGTTCTTCGTCAACGGTTTTTCTCATCTTTTGAATCGTTTGCTGCAAAAATCGCCCAACGTGCTATTTTTAGCGCCTTCAACGGATAATTATGCCCGCCAGAGGCAGCTTCCGCCCTTCTTCTGCACCAGATCAAGACGGGCTTCATGCGCTGCAAGCTCTTCATCTGTCGCAAAAACAACGCGTAACTTACTTGCCTGGCGCACAATACGCTGAATTGTCGCTTCGCCTTGTTGCTGCTGTGTCTCTCCTTCCATCGCAAAAGCCATCGACGTTTGACCACCGGTCATCGCCAGATAAACTTCCGCCAGGATCTGAGCATCGAGTAATGCCCCGTGCAGCGTACGCTTACTGTTATCTATTTCATAGCGAGCGCATAACGCATCGAGGCTGTTGCGCTTGCCAGGAAACATTTTCCTCGCTACCGCAAGGCTATCGGTTACCTTACAGAAGGTATTGGTCTTTGGAATATCGCGCTTGAGCAGCGAAAACTCGTAGTCCATAAAGCCGATATCGAACGCTGCGTTATGGATCACCAGCTCCGCGCCGCGGATATAGTCCATAAACTCATCAGCTACGTCGGCAAACGTGGGCTTATCAAGCAAAAATTCATCGGCAATACCGTGTACGCCAAAGGCTTCCGGGTCTACCAGCCGATCGGGCTTCAGATAAACGTGGAAGTTATTGCCCGTCAGACGACGGTTCACCACTTCAACGGCACCAATCTCAATAATCTTGTGGCCTTCATAGTGCGCGCCAATCTGGTTCATACCGGTGGTTTCGGTATCGAGAACGATCTGGCGTGTAATTGCAGTGCTCATAGCGGTCATTTATGTCAGACTTGTCTTTTTACAGTTCGATTCAATTACAGGAAGTCTACCAGAGATGCTTAAACAGGTAGAAATTTTCACCGATGGTTCGTGTCTGGGTAATCCCGGGCCGGGTGGTTATGGCGCTATTTTACGCTATCGCGGACGCGAAAAAACCTTTAGCGCAGGCTACACCCGCACCACCAACAACCGTATGGAGTTGATGGCTGCTATTGTCGCGCTGGAAGCGTTAAAAGAACATTGCGAAGTCATTTTGAGTACCGACAGCCAGTATGTCCGCCAGGGGATCACCCAGTGGATCCATAACTGGAAAAAACGGGGCTGGAAAACCGCAGACAAAAAACCGGTAAAAAATGTCGATCTCTGGCAACGTCTCGATGCCGCGTTGGGTCAGCATCAAATCAAATGGGAATGGGTTAAAGGCCATGCCGGGCATCCGGAAAACGAACGTTGCGATGAACTGGCTCGCGCAGCAGCGATGAATCCCACGCTGGAAGATACGGGCTATCAAGCCGAAGTTTAAGCCTGCGGCTTACGAAATTGCCGGGTGGCACCAACCGCCTGGCGAATTCGCGGTTTGTTTTTGCTCTGTTTCATCGGGTTGAGCGTTAGAGGAATAGTCCGTTTCCGGGCAACAATAAGTTGTAAGCAACCAAGCGCAGGAATATGCGTGCTCAATAGTTTTCCACCATATTTGTTCCACGGGAGAACATGGAAACGGCTGGCATGCACTACTTCAAAATTCAACAAAGAAAGCCAGTCCAGTTGCCGCATCAGGGTAAACATCCGGCTATTATAGGGCGATGTTTTTCGCAATACCGGCACAAGTTTACGTAATCCCATTAAACTGATGGGATTGAAGCCAGTAATAACCAGCCAACCATCATCAATCAATACCCTATCGGCTTCGCGTAATAAACGATGCGGGTCAGTGCACCACGGCAACGTATGCGCCAGTAGACAAACATCGACGGATTTATCGGCAAAAGGAAGATGAAGCGGATCCGCCTGCACTTGTACGGGCGTTCCTTGTGCAGAAACATTCACTTGATGAGAAACCGCGCACGCTTCGCAATTGATTTCTGCGCTTAAATTGCCAATCTTAAGCAGATGAAAACCATACATTTTAGCGAACCATGGGTTGAGCTGACGCTCCAGCGCCTTGCGATAAAGCTCTCCCCAGGGCAAATCGCCCCAGCAATCAGGAGCCACGACAGTTTGAGGGTTCCTTGCCGGTTTCATCACAACCTTCCGTTTCGCACTGAGAGGTAATCTATGAATCTTAACAGTATTTCCGCCTTTGATGACAATTACATCTGGGTTTTATCTGATGAAGCAGGTCGTTGCCTGATTGTCGATCCGGGAGAGGCAGAACCTGTATTAAAGGCGATTTCAGATAACAACTGGCAACCAGTAGCGATTTTCCTCACTCACCATCACCACGATCACGTTGGCGGTGTAAAAGAACTGGTAGAAAAGTATCCGCAAATTGTGGTGTATGGACCCGAAGAGACACAAGATAAGGGAACAACGCAGGTAGTCAAAGATGGCGATACTGCCTTCGTTTTAGGGCATGAATTTAGTGTAATTGCTACACCAGGTCACACTTTAGGACATATCTGTTACTTCAGCAATCCTTATCTATTTTGCGGCGATACTTTGTTTTCTGGAGGATGCGGGAGGATATTTGAAGGTACTCCACCACAGATGTATCAATCACTTAAAAAACTAAGTGAACTTCCTGATGATACATTGGTGTGTTGTGCTCATGAATATACTTTATCAAATATGAAGTTTGCCTTGAGTATTCTTCCGCACGATTTGTCCATAAATGATTATTATCGTAAAGTTAAGGAGTTACGGGCAAAAAATCAAATAACACTCCCCGTAATTCTGAAAAATGAGCGACAAATTAATGTTTTTTTGAGAACAGAAGATATTGATTTAATTAATGTAATTAATAAAGAAACATTATTGCAACAACCTGAAGAGCGTTTTGCATGGTTAAGGTCAAAGAAAGATAGGTTCTGATAAAACTTTCTTGTCATTGGCTTCGTTCGCCGTTATGATCGGTCGTCTTTTAAGCAACTATTGACACACACATGAAGGCAAAAGCGATATTACTCGCCTCTGTCCTGCTCGTAGGTTGCCAGAGTACCGGTAACGTTCAACAGCACGCACAGAGCCTTTCTGCAGCTGGTCAAGGGGAAGCAGCAAAGTTTACAAGTCAGGCACGATGGATGGACGATGGGACGTCTATCGCGCCAGATGGTGACTTGTGGGCTTTCATAGGCGACGAGCTAAAGATGGGAATTCCGGAAAATGACCGGATTCGCGAACAGAAACAGAAATATTTACGCAATAAGAGCTATCTCCACGATGTAACTTTACGGGCAGAGCCGTATATGTACTGGATTGCCGGGCAAGTTAAAAAACGTAACATGCCTATGGAACTGGTACTACTACCCATAGTGGAGAGCGCTTTTGATCCTCACGCAACGTCTGGCGCCAATGCCGCAGGCATCTGGCAGATCATTCCGAGCACGGGGCGCAATTATGGTTTGAAACAGACCCGCAATTATGATGCGCGTCGCGATGTTGTTGCTTCAACAACGGCTGCGCTGAACATGATGCAGCGTCTGAACAAAATGTTTGACGGCGACTGGCTTCTGACCGTAGCGGCTTATAACAGCGGCGAAGGTCGAGTCATGAAGGCAATTAAAACGAACAAAGCGCGTGGTAAATCCACGGACTTCTGGTCGTTACCGTTGCCACAGGAAACGAAGCAGTACGTGCCTAAAATGCTGGCATTGAGTGATATTCTCAAGAATAGCAAGCGTTATGGCGTACGTCTGCCGACGACCGATGAAAGCCGTGCTCTGGCGCGTGTACACCTGAGTAGCCCAGTTGAAATGGCGAAGGTTGCAGATATGGCGGGAATTTCTGTCAGCAAGCTGAAGACATTCAACGCTGGCGTAAAAGGTTCCACGCTGGGCGCAAGTGGTCCGCAATACGTGATGGTGCCAAAGAAACATGCAGATCAACTGCGTGAATCTCTGGCTTCAGGCGAAATTGCTGCCGTACAATCAACTCTGGTTGCCGACAATACGCCACTTAACAGCCGTGTTTACACCGTACGCTCTGGCGACACGCTTTCAAGCATCGCTTCACGTCTCGGCGTAAGCACAAAGAATTTGCAGCAGTGGAACAATCTGCGCGGTTCTAAGCTGAAACCCGGCCAAAGTCTGACGATTGGCGCGGGTAATAGCGCACAGCGGCTGGCAAACAACAGCGATAGCATTACGTATCGTGTGCGCAAAGGCGATTCGCTTTCAAGCATTGCTAAGCGTCACGGCGTGAACATCAAAGATGTGATGCGCTGGAACAGCGACACTGCGAATCTGCAACCAGGCGATAAGCTGACGTTGTTTGTAAAAAACAACAACATGCCAGATTCCTGACAAACCAGATAACAGAAAGGCACCGATTCCCCCGGTGCCTTTTTTATTTATGCCGCTTTATGAGCTTCAATCATAATAGTATCACTGGTGAAAGAGCCATCATTCTGCAAGGCAAAATACGTTTTCACCTCTGTAGATGCGCTCTGTTGGTAAACACGAATAGCGTCTGCTAATACTTCTGGCGTGCGCATTCTCGCGACCCACGAAGAAAATTCCAGCGGCAATTTATCGGTGATCAAGTTATCAACAACCAGACTGGCTTCATTGACTAACGCCAACCATTCGCCACTGGAGTAGTTGCGCACGTGAGAAGTATCACGTAACGCTTCTACCGTCTGTAACCAAATATCGCGCACCGAATGACCCGGTGACATCACATCCATCACAATCAACAGACCACCGGGCTTCAGTACCCGATTCACTTCACGCAGTGCCGCACCGACATCATGCCAGTGATGGGCAGAATAACGACTGATAACAATATCAAAAGAGCGATCGGCAAATGGCAGGCATTCAGCATATCCCTTGCGAGTAGTGATATTTGTCAGTTGCCGTGCATTGGCCGCTTGTGTAACAACATCCAGCATTTGTGAAGATAAATCATACGCCACCACCGCCTGCACATTTTGCGCCGCGACAAAGCTGGCATGTCCTGCTCCACAGCCCATATCAAGCACGCAAGCTTCAGGATATCCGGCCAGACGCGCAGCCAGACGCTGCAAGTCTCGCCCGGATGCATGCACGGTACTGGTTAAATACTCACTGGCCTGCGAGCTAAACTGCTTTTCTACATGGTCATGGTGGGATTGTGTTGTCATTGCGCTGTCCTTTAGTTGTTTGAGTATTAAAGGGCAGCGCCAAACATTGGTCTGCCCTGTGGCAGACCTGACATACCTTATTTATCAGGCTTGCCGGGACCGAATTCAACGAGTAGCGGATTGTGATCGGAAGCGCGCGTAACCAGTACGGAAGCTTCACTAACATTCAGCCCACGGTAGAAAACAAAATCGAGCGGACGACCAAACGCCCGACGGCGTTGATCATCAGTAAAACGCACCTGACGCAGCGACATTTCCCGCGCAAAGCGGTATAAGGCATTCATCCTTCTACGGCTCCAGGCATTGAAATCTCCCGCCATAATGACCGGGCCGCTGTGGTGGGCTATCTGATCGCCAATAGGAAGTAACTGCTTACTATAGACATCCACGCCCAGGCTGAAGTTAACGGCATGAATATTCACCACCATCAATAAACGCGTATCTGGCAATGGGTAGACCGTCACCAGCGCCGACTTTGCCAGACGCAAAATAGGTTCTCGTTCGCGTAACGGGCAGCAATAAACAGGATGCGCCGCCGAAAGCGTCATAACACCGGAAGGATGTTGTGGCAGTACGAAAGCAGGCACCTGATCAGCGGCGAGATAGTTAGCGGTCGCAAACTGCACTAACTCTGGTGTTGTTTGCGCTTCCTGCAATAACACCAGATGCGCATCTTTGCCGTAATTTTTCAGTACCGACAACCATTCAGCACGTTGCTGTTTGTAAATGTTCCACACCAGGATCCGAATACGCTCTTCGGTACTTAACGGCTCTCCGGGGGGTAATGCCTGGCCGATGCTCGCAAAAGACCCTGGCGGTAAGATCCTTTCCGCAGGTTGTCCGGCAACATAGCGCATGGCATAGGTGTTTTTTCGCACTTTTGACTTTGAAACCTCTATTACGTCAACCCTTCCGCACTCGGGAGGGTTCTACTGTTATAGGGATTTTAGCTCACTCTTTCAACGAGCAATTGTATATTGTTATGTAAGCAAGTGCTTACATCGGACAGAATTTGGCTCATCATTGATGATCATTAAATCGGATGACTTATCACCTGTCCGAATGGTTTAATAACAAATAAATTCAAAATCTCTTTTATATTTTGCAACAGGAGCAAAAATGAAAGCCACGTCGGAAGAACTCGCCATTTTTGTTTCGGTAGTCGAAAGCGGAAGTTTTAGCCGGGCGGCAGAACAATTAGGACAAGCGAACTCTGCGGTAAGCCGGGCGGTGAAAAAGCTGGAGATGAAACTTGGCGTTAGCCTGCTTAATCGCACCACGCGGCAACTTAGCCTGACGGAGGAAGGGGAACGTTATTTTCGGCGTGTGCAGTCGATTTTGCAGGAAATGGCCGCAGCAGAATCAGAAATCATGGAGACACGTAATACGCCACGCGGACTGTTACGAATCGATGCCGCGACCCCCGTGATATTGCACTTTCTGATGCCGTTGATTAAACCATTTCGTGAACGCTATCCGGAAGTTACTTTATCGCTAGTCTCCTCCGAAACCATTATTAATTTGATCGAAAGAAAAGTGGATGTTGCGATTCGCGCCGGCGCATTAACGGATTCCAGCCTCCGAGCCAGACCGTTGTTTAACAGCTATCGAAAAATTATCGCCTCCCCCGATTATATTGCCCGCCACGGGAAGCCAGAAACTATCGACGATTTAAAGCAGCATGTTTGCCTGGGATTCACTGAACCAGCCTCCCTCAATACCTGGCCGATAGCCTGTAGCGATGGGCAATTACATGAGGTGAAGTACGGTTTGTCATCCAATAGCGGGGAAACGCTGAAACAACTTTGCCTGAGTGGCAACGGGATCGCGTGTTTATCTGACTATATGATCGACAAAGAAATTGCACGTGGTGAACTGGTAGAGTTAATGGCAGATAGAGTACTGCCAGTGGAAATGCCTTTCAGCGCCGTTTATTACAGCGACCGTGCAGTGAGCACCCGTATACGAGCCTTTATCGATTTCCTTAGTGAGCATATAAAAACAGCTCCCGGAGGAGCTGTCAGAGAAGTTTAATCCCATTCAGGAGCCAGACCTTCCGGACTTACGAGGCGGTCGTTGCAATCCAGCGTGGCGATCGCTTTTTTGTCTTCGGCATCAAGCTGTAAATTTACTGCCTGCAGGTTACTCTCCAGATTTTCGCGTTTAGTAGAAGAAGGAATAACCGAGTAACCTTCCCCCATCGCCCATGCCAGAATCACTTGTGCCGGAGTCGCATTGTATTTCGCGGCGATACGAGCAATAACCTCATCTTTCAATGCCTTCCCATAAGCCAGCGTCATGTAGGAGGTAATATGAATGTCGTGCTGTTTAGCCCAATCGACCACTTTATGGTTTTGCAGATAAGGAGAGAGCTCAATCTGGTTGGTGGCGATGTTTCCAGCGCCAACAGCAGTAATCGCTTTTTCCATCAACGGGATAGTGAAGTTGGAAATACCGATCTCACGCGTCAGTCCTTGTTTTTTCGCTTCCAGCAGCGCCTGCATAAACTCTTCTACTGATACCGCATCATTTGGTGACGGCCAATGGATCAGTGTCAGATCGACATAATCGGTACGTAATTTTTGCAGACTATCCTTCAAACTCGGGATCAGTTTGTCTTTGCTGAGATTTTCAATCCAGATTTTAGTGGTGATATAGAGTTCATTACGTGGTATGCCGCTTTCTGCAATCGCCTGACCTACAGCAGCTTCGTTATCATAGATTTGTGCGGTATCAATTGCGCGATAGCCAAGTTCCAGCGCGGTTTTTACTGATACAATAACAACGTCATCCTTCAGACGGAAAGTACCTAAACCAAATGCAGGGATAGCCATAATATGCCTCTTTTAATGATATGTTCGTTAACTGAGATGATTATGGACTTCAGATTGTTGCGGAAAAAGAGCGTAAAATGCAGAGGATTTTTGCGATTCTGGCAATAATGAAATTGCAGACGAAAAAAAACCTCGAGCGTTAACTCGAGGCTTCTTAATAAGTGGCGGAACGGACGGGACTCGAACCCGCGACCCCCTGCGTGACAGGCAGGTATTCTAACCGACTGAACTACCGCTCCACCGAATTCTTTTACAACCACCAGTTTTATGACCGGCTTACTGCTAAAT
>NZ_PTSB01000037.1:0-36616 GCF_002965125.1 Escherichia sp. MOD1-EC6162
TGCTGGTCACGGCCCCATGTGTGGATTACCGTGAATACCCCCGGTTCCACATCCGCCTGGCGGCAGATTTCCAGTATCACATCCGCTGCAATACGGCTCATCTCTGCCAGTAACCACCGGTTGTGGAACACCAGGGACCAGAACTGGCAGGGAAGTGTGAACACAATATGCTGCCACGGGCAATCGGGGACCAGACTCAGCAGATACTGTATCCACTGTGCGCCAGCCTTCACTCCGCAGTGCGGGCAGGAGCGGCTTTTACACCGGAAGCAGACCTTTTTTGTGTGGCAACAGTCCGGTGATGAACAGCACCACTGTGTGTAACCCATCAGCGTGGTCCCGCAGGCCATGATTTTAGTCACTGACTCAATCACCACCGGACGCACTGAATCTTCCGGCTGCTTCTCCAGCCAGTTAAGCCAGCGGTTTCCCTGCTGGAAAATATCGGCAAAACGGGGAAGCATGAATTACGCAGGGGGAGGATGTGAGGTGCCGCACTGCGGACAGATAAAGGGATGTATCGTGCACACGGACAGAAAATTTTTCCAGGACATGGGGAGCATGGTGACATTACCGTCGGGCTCACCAACTATCCATACAGTTGTTTCATAATTGCCGGTGGCATCTTCTTCAAACAGGTATGGAATATCTTTCTCCATACAGTAATCGGCAGCGCTGGCGAAGTCGGGAAAAAACAGCCCGGCTTCATTATCTGTTCCTCCGGCGCAGGGGACCACCCGCCATCGCAACAGGGGGGGGCTGAGCGGGAAGATTGTCTGCTGGATTTTTGTTTGCGAGGTTTAGCTGAACGGGCTATATAACCACCTGAAAGACAATGATATTGTCTGTTTTTATAACGGTAATTACAGGCCATGACAAGCCGCAGCCGCCAGGCTGCCTACTCGAGCCATGACAACATCAGCCTTTTTGCATTTTTGTTGATGCTCAAGCACAATTTATGAGCGGCGCCAGATTCACTGCGATGCGATGCAGGATAGGGCAAACGCCGCAAAATGACGTCTCTGACGCCATTCCGCAACATTTGCCCGGTGACCTACAGTCGGTTCTTGTTGGAGAATTTTATGAAAAAAGTTCAATTCAGAATTGATGAAAATCAGCATGATGATTTGCTGGATTGCCTTAAAACTCTTTATCCGGATGAACCAGCTTTAACAGTAGCTAAAGGCATGAAACTTTTAGCAAATGCTTTATTAAAAAGTAAAGCTGTCAGTAAGGATATAAATACGTTTTTTGATAATAATGATTTTATCAAAACAACGATGTACTTAACAGGTAAACAAAGGGCTGATATTGAAAGAGCTGCTAATCGTCACGGATGGACGTTATCACGAGAATGTCGTTACCGCATACAGACGACACTTGAAAATGAACTGGATTTCTTTGACCAGGAACTGCTGATGATGAATCGTTGCCGTAATTCAATTGATAAGATCGGTCGTAATTTCCATTATATCATTGTTAATGATCAGACCAGGGTTCTTGATAAAGATGGTTTCTATCAGGATGCGGAGCGTCTTACAACAGAAATTTTTAATCTTAAGAATCAGTTTGAGAATTACATTATGTTATGTAAAGGGAGAACTGTTTCAAATAAAGTGGAGATGTGATTATGGGCGTTTACGTTGATAAAGAATATCGTGTTAAACGAAAGTCATCAGAAAATGGTCGTAAGTCAGCTTTCGCTCACAAAGTCAAAAATGGTGGAAAGAACTATAGCCGCAATGTTCAGGAACGTATCAACCGCAAGGGTGCCAGTAAGGAGGTTGTTGTCAAAATATCTGGAGGTGCTATTACTCGTCAGGGGATTCGGAACAGTATTGATTATATGAGCCGTGAGTCAGAGCTACCAGTGATGAGTGAAAGCGGTCGGGTATGGACGGGTGACGAAATTCTGGAAGCTAAAGAGCATATGATAGATCGTGCTAATGATCCTCAGCATGTGATGAATGATAAAGGTAAAGAAAATAAAAAAATCACACAGAATATTGTCTTCTCGCCTCCAGTTTCAGCGAAAGTAAAGCCTGAAGATTTGCTGGAGTCTGTCAGGAAAACGATGCAGAAAAAATATCCTAATCACCGTTTTGTTCTTGGATACCACTGTGATAAGAAAGAACATCCTCACGTTCATGTTGTTTTTCGTATCCGAGATAATGACGGTAAACGCGCTGATATCAGGAAAAAAGATTTACGGGAAATTCGTACAGGTTTTTGTGAAGAATTGAAGTTAAAAGGTTATGACGTTAAAGCGACCCATAAGCAACAGCATGGACTTAATCAGTCTGTTAAAGATGCACATAATACAGCACCAAAAAGACAGAAAGGTGTTTATGAGGTTGTTGATATTGGCTATGACCATTATCAGAACGATAAAACAAAGTCTAAGCAACATTTTATAAAGCTAAAGACTCTTAACAAGGGGGTTGAGAAAACATACTGGGGGGCTGATTTTGGGGACTTATGTTCGCGGGAAAGCGTTAAAGCAGGTGATCTTGTCAGACTGAAGAAACTTGGTCAGAAAGAAGTAAAAATCCCGGCGCTCGATAAAAATGGTGTTCAGCATGGCTGGAAAACGGTTCACAGAAATGAGTGGCAGTTAGAAAATCTGGGGGTTAAGGGCGTAGACAGAACACCTTCAGCCAGCAAAGAGCTGGTACTGAACAGCCCTGATATGCTGCTGAAGCAACAACAGCGAATGGCGCAGTTTACGCAGCAGAAAGCATCCACGTTACAGTCAGAACAGAAGCTGAAAACAGGGATTAAATTTTGGGGCTTATAAGATTTAATGTATTGATTATGCGAGAAAAATATTTATTTTAGTTCGCTTGCTCATCTTTTCACCTTAAAAACAGATCGAAATTCTGCGTTTTAGCTATCATTCGATCTATCGATCTAAAAAACAGATCTGCAAAAGATGAATATTCTGTGTTTTGTTGTTTATGTAGAATAAATAAAAGTAAAATTGATTTATCAAGATCGAAAGATCTGTTTTATGTGTTGAACTTAGCATAAGCTACTTGTAGTATAAACTTCGCGCAATAGTAAAAAGTCTCTCTTCATAGGGGCGTGATTTCTCACAAGCAACCACGGTTGGCTTGTGTTTTGTCACATCTGTATATCGGGGATTGAGTATGAAAGGACAGAAACAGTTTTACCTGCTTCAGTGTTCTCCGCATTTTCATCAGTCGGTTCTGTTGCAGTTATCCCGGAGCGGTATCGCTTACTACAATCCAGTTATACGCACTTTCTATAAGAGGCGTGACTGTAGTGCATACAGGGGACAAATCATGCCAATGTTTCCCGGTTATGTATTCGTTCTTCTGGATTTTGAGGTTGTACATCCATCCTGCTTTACCCGGATGAAAAATGTTTATGGACTGGTCAGTTTTGGTGAATATCCTGCTGAAGTTCCTCTGAGTGTCATAAATGAAGTAAAAGAGCAGGAGAAGATTTTTTCGATGAATTTAAGCCTGATGAATAACTCCTGTCTGGCAAAAATACTTCTCCTTGCAGACGCTTCAAAGCGTGGACAAGTCTTTGCCGACTATGTGTGTAACAGAAAATACGACAGGTTAAAAAATGACAGCTATAAAAGGAAAGCGGAAACCGCAACGCAATGTACTCTACCTTCCTACAGAAGTTCGTGTTGAAGTTGAAAAAATTGCAATTGAAATAAGTTTCAAGAGGGGGAGGCGTATCTCTGATTCTGGTTTTGTTCAGTATCTTATTAAAAAATACAAATCTCAGGCGATGAAAGAGCTTATTCATGGGGCTGATATTCCTGACGAGTGATAGCGCCCCGGTGTTCTGAATGTGGAATATTTATGTTATCTACTTCTACTTTTCTTGCGCTTGCCATGCAATGCGCTGCCAGCGTTCATCCTGACACAACGCACGAAGTCGCCAGGGTTGAATCAGGTTTTAACCCATATGCGATTGCGGAAATAATACCAAAGGTTAAACGCAAACCTGGTGATAAAGGCGTAGTATCTTACTTTCCTGAATCAAAGGAGGCAGCACTTAAGATCGTTAAAAACATTGAATTACGGAATCATCGTTACTCTGTAGGACTTATGCAAATAACGAGTACCAATTTTGCAAAGTTTGGTACAACAGCAGAGAAAATGTTTGATCCATGCGAAAATCTTAAGGTATCAGAAAAAATACTGGTTGACTGTTATAAACGAGGTGGCGACTTAGTGCGTGGGCTGAGTTGCTATTATTCCGGCAATCCAGAAACAGGAGTAAAGCCAGAACCTGAATTTAATAATACAAGTTATGTAAAACGTATAGGATTTAGCCCTCCTGATAATAAAAAAAGTTTTATTGTTCCCTCTGTAAAGGAAATGATTAAAAAGGAGAATAAGACGACTATCACACCTGAAGAAATCATTATATATCCTCAATACGCCATGCGTGGCACTGTATCAAATGAAAAGGAAACAAAAGATGTTGAAATTAAATCTGAATAAACGTTATTTAACGCTTTCTCTATTTATGGCTGCGTTGATGCTTTGTGTTGCAGAACCTGCTTTTGCGGATGATGTGTCTACGAAGACAACTGGTTTTTTACAGAAAATAATTGATTTCTTAACTGCGCAACGTAAGCCAGCTATTACAATTATGTGTCTTGGTATTGCCTATATCGCGTTATTTGCCAGACAGCATATGGCATGGATTATCCCACTTATTATTGGGATGATTATATTTATTATTGCTCCTTACGTGCCTGACTGGTTGCCATAATTTCATTCAGGGGGCGTAAGTATGAGTACTCTTTTTAAAGGGCTGACACGCCCCGCTTTAATCAGGGGATTGGGTGTACCACTCTTTCCCTTTCTTGGAATGTGTCTGATCTGCGTTCTGCTTGGGGTCTGGATTCATGATCTGATGTATGCCTTAATCCTTCCTGGTTGGTATGCCATCAAACGTGTTACACAAATAGATGAAAGATTTTTTGATCTCCTGTACCTCAGAGCCATTGTCAAAGGACATCCTTTATCAAACAAACGATTCAGCGCAGTCCATTATGCGGGGAGCCAGTACAACGAAGTTGATATTTCAAAAGTGGATAACTTTATGAAGCTGAAAGACCAGTCTTCTGTTGAAGAGTTAATTCCGTACTCTTCACATATCACTGATAATATTATCGTTACAAAAAACCGGGATTTGCTGGCAACCTGGCAGATAGACGGTGCTTACTTTGAGTGTGTTGATTCTGAAGATTTGTCAATTCTGACAGATCAGCTTAATACGCTTATACGTAGCTTTGAAGGGAAATCTGTTACGCTTTATCCTCATCGTATCAGGTGTAAAAAGGACGTCAGACCTGTATTTAACAGTAAAATTCCTTTTGTGAACAGAGTAATGAATGATTATTACGATTCATTCCCTCAGTCTGAATTTTTCGAGAATAAATTATTTCTGACGATTTGTTTTAAACCTTTTACTACGGAAGATAAAGTAACACATTTCTTTTCACGCAGTAAAAAACAAAAAGATATCTTTAAAGAGCCTGTTAATGAAATGAATGAAATTTGCGACAGGTTGAATACCTATCTGTCCCGTTTTCATTCCCGACGTCTTGGGCTTTATGAAGATCATGGGGTTGTTTATTCAGATCAGTTATCTCTGTTCCAGTATCTGCTTTCTGGTCGATGGCAAAAGGTCAGGGTTAGCAGTAGTCCGTTTTATACATATCTGGGAGGAAAAGACCTGTTCTTTGGTAATGATGCCGGACAAATTACCGCGTCAGACCATGCCCGGTATTTTCGTTGCATAGAGATTAAGGATTATTTTCAGGAGACGGATGCCGGTATTCTGGATGCTCTGATGTATCTCCCCGTTGAGTATGTCGTGACATCGTCCTTTACTGCGATGGATAAGCAGTCAGCGATTAAGGCGCTGGATGATCAGATCGATAAGCTGGAAATGACAGATGATGCTGCCAAATCTTTGCTGGCAGACCTGAAAGTCGGACTGGATATGGTTTCCAGTGGATATATTTCTTTCGGGAAATCGCATCAGACCCTGGTTGTCTTTGCGGATTCACCGGAGCGTCTGGTGAAAGACACCAATATCGTGACTTCCACTCTGGAAGATTTGGGGCTGATTGTCACTTATTCAACACTGAGTCTTGGCGCTGCTTATTTTGCTCAGCTACCAGGAAATTATACGCTTCGCCCTCGTCTGAGTACCCTCAGTAGTCTTAATTTTGCCGAAATGGAAAGTTTTCATAATTTCTTTTCAGGAAAAGAAAAAGGAAATACCTGGGGGGAAAAACTGATTACTCTTCGGGGGTCAGGTAATGATATCTACCATCTGAATTACCATATGACGACTGAACATCAGAATTTCTTCGGTAAGAACCCGACGCTGGGGCATACCGAAATTCTCGGTACGTCTAACGTGGGTAAAACCGTATTACTGATGACAAAAGCATTTGCCGCCCAGCAGTTCGGTACGCCGGAATCATTCCCTGCAAACAGAAAACTGAAAAAACTGACCACGGTTTTTTTCGATAAAGACCGGGCAGGTGAAGTCGGTATACGGGCAATGGGGGGATCTTATTACCGGGTGAAGGAGGGAGAGCCGACAGGCTGGAATCCCGCCGCACTGCCGCCAACAAAACGTAATATCGCTTTTATGAAGGACCTGGTGAGGCTGCTTTGTACTCTCAACAGTGAGCCGCTCGATGATTACCAGAACAGCCTGATTTCAGATGCGGTTGAACGTCTTATGCAACGGTCAGATCGCTCTTATCCTATCAGTAAACTACGGCCTCTTATCCAGGAGCCGGATGATACTGAAACCAAACGTCATGGACTTAAAGCCCGTCTTAAGCCGTGGACGCAGGGGGAAGAGTTTGGCTGGGTGTTCGACAATCGGGAAGACACGTTTGATGTCGATAACCTGGATGTTTTCGGTATTGATGGAACGGAGTTCCTGGATAATAAGGTGCTGGCCAGTGCTGCTTCATTCTATCTCATCTATCGGGTCACCATGCTGGCCGATGGTCGCAGGCTTCTTATCTACATGGATGAGTTCTGGCAATGGATCAATAACGAAGCGTTCAGGGACTTTGTTTACAACAAACTGAAAACCGGACGCAAACTCGATATGGTGCTTGTCGTAGCCACACAGTCACCGGATGAACTGATTAAATCACCCATTGCGGCAGCGGTTCGTGAGCAATGCGCCACTCATATCTATCTGGCAAACCCGAAAGCCAAACGTAGTGAATATGTTGATGGTTTGCAGGTCAGGGAGCTTTATTTTGACAAAATTAAAGCTATTGATCCGCTGTCCCGCCAGTTCCTGGTTGTTAAGAACCCACAGAGGAAAGGTGAAAGTGATGATTTTGCTGCTTTTGCCAGACTGGAGCTGGGAAAAGCAGCGTATTACTTACCGGTTCTCAGTGCATCAAAACCCCAGTTAGAACTGTTCGATGAAATCTGGAAAGAAGGAATGAAGCCGGAAGAGTGGCTTGATACCTATCTGGAACAGGCGAACCTGATTTGAGGAATCACCAATGAAAAAGCAAATTATGGCGGCATTCGTCGCTTCACTGATTGTTATTTCCGGCGCTCAGGCAGGGATACCTGTTGCCATCGACGCCAACCCTGAATGGGCGATTGAAGCCGGACGATGGACAGAACGCCTTAAGCAATGGGCGGAAACGGTAAAACATTACGAAAATCAGATAAATGCGTACAAACAGGAGCTGCTGTCAAAAACGGGTATCCGTGATGTGCAGGGACTGGTGCAGTCCGCACAGTCAGTGAGTCAGGAACTGATGCAGATTTATGATCAGGGGAATGCTTTTATTGACGATTACATTAAAAATCCTGAAGGGGCGTTATCGGAACAGGCCAAATCGTTATTGTCGGATTACAAAGTAACGGATACCTGCCAGAACCTGGGATATTCCGGCGACCTGGTACGGGGATGTGAAGCGACGTTCCTTTCTCAACTGGCAAGCGTGGAATACGGTAACAAGCTGGAGAGCAAGCTTCGTCAGGACAACCAGACGATGAAAGACCTTATTGATCAAGTCAAAAATGCGAAGGATACGAAGGCCACGCAGGATGCAACAAACGCTGTTGCACTTGAACAACTGAAGTTCGAGAAGCTCAAATTTCAGTATCAAATGTATCGCGATAAGCAGCGAGATCTTGCAGAATATAAAGAGAAGATGGCTCAGGCAGCTTTCAGAAAACAGCAACGTGAAGCCGTGCCACCTTCTTACAGAAAAGCTTATATGGCAATGAAATCATATGAGGATGATTAAATGAAAAGTATCGCTACTGCTGCCCTTGTCATTATATCTGTTTTTAGCCTTTCTGGATGTTTTGAAGAAACAAAATCGGTTGATTGGTGGAAGGAGCACCATGATGAATCTTTAAAAAAAGAAATCGAATGTAAGAAAACAGGAAGTGATAGCCAGAATTGCCGAAATGTGAAAGAGGCCAACTTTCGTTATCAACAGTTACACGCAACTCCCCCATCTTTTAAAGATGCATTTAAAAAGATGGAGAAAGAACAAAGTGAATTTTTTAAAGAAGATAATAAAAAATGAGGTAAAATATGGGGCTGGTTACTGGAATTCCTGCTGGGTCAGATTTTTCCGGTAATGTAACGTCTCCTGCTCCGGCAGGAGGCGTACCTGGATTTGAATCTGATTTTTTCCAAACAACTCATCAGGTTATCTTTGATATACTAAATAAAACTGTTGCTGGGAAATTAAATGAATATTCATCTATTGCTTATGAATTGGGTAAATATGGTGTTTCTATATATGTGCTGTGGTATGCGTTTACTGTTTTAGTTCGCAAACAACAATCGCCTGTTCCTGATTTTATCTGGAATGTATGTAAGTTTTATGTGATATTGCTCTTCGTAAAAAACTCTGGAGGTATGCTGATATCTGCAACAAATGCAATCGATGGACTAAGAGAAAGTCTTGCAGGAGGTGATCCTTGGTTGTGGATAGATCAACTTTGGACAAAAGTAATTCAAGTTGCAAAGGTTATTTGGGATAAAGATACATCTACTGTTCCAATTGCCGGTGGTTTATCCTCTTTATTTGTATATTTCGGTGGAATAGTTGCATTATTATTATGCTCAATAGTGTTTTTTTCTGCTGAAATTACGCTCCTGTTGTTATCTGTTACAGCCCCTATATTTGTTTTATGTATCGCTTTTGGCTTCCTCAGACAAATGTTTAATAGCTGGTTGCAGCTTAACTTCAGTTCGTTATTAATATTTCTCTTTGGAGCACTAGCGTTACGGGCTGGTACATGGCAACTAAATGTAATTCTGAGTGTAACTATTGCGTCAGATAAACAGGACTTACTTCAGGCTGGGGCTACAGCCTTGGCTTCGGGCTTGTTTATGGGCTTTGTTATCTGGCAGGCGAAAAGTTATGCTTCACAGATTGCAGGTGTGGGTGTTGAAGGTGCCATGCAGGGCGCAGCCGCTATGGGGATTGGTGCTGGCGTTTTCGGTGCATCCCGTATGGCGCGTGGCGCACTTGGTATGGGCAGAAATGCCGGTATTGGTGCATGGAAAGGTCTGCGTGGTCAGGAAGGCGGGTTTGGTCAGTCTCCGGGAATAACGGGTAAGACAGCTAACCTGGCCGGACAGGGCGTTAATCTTGGTGCCAAAAAGCTTCGTCAGGCAGCTATTGAGAGAGCAAAGAAAATGTATGGTGGGTAATTTAATATGAGCGCCTTTTTAATGTTCTTTTCATAATTGTCATTGTCGGGTTTGGCACGCTCTATTATCTTTTCTGTTCACACTGAGTCTTCCGTAAATATTAATATGTTATACAGGTGTTCATATTATGAAACTACTTATTGTGGCCTTCGTGACGCTTTGTCTCGCTGGTTGTCAGGCGTCACATAAACTACCGCCCGTTTCCGGGAAAAGCGAACCTGTTAATTCTGCTGAGGTAATGCAAAATGGAATTTAAACTTCCCGGATTTAAAAATAAAAAAGACGTTACTGACTCATCAGTTTCGTTTGAAGAAAAAAACATTGCACTACAGGAGAGAATGAATCGGATCTATAAAATTGGTGGTATCGGAGGCATGTTAATTGGTGGGCTGTCTTTACTTGCATTAAATGCAGCATTACCACTGAAAACAACAGTTGTTGATGCCTACCTTATCGATAAGGTTACAGGTGTGGCTGAACGTCTGACTTCCGTTAAAAAAGAAAATCTTTCTGAAAACGAAGCCATTGCCAGATATTTTATCACCCAGTATATAAAACATCGTGAAGGTTATAATTTTTTTAGTCTCCAGCATGATTATGATTATGTAATGGCTTACAGCGCGGAGAATGTCGCGACAGATTATAACGCATTATTTAACAGTGAACAGGCACCAAAACTTGTTTATAACAAAGCAGAAAAAACGGCAATGGTTCAGGATAATCCATCTGTCATAATTTCACCTTCGTCACGGGCAGATGATAAAGATATCGGTGCGTATATTCGTTTTCGTCTGACCATCAGGGATGTTGCTACCGGACAAACCCGCCAGGAGTTCTGGAATGTTCGCCTGACTTATCGTATCGAACCGCAGGTTGAAATGGTGTCGGGGGAACGTAATAACAATCCTCTTAAGTTCGTTGTAACAAGCTACGTTCGCGATAAAGAAGCCAGAGGTTAATAATATGAAAATGAATAAAGGAGCGTTAATTATGGCGCTTCTGATGGCGGCGCACGTCTGTCATGCTGCTGTTCTTCCTTCAGGCAGTCGCTTTGACCCACGCAATCAGATAGTCAGTTATAACCCCAATAATACCACCATAATTAACAGTGCCGTTGGATACACCACCACACTGGTATTTGATGAAGATGAAACAGTTATCAGTGCCAGAACTGGTTTTCCGCAGGGATGGGCGGTTAATAAAGAAGATAACCTGGTATACTTGGAAGTTCGTCCTGTTAAACAGACTGTTCAGAAAAATAATATGGATGAAAACGGTAATACCTCTTCTGAATCCGTCAGTGTTGCTCTTGACCCGGAAAATGAGCTTGAACGCTGGCGAACGAATTTGTTTGTTCGTACCACGAAACGTAATTACAGCATGGAGCTGAACGCCCGGACGTTCCGGCAGCCGGAGAAAATTGCGTTTGTGGTGAATTACCAGTATCCGCAGGAACGCCGGAAGGAACAGGCCGAAATTGAGAAGAAACGCACAGAGGCTCTTGCCAGACGCCAGGAGGAGCAGGCAATCAACCGTTCCCTGGAAAATGCGAAATCGCCCCGTAACTGGCAGTACTGGAAGCGGGTTGCTGAAGGCAGCCAGGATATCAGCCCTGATTATGCATATGACGATGGCCGTTATACCTGGTTCGGCTTCAGTCCGTTAAAGAAAATTCCCAGCGTCTTTGTGATGAACGGTATGCAGGAGACTCTTACCAATCCTGTGATTAAACAGAGCGGGAGTTTTACGGCTGTTGGCGTACCGGTTGATAAGCGTTTTGTTTTACGTCTTGGTGAGCAGGTGGTGGGGATTGAGAACCAGGGCTTCGGAAAAGTACGTTTACCAGCCGGAGATACGGTATCCCCGGATGTTAAGAAAGAGGTGATCCAGTGACTGAACAGGAAAATAAAATCCCGACTGCAACCGAAATTGAACAGCAGCTACGGGAACGCAGACAGAAAGAACTGGAACAGGCCGGGAAGACTCCGGAAGAAGAGCCTGGCAAGCCAGCATTGCAGCTTGGTATTGAAAAACTTAAAAAGTCACGTAAAGGGATGATTATCCTCGTCGTGGGTTTTCTTCTGCTTGCTGCCGGTGTTTCTGTTTATTATATCCCGTCCATTATCCGTTCTGTGTCGTCAGGGGATGAGAAACCCGCAAGTCAGCCGCTTGCAACCGGAACGGCTAAACGTCAGACCGGACTGAGCGAAGATATCGATCCTTTTAATACCGCACAGAAAAAAACAGAGAAACCAGAGGAAGAAAAAGTCATTTCTTCTGAAAAGACTGAACCGCCGGAAAATAAACAGCAGAGTTTCAGCCGTGCACTTGACGTTTCTCTTGATGGCAGCCAGGCAGGAAACAGCAGTAGTTCAGCGGGAACGTCAGTTTCACATACTGCGGCCAGTGAGCCAGAAAGCGATAAAAAGGATGAAGCAAAAGCAACCGCACAGACTACAGAATCTGCGCCACTGGCGAAAATAACGAAACTTCCATATGACCCAAATTTGTTTATCCCGGAAGGGACATCAATTCCCTGTTCACTGGACAGGCGTTTTGTTTCTGACCTAGCGGGGAAACTGGAATGTACGGTCAACAGCGATATATACAGCGCCAGCGGTAATGTAAAACTTATCGAAAGAGGAACCGCCGCAAAACTGATGTATAAGGCCGGGTCTTTAAATCATGGACAAGGGCGTGTGTTTGTTATGGCTTACAAGCTACGTACTCGCAGTAAGCCTTTTATTGATATTCCCCTGGTTGACTCACAGGCGGCTGGCGCGTTAGGCGAAGCCGGTGCTTCTGGCTGGATTGACACTCATTTCAGTGAACGTTTTCTTGGTGCAATGATGGTCGGGATGATACCGGATTTAAGTCAGGCCGCCAGTGGTATTGCACAGAACAACAGGGACAGCCAGACCGACTATACGGCAAACAGTCGCCAGGCTTTTGCTGATATAGCACGCGAAGCATTTTCTAATAGTGTGAATATTCCGCCAACGCTTTATAAAAATCAGGGCGAAATTATTACTCTGATTGTCGGTCAGGATCTGGATTTTTCAGGCATTTATAAACTGAAAATGAAAGGGGGTTAATGTGAATAACGAAAACAGACATCTGATTTATGATGTGGTCAACGATTATTTTTATCACTGGCTGAATGAGATTGAGGGTGTCACGGAAATTGCTGTTAACCGACCAGGAGAAATATTTATAAAGGTCAGGGGAAAATGGCAATGGTATGAACAAAAGATGAGTTACAGTGATTGTCTTTCTTTTGCATCCACACTGGCCGATTTTCATGACGGCGGTTCTGTGACTCCTGAATATCCCCTGCGTTCTGCCACGCTTCCGGGTGGAGAACGTGTTCAGGTTGTGATCCCACCGGCAACTGAAAAAGATACTGTTTCTATAACAATCCGTAAGCCGTCAGGTATTTTTATCAGTCATGACAAATTTATAAAACAGGGATTTTATTCACGCGTCAGTGGTTTAAGTGGTGACTCGGTTATGGAAGATAATATTTCTGCTTTAATCACTTCCGGATATTTTGATCGGGTTATACCTGAATCACTGCGTCAGGGGAAAACGATAGTTTTCTGTGGTGGGACGGGTTCAGGTAAAACTACCTTTGCAAATGCCTGTCTGGAATATATACCGCATCATCTGCGGTGTATTTCTATTGAAGATACTGATGAGGCAAAATTCAGATTCCATAAAAACCATGTAAAACTTTACTATCCGGCAGAGGGTGAGAGTAAGGTTATTACCTCAGCGAGTCTTCTGCGTTCCTGTTTTCGTATGAATCCGGACAGGATTCTGATGACAGAAATCAGGGGGGCTGAGGCATGGGATTTTCTGAAAGCATCGAGTTCAGGCCATGCAGGAAACATTACCACCGTTCACGAAAGTAGTCCTGAATATGCTGTGCTTGGGATTGTCCAGCGATGTTATATGAATCCTGAATGTCAGAATCTACCATTCAATGTCATTTTAAGACGTGTACTGAGTAATATTGATATTATCATGAGTATTAAATACCTTGATGATGAAGATTTTCGTTTCGCTTCCGGTATTTACTACAAACAACTTCATTTTGATGACTATTTCAGAAAACTGAAGGAGTGATTATGTCTTTAAAACTCCCAGATAAAGGCCAGTGGGCTTTTATCGGTCTGGTTATGTGTCTCGTGACATATTATACTGGTTCTGTTGCTGTTTACTTCCTGAACGGAAAAACGCCGCTTTATATATGGAAAAATTTTGATTCCATGCTCCTGTGGCGAATAATAACAGAGAGTAATATACGGACAGATATCAGGTTAACCGCTATCCCCTCTCTTTTATCAGGTATGGTTTCGTCTCTCATCGTGCCTGTTTTTATTATCTGGCAACTGAATAAAACGGCTGTTGCTCTTTATGGTGACGCGAAGTTTGCCAGTGATAATGATTTAAGGAAATCGAAACTTCTGAAATGGGAGAAAGAAAACGATACTGATATTCTCGTCGGAGCATATAAAGGTAAATACCTGTGGTATACCGCACCAGATTTTGTATCACTTGGCGCAGGAACCCGCGCAGGTAAAGGTGCCGCCATTGGTATCCCTAATCTTCTGGTCAGAAAACACTCTCTGATTGCGTTAGATCCAAAACAGGAATTGTGGAAAATCACCAGTAAGGTGCGTGAAATACTGCTGGGTAATAAAGTTTATCTGCTCGACCCTTTCAACAGTAAAACACACCAGTTTAATCCCCTTTTCTATATTGATTTAAAAGCGGAGAGTGGGGCTAAGGATCTGCTTAAACTGATTGAAATTCTGTTTCCGTCTTATGGCATGACAGGGGCAGAAGCGCACTTTAATAATCTTGCGGGTCAATACTGGACAGGACTGGCTAAGTTGCTTCATTTCTTTATTAACTATGAGCCGTCCTGGCTTAATGAGTTCGGGCTTAAACCCGTTTTCTCAATCGGTTCTGTCGTCGACTTGTACAGCAATATTGACCGGGAACTGATACTCAGTAAGCGGGAAGAACTGGAGGGAACAAACGGGCTTGATGAAAACGCGTTGTATCATTTGCGCGATGCCCTGACCAAAATCAGGGAATATCACGAAACGGAAGATGAACAGCGTTCAAGCATTGATGGTTCTTTCCGTAAGAAAATGAGCCTGTTTTATCTCCCAACCGTTCGTAAATGTACTGATGGTAATGATTTCGATCTCCGTCAGTTGCGACGGGAAGATATCACTGTTTATGTCGGTGTTAATGCGGAAGATATATCACTGGCTTACGATTTTCTGAACCTGTTTTTCAACTTCGTTGTTGAAGTGACATTGCGTGAAAATCCTGATTTTGATCCCACCCTGAAACATGACTGCCTGATGTTTCTTGATGAGTTCCCTTCGATTGGTTATATGCCAATTATTAAAAAGGGATCAGGGTATATTGCAGGTTTCAAACTTAAACTGCTGACAATTTATCAGAATATCAGTCAGCTAAATGAAATCTATGGTATTGAGGGAGCCAAAACACTGATGAGTGCTCATCCCTGCCGTATTATCTATGCTGTCAGCGAAGAGGATGATGCCGCGAAGATATCAGAAAAACTTGGGTATATTACCACTACATCAAAGAGCACAAGCAAGAACCGGGGACGATCAACTTCACAGGGCGAATCAGAAAGTGAAGCCCGAAGAGCACTGGTGCTTCCACAGGAACTGGGAACGCTGGACTTTAAAGAAGAGTTTATCATCCTGAAGGGGGAGAACCCTGTTAAAGCAGAAAAGGCACTTTATTACCTTGATCCGTATTTTATGGACAGGTTAATGAAGGTCAGTCCTAAACTGGCATCATTGACGATGAAACTAAATAAGACGAAAAAAATATTTGGTGTGAAAGGGCTTAAATATCCGTCAAAAGAAAAAATGCTCTCCGTAGGAGAGCTGGAGTCTGAGGTTTTGCTATGAAAAAAATACTTATGATCAGTATTCTTGTCCTCACAGCCTGTTCCTCTCCACCTGAACCGCCACAGGTTGAATGGGAAAAAAGGCCTGAAGTTATGAATACACAAATAATGAACTGGACACCAACATCCGGTGTTATTAAATCAGATAATATAACTTCCTCATGGAGTAAGGTGTTGCCTGATTTTAAACCAGAAAACCGTCTTTACGATGATTCTGTTTTTTATGCCGTTGCCCACTCTGAAAAAATAGTTGTAAGGACATCTTCTTTTGATAGTTACTGGTCAGCGAAAGACTGGCTAAGAAAAAATGGTGCAACAGGTGTTATTGAATATCAGCCACTAAAAAGATGGTTGAATAATGACTATGTTGAAATTTATCTGTCAAGAATAAATATTCAGAGGTTACTATGAAAAGGATATGCAAAGGTCTAATCGTAATTTTTACTGTGTCCTGTTTTATAGCGCCAACGTATGCCGCTGATCCCTGTAAATCCGTTTTTTGTCTTTATGGTAAAGCTGTCGGTAGTAGTGGAGGGAGTGAGTGCAGCAGTGCAGAAAAGGATTTTTTTAAAAATGTTGAAAAGAAAAAGGGGAAAATCCGCTGGGGTAAAACATTTGATCTCCGTAAGAATTTTTTAAATCAGTGTTCAACGGCAGACCCGGCTGCAATCTCACTGATCATGAGTAAGTTTGGTCGCGTCAGAGGCTGATTAAAACCTGATACCCGCGCCAACGGGTATCAGGGGACTGCAAGTATCACATACCGCGCCAACGGAATGTGATGATTAGTTACAATCACTGAGGTTAGAAATGAAAGTAACCAAATCTATTATAGCTGTTTTATTGTGCTTATCTGCTGGTAGTGCATATGCAGATTGTGAGTATTACCTTACAGGTAATAAGGAAACTCTTAATATTTCGGATTGTGTCGATGGGGTAAAAGGCATAGCCAATAGTGCGCTGTCAAACTCACAGAATGCACAAAATGTTGCAAATGGTGCTGCTTCTACAGCTCAAAATGCGCAGTCTGTCGCGAATACTGCTGCGTCTACTGCACAAAACGCGCAAACGGCCGCGAATAAAGCGCAGACAACAGCAAATGAGGCCAATTCAGCGGCACAGAACGCACTGAATACGGCGAATACCGCGCAAAACACAGCGAACTCTGCCAATACGGTTGCTCAAAATGCTCAATCGACAGCTAACCAGGCAATCCAGGATGCGGCAGAAAAAGCTGAAGCGGCAGAAAAGAACGCAAACAACTATACAGACAATAAAATTACTGATGCCAAAAATGAACTCAATACGAATATTGATAGTGCGAAAAATGACGCGATCAATTCGTCGAACAACTACACCGACAGCAAAATCAGTGACACGAAGACAGAACTGAATGCCAATATTGATAAGGCGAAGAATGACGCGATCAGTTCATCCAACAGTTACACTGACAATAAAATCAGTGATACGAAAACGGAGCTGAACACCAGTATCGACAAGGCAAAGAACGACGCGATCAGCTCATCAAATAGCTACACTGACAATAAAATCAGTGACACGAAGACGGAGCTGAATGCCAGTATTGACAAGGCGAAGAACGACGCGATCAGTTCATCAAATAGCTACACTGACAATAAAATCAGTGACACGAAAACAGAGCTGAATACCAATATCAACAATGCAAAAAATGAGGCAATCAGCACATCAAACAACTATACGGATAAGAAATATCAACAAGGTATCAGTTATACCAATGAAAAATATGAGCAAAGCATACAGTATGCTCAAAATGCAGCCGATAAAGCTGAACAAAATGCGAATAACTATACAGATAACCGATTCAGTCAGTTAAGCAATCAGTCAAATCAGCGGTTCGAACAATTAAACAGTAAAATTGAACGTGCGGAAAAACGCCTTAATGCCGGTATTGCAGGTGTAACAGCAATATCATCAATCCCGTATGTTGCTGAAAATAGTTTCTCATATGGTATTGGTGTTGGTAATTATCAGAATGGAAATGCGATTGCAGCAGGCATTCAATATAAAACGTCATTAAATACAAACGTGCGCCTTAACGTTTCATGGGATTCATCTCATAACACTGTTCTTGGCGCAGGTTTTGCGGGTGGCTGGTAATAAACTATCTACATACGTGAAAGGAGATAAAAATGAAACCATTAGTTTATGCAATGATTCTGTCACTGACGACCTTTTCTGCTTTTGCAAAACAGAACTCGGCTAACAGTCAGAAAACAGGTGTAAGTAATATCGAAAGACAAAGCTATGAGAATACCGATGCGGGGAAAAAACAAGCTGAATGGATGAAAGGTAAGTTAGTTAAATCTGATTGTTCTCCAGCCATGAACCGTATTGGCTGGTCAGAAGGCTGTAAGTAATCTTAATGTCATTCTTGCAGGCTCCAGATCTAATCTGGAGTTTGCAAAGTGCTACTATCAGTCTGTGTGGGAATTTTATTTGCAGGACAATAATTATGAGTAAGTTCGGTAAGATTAAGGGGTAGATGATATGAAAAAAAAAGAAAAGATTGATTTTCTTAATGCAATAAAAGCAGGGCACTCTGGCTTTATAGCTGGTAATCCTGCTCATGCATTGGATGATAAGACTATGAACGCCATCATTCATAACTACGAGGCAACGATTGCGCCCGGTAAAGCAGGTAACTGCAAAGAAACTCCTCTCACAAAGTATTGTTCGAGGACTATGCCAGAGCGTATTTCAGTTGAAGAAATCAATGAGGTTAAAATTTATCCAGAGTTATTCTGAACAGAAATATAAAGGCAAACGCCGCAGATTCCGGATTTTAATCCGGGATTTGCGGTTTTGGAACTATCGTAAAGGATTGTGATTACTATCCTAAAGTGGCAGAGATTTTTATAAACAGAAAGAATCGTAAAATTTATTCGAATCTGGATATCGAACCTGTTGCTTCAACCGTTGTTCATACGGGAAGTAGCCCTGTTATGGCTAAAGCCGGGAGAATTAAAAAACTTATGTTCAAAGATGGTTCTGGTGCATACAGGATTCATCTTGGTCAAAATGAAGTTGTTCATATTATTCGCTTCATTCTTAACTCTAAAGTCAGGATGGAGTACGCCGTTGGGACTACTAAAAGTATGTCAATGCTCCACAATCTTTGCGAGGCAGGACGCGCTAAATTAAACCGCTCATTACCACGTAAAGGTATCTGGAAACTTGGGTACTATGATGGTGTTTATTATCACGGTAAGGCAAGAAAGGAGGAAATTGAAAATGCTATGCGTTTCTCAGTTCATCCAAAATTTGACGAGCTGGAAAACGACTTTAATCAATTCTTTTCTGATATTGATTTCTATACCCGGTATGGTCAGTCAGGTATGCGTAAAGTGCTCTTTACTGGCCCCCCAGGAACAGGCAAGACAACTATCGCAAAAGCTTTGGGGGCAAAGTATCAGGATAAGTATGTTTTTGTTTATGCCGATGATTACTTTAAAGATGTTTGCTACGCCGCTGCTCAGAAGAAAATACCCGTCATTATTATAGCTGAAGAGGTTGATGAACTTTATCGGGCTGATGCCGGAACGTTAAGTTTTCTTGATGGAGCTGATACACCGCGAAATGTCGCAGGAACATATGTGATCTTTTCTACAAACTATCCAAAACGTATCGACCCACGTATTAGAAAACGTCCAGGTCGAATTGACAGGATAATCTCTGTAGGTGCTTTCAGAACCAAAGCCGCTGCCGCTTGCGCCAAAATGTACTTACCAGAAGATGTAGAAATTGACCTTAAAGAGCTTGGCGCAGTGCTGGACAGAACGACTCCGGCTGAAATCAAGGAAATTATTAATATCGCAATCGGAATGATTCGCGGAACCAAAAATGAATTATCAGTGGATGTAATAAAAAATGCTCGTGCCTTTTTGAAAGGAACCCTTGATCTGAGCGTGCAGGAAGCAGATGAAGATATAGAGGAAAGGGAAGAGCTTTATAAAAAGAACGGGGCGCAACCTGACTATTTAAGTTACCTGGAGGATTAACACATGCAATATGCATTGTTTGATGGATTTGAACGAAAGTTTTTGCTGGATGCTCTTGAATTTGGTGTTCTGAAAGACTGGAAAGAAAATCCGGTAAAAGAACTTCCTGATATTGATGAATCTGCACACCCCTTCCATGTCTGTTATGGTGGATATTTATTAAACCCTGGTGTATCAGATTCTGATATTAGCAGAAAAATAAAAGACCAGACAGGATTCTGGCTGGCAGCTATTGATGATACCCGTATGGATTGTCATTCAATAGCTTATTATGATATTCACACCCTCCCTTTAATTTCGTGTGGTCATCAGAAGATAGTTCCTTTTGCAGCGTTAATAAAAGCTGATGAATGCATCATTTCAAAAATTGCTTCGTATTCTGGTTTTGCCGTAACAGCCTTTTTGAGAATTAAAGACCAGGATATCGCAACGAATATACTTAACCGTGAGGGGATTTTTGCTTTTAATGACTGTGAACGCAGATTCAGACATCCAGTAAGTGAAGATAACTGGCAACAGGTAATATCAGAAGAACGTGCTATCCGTTGTGCAAAAAGATTAATTCAATGTAAAGGATAACAAAATGAGACTTTTTATCGCAGAAAAACCCGCAGTAGCAAATGATATTGTTAAGGCACTTGGTGGCAATTTTACCCGCCATGATGGCTGGTTTGAAAGTGATAACGCCATTGTGACGAACTGTTTTGGTCATATTATCGAATCACAACCGCCGGAAAACTATAATCCTGAATACAAAGCCTGGAAGGTTGAAACGCTTCCTTTACGTCTTTATCCCGTGAAGTATCAGCCTGTTGAAAGTGCAGCAAAACAGGTTAAAACGATTCTCGAACTTATCAGACGTGGAGACGTGACTGAAATTGTTCACGCTGGCGATCCTGATGATGAGGGACAGCTACTTGTTGATGAAGTCCTGGAATATGCAGGAAACACAAAACCCGTGAAGCGCGTTCTGATAAACGACAACACGCTTCCGGCAGTGAAAAAGGCACTGGCAAATCTTAAAGATAATCGTGATTTCAAAGGGCTTTACCTTAAGGCGCTGGCGCGTTCAGTTGCCGATGCCGTCTATGGATTCTCCATGACGCGTGCTTACACCATTCCTGCAAAAGCCAGAGGATATCAGGGCGTTCTGTCTGTCGGGCGCGTCCAGACACCCGTTCTTGGCCTGATTGTGAATCGTACCCGTGCTAACCAGAACCATAAATCCAGTTTTTACTACACCATGACCGGAGTTTTTCAGCGTGGTGCTGATGTTCTCAGGGCGAACTGGAAACCAGGTGAATTTGCTCCGCTGACCGACCGTAAATTACTTGATAAGGCGTGGGCAGACGGAACGGCAGCATCCCTTGCAGGAAAACCGGCTACAGTTGAAGCAGCAGCAACTGATGATAAAAAAACGGCTGCGCCGTTGCCGTTTAACCTGGTCAGACTCCAGCAATACATGAACAAGAAGTTTAAAATGACGGCACAAAAAACGCTGGATATTACGCAACAACTACGTGAAAAATATAAAGCAATTACTTATAACCGCTCAGATTGCTCATATCTTTCTGATGAACAATTCAGTGAAGCGCCGCAGGTTATCGATGCCCTGAAATCAGTCTTTCCTCAGTCGCTGGATATTGATTCTTCACGTAAAAGCAAAGCGTTTAACAGTGCAAAGGTGACTGCGCATACTGCGATAATCCCGACCTCCAGTGTGCCTGATGTTAACGCACTCAGCACCGACGAGCGCAATGTTTACCTGGCGATCGCACAACACTATCTTGTTCAGTTCATGCCTGAAAAAGCATACCAGGAAGTATCGGTTGCCATTCAGTGTGGTGATGAGTCGTTCTATGCCCGTGCCAGAAAAACAACTGACAGCGGATTTGAGGCGTTTCTTGGCGCGGAAATCACAGACGAAGGTGAATCAGAAGATAATGATGATTCCGCTTTTGAACTGCTCTGTAAAATTCGCACAGGAGAAACACTGACGACAAAAGAAGTTGTTGTTAATGAGAAGAAAACAACACCGCTGCCGTTATTCACCGAAGCCTCCTTGCTTGCTGCGCTTGTTCGTGTCGCGGATTTTGTCACTGATCCAACGATTAAAAAATTACTGAAAGATAAGGATAAAGACAAAAAAGATGAACATGGCGGTATTGGTACGCCAGCTACCCGTGCAGCCATTCTGGAAACGCTGAAGAAGAGAAACTATATCACGCTGGAAAAAGGGAAACTTATTCCGACTGATACCGGATATGCGCTTATTGATGCCCTGCCAGGTATAGCGGTTAATCCTGATATGACAGCATTATGGTCTGAAAAACAGTCTGCCATTGAAAATGGCGACCTGACGGTTGAACAGTTTATTAATGAGCTGTACGGTGAACTGACAGGCATGATTTCTGATGTTGACTTGGGCAAGATGAAGATTGAACCCGCTGCGCCAGCAGGGCAGTTTCAACGCCTGGACTCTCCCTGCCCTTCCTGTGGTAAACATATTGTTATCAGACCAAAAGGTTATTTCTGTACCGGATGTGAATTTAAAATCTGGAGTGAGTTTTCTGGTAAGAAAATCACCCAGGCGCAGGCAGAAAAACTGGTTAAATCAGGGAAAACCGATTTGATTAAGGGATTTAAAAAGAAAAACGGTGGAACGTATGATACAGTTCTTGTTCTTGAGGATAAGAAAACAGGGAAGCTGGGGTTTCCGGTAAGGGCTAAGAAGTGAAAACAAAGCAGGAATGGCTTTTTCAGTTACGAAAATGTACATCAAGAGAGACTCTTGAAAAAGTTATTGAGATTAACCGTTACAAACTGCCTTTATCAGAATCCGAGGCATTTTATTCTGCCGCAGATCATCGCCGTGCAGAACTGGTGATGAATAAACTGTATGATAAGGTTCCTTCCGGCGTCTGGAAGTACGTCCACTAAACAAGAGGATTAATTATGAGCGAACTGACTAAAGAAGATGAATACGGCATTATCAGCCGGACTATGATGAATATTCGTTCATTGCGTGTGTTTGCCCGTGAGATTGATTTTGAGCAGTTGCTCGAAATGCAGGAAAAGCTCAACGTTGTTATTGAAGAACGTCGTGAAGATGCTGAACGTGAAGCGGCTGAACGAGCAGAGCGTGAACGGAAACGTCAGGAACTGCTTCAGTTAATCGCCGGAGAGGGTTTCTCACCGGAAGAACTGCTTGGCATTACCGAAGATGCGCCAAAAACACGTAAAAAAACGTTACCCAAAGCGCCTCCCAAGTATCAGTTTGAAGAAAATGGTGAAACTAAATACTGGTCTGGTCGTGGACGTGCGCCAAAACCGATTGATGAAGCGTTGAAAACCGGGCGTTCTCTGGAAGATTTTCGTATCAATAAGAGTTTGAACGGAGTAACAGATGAGCAGTAATATGGCAAGGATATAGTTTTATATCATCATTTTGTTAAGGAAGAAAATCCATGAGTAATACATCCTACAAACAAATTATCCCTGCGACAGACTGGTATTTCCGTCACGATAATGTCTCCGGTGTGGCAGGAAAGTCAACAGTATACCAACTGGCTGCATGGGCGCTTAAAGAAAATGGTGAGGTAGTTGGTCTGGTGACGGTTCGTGATGATAATGGGCGTCCTAAACTGGTTACTCCTCCCCCTGTCCCTGGTGATTATTTGCATAAAGAACAACTCACCGATGATGAAAAAGAGTGGGCGAAGAGACGCTAAACTATATTCATATAAAGCCTCTGTTCTAGAGGCTTTATTAGCATGTTTAGTTGCACTGGAGTTGATAATGGCTTCAATGCACAAATTGAGGTAAATTGATATTGATTTTACTTTTCCGTTGCTCGTTTCTCGTCTTATTATATTTAAATGACAATTGTAATTGTATAATGTTTTATTACTCTTGAATTGTCTGAGCCTGATATTTTTCAATAATAATGTTATTGATTCCTAAATCTGATAGCAGATAAGATGTTACAATTGTTTTTAGGTAGTTTCCAATTTTAACATAATCACCAATCGTCAATATGTTCATTAACTCCTTTTTGCGGTCAACATGTGCTAATTCATTTCTGAGTGTGGCAATATTTTCACCAATAGATTTATTGTTGAATTTCTTAAAAAACATCTCTATCTCTTGAATAAGAAACAAACTTGCATATTCATTAATGGGTTTCATGTATTTTTCGTTTTTTGAGCCACCTATTGTTTTGTTTATTGCTTCTAATTGAGTCGCAAACAATATAATATCAGTATGAGCTTGATGCAGTGTTCGAAAACCGGTTTCATACTGATATGTTATTGTCAATGGCATATATCTTTCTGCTATTTTGAACCATTTGCAGAATATCTTTCCAAGATTAATATGCTTCCTGTTTATTGGAAGGAGTTGATGTTTTATTTCCCTCAGCGCTAGGTCAATAGTTCTTTGTTCAAACCCCGTTGTTAAGAGACATGGTGTCTTCGAACCATTTCCCTTGAACTTTATGTTTATTTCTTCAGGAAGAGTCGGTTTGTTCAGAAGAATTGAAAATAACCCGGAAATATCCCAGCACTTTGATATATGGTCTTTTATTCCTAAATCATTAGATGATTTTATCCTAAAGTAGAAAACAAGTTCTTTTCTAATGGAGAAAAAAGCATCAGGGTATAACTCTTTTGTCTTTTTTAGTTGATGAATTATGTTCTCCAGTGCGGCTTTGTTTTGGCAATTTATTATGTTTAATAGATCATCACCAATTACGCTAAAAGATACATGGTTGACAAGTTGAAGAGTCCAATGGTTTCCTTTTGCGATAAATATTGGATGTTCTAAATGTTTCAATTGAGTGAAAAAACCGTGAGGGTGGATAAATTCTTGCAATCCGTGCAAGGATAAATCACAATATTCTATCTTTGAGTCGGGGGCATAAAAATCATTGAATAGCATTATGGGAAATCCATGCCTTCCAGTATGGATAATCCCTTTACCAAAATGAATATTCCCTTGTGTGAAATCAAATTTCCCAATTAGAGTACATCTTTCTCCAGTATTTAAGACTCCATATAATATTTCACATGTTCTGGGGCTTTCACTGTCAGAAATACAATAATCTAGAATCAGACCATGGTACGGTGAATATTCAATTCGCGCAGAAAATCTTCCTTTGTTATCATCAAGTTGGTGCCAAAATTCACCATGAAAAAAGTATTCTTTTGTTAGTTCGTATTTTTTTGTTGCCATGTACTGCTCCATTTGTTTCTGAGAATCCTTCAGAATAGTAAAAATACTACTCAAAACTCGTCTTCAAGATCTCTGGCTATCTGCTCATTCTCATGATGCTCAACAGCATCACTGATCAAATTCATCATGTTATTAAGAAACTCCTCTACAACTTTAAACGCATCATTGAGCGTAGCTGTATTGAATGTATGTATCTTTTCATCCGTTGTTTTCGTTTTCCCGTTACGATGAACTATGTCATGCCTCAGTTTCATCAATTCATTGATATTTTTGAGTGGAAAACGTGGATATAGCTTAGGTTGCAGGACTGCTTTATATATTTCAACTACCAGTTGGATTCTATGATAAAGAATATCTGAAAGGTACTCCTGTACATATTTGTTTGCATTAGACTCTTTATTTATCAACTCAGACAGAGAGATATTCTTTGCTTTCAGTTCATTTATGTTTCTTATGGCATTTTCTACATATCTGTTATGTGACAATACAACGCTTTTAATCATTTCGCTAAGACAGTTTTCCATTATTGTCACAATGTATGCGATTTTCATTTTTATGAAAACTTCACTTGTAGATTGTTTTCCCTCTTCTTTTATTTGTTCTAAAAGGTTTATTGCTATTTTATAAATTTCTGTATGTGGATGCTGTTTTAACCATTTTTCGTTTTCATATTCTTCCATAGCCATATCAGAAAGAAAGTCCTGATACTCGTCATAGTCCTTTTCAAGTAACTGCCATTCTTCAGAATCCTCCTCAAGATCTGGGCTGGAAAGCCGTTCTCGTATCCATTCCTCACGGCGACTTTCCTCGACTTGCATAACCCAATCTTTTGTAGCTCCCACAATACCCTCCTTATGTTCATTGCTAAATATCAATAGTCACTTTATCGGAGACTACGTGAAAAATCTTCTCCGTTCCCCCTGCTTTTTTATCAGATTTCACGCAGCGTACCGCCGCTACTGTATCCATCAAAAAAACTGATAGCTTTTTAATCATCTTTTGTGCTGCAACTTACTGAAAAAAAGGATTAATGGAAACGCCGATAACGGCATTGATCTGTTGGCCAACGCGACCGGCAGCATTGGACTTAACAAAAAAACTGAAAGAAAATCCCCCAAATGAAGGGAAAAAACGGAAGAACAGTCGAACGACAGGCACAAAAAAACCCGACTGGTAATCGGGCTTTTTCGTGTTTTCCAGTCCTGAGTTGGTGGCTCTGACTGGAGGAAGATACTCTACATCCAACATCCACAATATTATGGCACTAGACACCAGTTGTCTAGTTTGACTTCAGATTGTCTGTCAATGGCCATTTCTTTAAATGAATTTTATGCGTGCATCTGTATAATCTTTGTGTTGGCGCTGTACAGTGTGCCTCCCTTGCTTCTAAACCCTGCGCTATCTGGGTATGAACGAATTAAAGTCCTGGCTGAACAAACAGGTGGTGCTGTGTTCAGTGCTCTGGCAGGGGGAAGGTACTCTACATCCAACAATGTGAGAGAGCCGTTGTGACAGGCGATGTATGAGCAAGCAACGGCGACTTCCTCCAGTATCAACCTGGAGAAACGGATGATTAACCTGTTAATCATCGTTCTCAGGGCTGTGGTCGCCGTTGCAAACGCGCTGATTGCAGTTCTGGAACTGATCCGTCAGTTCATCGATTGATGACTGCGGAAACGTAACTAAGGGCAGGAAGTGCACCGCTTCCTGCCCTTTAACAAAGGAGGATTTATGGATTTTATGAGCATTTTGGGGCGCTGTTTACTTCTTCCTTTCCCTGTTGCGATGTTTGTCGGTTGCCTGTTTCCAGGCATCGATGATCGTTTTACTGGAATGTTCATGAGTTTTATTGTCGGTTGTCTATCGTGGTATATCACCAAGCCAAAACCGCAAAAGGCTGAGGTCGCGTAAGCGGCCTTTTATTTTGATATTCATTAGTTACAACATTCAATTTGCTTTTTAAAAATATCCACCTCAGCACCTCCCTAATAAATAACGTCAGCCAGTTTATTGAGCTCACCCTACCCTACTCACCGGAGGATTGCCGGGATTTACGTTTTATTGCACTACTGATTGTGCCGCGGCTGCACCCTAGCACCTTCTGTACCTGTGTCCAGGAGCTGCCACTTTCTATCAACCTGATAATTGCATCATGTCTGGCTTGATTAGGTTTACGCCCTTTATATTTGCCGTCTTTCCTTGCTTTCTCTATCCCCTGTTTCTGGCGTTCCCGCCGTTGTTCATAGTCCCTTCTGGCAACAGCGGCCAGCATATCCAGCAGCATATCGTTAATGGCTGCAAACAACCGGCTGTCAAACTCACTCATACCAGAATTAATCCAGGTCGTCGGCACATTCACGGCCATAACTCGAATATCTTTCTGACGGATCATTTTCTTCAGCGTATTCCAGTCTTCCCCTGACAGTCGGGAAAGTCTGTCCACATCCTCGATAAGCAAAATGTCATTTTGCTGGCAATCTCTCAGAAGACGGAAGAGTTCCGGGCGGTCAAGACGGGAGCCGGATTCATTCTCAATATAATAGCTGCAAATGATCAGGCCTCTTTCCCTGGCAAAAGCCTCGATAGTTTCCAGGGCACGCGAAGCATCCTGTTCTGCTGTTGAAGCTCTCAGATAAGCGCGGACAAAGTTTGTTGGTGCATTTGAAGTCATATTAGAGAACCAGTTCGCATAAGGTCATACCACTATACCCAAAATGAACCAGAAAGTGGATCGACAGGAAAGGCACACTCAAAAAGAACCAGAAAACAGACCTCCGACCATAAAGTGACAATGTCACACAGAAATTTACAACATAAAGATGATGTAAAGACGGTCTCAGCTTTACCACGTAAAGCCACTATAAATACACACAAATCTTTACACAATAAAGATAACATAAATACAAGCTTATCTTTATTTGTGCTTTACATGGTAAATCATTTGTAATATAAAGACACTGTAAAGACAAAATAATCTTTACGAACAACACACAATGTAAAGATAATACAGTCTTTACATAATCTTTACGTCATAAAGAGAGGAATTCTGAAATGGGTAAAATCTTGCTTGTCGTATCAGATAAGGGTGGTGTAGGCAAAAGCACCTACGTGGCTAACACAGGCTCAATGCTGGTCAATAAAGGTAAGTCGGTAATTATCCTCAAGACAGATAAAAACCACGATCTGTTGAGCTGGAACGAAAAGCGGACAGATAACGGCTTACTCACTATCCCGGTTCACGCAGCTTACGGAAACGTCAGCAATGAAATTAAGCGACTTAGTAAGCTGTGTGAAGTCCTCATTGTCGATTGCCCCGGCCACGACAGCCAGGAGTTCCGTAGCGCCCTGACAGTATCAGATATCGTGGTAACACTGGTTAAGCCGTCCTCTGATTTCGAAAGCGAAACTCTGACCAGTGTTACAGAGAAAATCCGCACCGCTCAGAAAGCTAACGCAGCCCTGGAACCGTGGGTGCTGTTCACCAGAATCAACTCAGCGAAACCCCGCCACAAAAAAGCGGCCATTGATCTGGATAAATTACTGCGTTCGGACAACATCTGGATTCAACCTCTTAAAACCCGGATATCCGAGCTGGATGTGTATGAAAGCGCCTGTAATGAAGGGGCAGGGGTACATGACGTTAGCCGGGCATCAAGCCTTTCAACAGCGAAAGCACAGATTGAACTAGTGGCGCAGGAAATTGGAATTTTATAGTAATATCAATACCATCTATAAACCTTTACATTGTAAAGATAATATAAAGATAGTATGATATTTACTATTAATGCATACCGTACAAGGGGAAATTGTCATGGCTTTAAAACTAAACCGTCCGAACATCGATGAATCTCAGCAACCAGCAACAAACGCAGAAACCGCGCGTTTTATCTCCGGCGCTACCAGAGCGCCTGTAGTGGGTAAACCAAAGTTGATGAACTTCAGACTTTCAGCCCATTTTGAGGACATACTGGAAGCTGAAGCTATCAGAACAGGGCAGAGCAAAACAACCGTTCTCAAAGCGGCGCTGGCGATGTACAACAGCCAGGATGAAAACATAAAGAATCACTGGTTGCTTGAGTCTGCAAAATTCTAACCATAGAAGCATGGATGAAAATCTATGAGATATTTAACCGAATTGATCTGTGACCTCTACAGGTTGACAGATCACCATAAACTGACCACAGCAACGTTTAAAAATCTTGCTGATATTAAGTTATTTAAACCTACAGCAGATGCAGACACCATATTGCAGCTTGAAAATATATTTAGCGAATACTCACTGAGATATATTGACAAGGATCTGGCTGAAATTCTGAGCAACTTAATAACTACAGATAAGAAACACTCTCTGGACTTCGATTTTAACAAAATACAATCTCTGACTGACTCGAAAAGTTTCGGTTGTGGATGGAGCAAGGTAATAAATGGTAGTTGGTTCAAAGATCTTTATTCTTGGGGAGAGGGGATGTATCCTGCCGAAAATCTGAAAGCTGAAAATATTTTAGACTGGAAAGATAATATATGGCACATTGAGCATGAAGGTTTCCCCCCACGCAACCCTATTAATGTTAAGTATTATTCTTGGTTTGACCGATATGTAGCTTCAAACAGTGGTGGTTCACATCATGCAGCAATGGTTGTATATCAATCAGTCAGAGACGGGTTAGAGTATAAAAGAGAAGCTGTTATTAAACAACTGAGTATAGACCCAGGCACTGTTGAAATACTTGATAAGAATTACTATTCATTCATATTCCAGATCAAAACCCTTAATAAAGAAACTAGAATTTATACATCTGAATACGAGTTTACAGATGCTTTAAAAGACTTTGGACAAAACAGACATACCATACTTAAACCTGTTAATTACGTTTCCAACATAAAATTAGTATTTATTCCAAAAGATGCATTAAAAACAAATAGCGAGACATTCCGCAACTGGTTTCATTCTGCAATTAGCTGCGGAAAAATAATATCACTCCCTGATTATCTGAAAAATCCAGCACATTATCATACACTTCATTACTCACATGAAGTAGACTCAATAACACTTGGCGACCCAAGCAGAAAATTTAAACTGAAAGGAGACTCTTAGCTTTTATATAAAAAATCAATGTTATCATTTGTCAGAAGATCAGCGAGGGTAATACATTCAAGAACCACAATATTTGTTCCTTCCAACAAACTGGCATCAAGTATCTTATCGAAGCTGATAATCATCATTGGCTTGCGTTGTGTTAAATCAAAGATTACCAATGGAAGTATTACACTGTTAATTAATTCAAACTCTTTAAAGAAAGCATCAGTGCCATACTCACTGGCTGGAAAAAGAATCTCACTTAATCTCACACCATAAAAAACATGGTAGTTTTCTTTAAGGTTATCCTTTAAAATATTAACAGCCTTAGTATATTTTTCGTTAATAAACTCTCTCACCTGATATTCCATAAAATTCTCCGACAAGAACCGACTGTAGGTCACCGGGCAAACGTTGCGGAATGGCGTCAGAGACGTCATTTTGCGGCGTTTGCCCTATCCTGCATCGCAGTGAAAAGAACTCAACTCGTGTGCTATGATAAACCGATGATAAAAGGCTGAAAGAAGCACTGCAAGCCGACTGACTAACATTGCTGCTTCACAGCTGATCATTATTGGTTGCCTCAGTGCTAGTGTGCTTTGCATCAGGAACCAGGAGGCGATACCACGGCATTTTTTTGTTAAGCAGCTCTATCAGGGGAGTAGCAAACAAACTTAATCCCCACAGCGTTACGATTACTGGAATCGTGAAATTTTGCGGCGTCCAGAACTGGCGCTCAAGGTGGAACCAAGTAACAACACAGAACAGGCCACCGATCCAGAAAATAGCTTTACTGAAAGCTCCCAGGACTGCCAGAGTAATAACAGAGACTAAATGCAGTGCGCCAGCCGTTGCAAGACGTAGATAAAACCAGAACCATTTAGCGTGCCGGATAACCGGGTTACCGTTCTTTTCTCGCAATCGTTTTTTACGTTCTCTGGCAATTTCTTTCCTGAATTTAGCACGTTCTTCCCCCTGAGGGAATTGATAGATTTTAGCCATGAGCTACCTCATTTCGATCTCAAAACGAAGTTTATGCAATTATCCTCTGAAACCGTATGGTATTCTGATATCTAAGCCCTCACTTTCTTTATCTATTTTATAAGAAAACCTTAGCTTTGATGCTCTTCTTGCGACTCTCTCAACGATTTTAACTTCGAGATGATTAATCTCTGTATATTGATTTATTTTTTCAATATTTTTTTGCAGAAAAACCTTATTAAAATCCTTAAAATTCTGATAAAGGTAAACTTTTTCGCCATTATCTATTCTGAATAATTCAAGTTCATCCTTTAATACATCTACTTCAATGTCGAAAAATGTCTTTTTACCACTGCTGTATTGTTTCCTGATAAACTGATAAAGCATATTTGAATTTTGATCAGCGAGTCTTACAGACGATATCAAAACCTGAGTAGTGTAAGAATCCTTTAACATCGTGATATATGGCTCAATGACATGTGAAAAAGCAATATCAATATATCCTTCACTTTCAACATAATCACAAAACGCAGTCAGGTTCATAAGCCTGACTGCATCAGAAGGTAATTTACCTCTCTTCTTCGTATGTCCAGAGCTTTGATTGCCCTGAGGTGTGAGAAGTTGATTTCGAGGAATGCGAATAACACTGGCCTGAAGTTCTTCTGCCCCCTCTTTCAACTGCCGGTAAGCACCTGTTACATCAATATCAGCGATAAATGCATATTCCCGAGCCGTAATACGAAAGGTTGCCCCCTCAGATAACTCTTCACGTGAATCAATCTGCGCCATAGCCATAAACAAAATTCTTCTGGCAGACAAAGGCAACGATGAGAATGTGCTGTTAATTTCATTTCTGTGGCGAATTTTTGTTTTCTTTGTAACGCTCAGTAAGTTCATACATTACCTGTGGTTTTTAAGTTCTGATGGTGAAATCATAACCACAAAGGCGGAAATATGTAAAGTGGTTTATCCACCTTATGTTTTTCCACCAAAACACGGATCACATGAAAGAATTTTTATCATTTATATTCAATATGATAGAAATGCGCAGGTATCCACCTTTTAACGTCATACGTTAAATTAGAGCACTATAAAGAACTAAAGAAATGAAGATACAAAGATACGAATATCTGAATAAAAACAGAAAAATGCGTACCCATCCACCTTTCAGTGCGTACCCATCCACCTTTCAGTGCGCAGCCATCCACCTTTCATGAAAATTACAGTGCGTACCTATCCACCTTTCAGTGCGTACCCATCCACCTTTCATTTTGAGGCGACAAAAAACAACACCTATCTTAATGAAATTATTGATAAAAAAGCTGGCACAATGTTTGCAGAATAAGTTAAAGTAAGTTAAAGATCTTAAAGTAGATCTACCGATCTACATTTAAGATCTTAAAAACAAGAAGTTTAATAAGCAAAAAAACACAAAAAATCTGTGGATAACTCTGCTCAAAACAAAAAATTCACAGCGCCTGTGGATAACTTTGCGTAAACCCGGAGGACAGATCACTCTGAACCAAGACAACCACACATAAAAACAATATGCTCATTTTTTAACCACTGTGCGTAAGTGCCTAATGTAATCCCTGTGCTATTCCGCTTCCTCGCTCACTAACTCGCTACGCTCGGTCGTTCGGCTGCGGCGAGCGGTGTCTCCTTTCTCAAAACCAGAAGAGTTCAGCTCATACGATCCGTTGATTGATCCTTTTTGGATCTTTCACTGAGAAGCCCTGAATCGCTTTCTGCCGCTTCGTTCGATACAACCATGGTGAAACCATGCGAAATCGAAAAAATCGCTCAGAATGCGATACAGCGCGTTTTAGAGGGTATTTACAAAACAGTCGTTGCCTTGAGGAAATTTTGATCAAGATTGAACTCCTATCCGGATCATGGCAACAGATCACAGCAACAAGGCCGCTAAAAAGCGTTGAGCGGCGTTAAAAACCGTTAAACCGTAGCTGACTACAACGAAACGGGAAAAACGCTCAGAACGCGTTACAGAGCGTTTTAAGGCGATGTCGGAAAGAGCCATATCTCACCTGTTCTGATGTTTTTCTCAACATAAGCACTTTTAAGAGTGCTTTTAAAGATGCTATTATGCCAATGAGACAAGCGGAGGGCTTATGAGCTATCAAATTCTGACAACCACAGCGGCCAGTATTACTGACCTGAAAAAAAATCCTATGGGAACCGTAGCTGAAGGTGAAGGGGACGCTGTTGCGATCCTGAACCGAAACGAACCGGCGTTCTATTGCGTTCCACCAAAACTTTACGCCTACTATCGGGAACTCGCTGAAGATGCTGAGTTAAACGCTGTTGCTGATGAGCGCATGAAAAACCCGGAAATTGTGAAGGTTAACCTGGATGACCTATGAACTGGCTTTTGACCGTAGAGCACTGAAGGAATGGCAGAAACTCGGCCACACCATCCGTGAACAATTCAAAAAGAAACTGGCAGAACGGCTGGAAAATCCACGCGTACCCGCAGCCCGGTTACATGGTCATGCTGATCGCTATAAAATCAAACTTCGTGCATCTGGCTACAGACTTGTATACCAAGTCATTGATGAGAAAGTCGTTTTACTCGTTATTGCCGTTGGAAGAAGGGAAAGCAGCGAAGTCTATCAGATCGCAGATTTGCGCTAAGATTAATCATCAAATGATTGACTGTTTACAGTCAGAGCGAGAGCATTAAAAATTTGCAATACCTGCAAATGCAGGTATAATAAAACACAAGAAAGGGAAACAGGTTCTCTTTCATCCAGAGCCCAAAGTGGGCGGGAGGTTAAAAATGCAAAACTACGCTAAATCTGTAGCCACAGAGATTTTACGTCAACTTGGTGGTAATCGTTTTATTGTTATGACTGGTGCTAAAAGTTTTTCTTACTTTGATGAAAACGGTGAGTGTGGGTTAACTTTCCGTTTGCCGTCAAATTTTGCAATGAAAGGCATCAACTTAGTAAAAATTAAACTGGATTTTACTGATACGTACCAGGTGAATTTTTCTCGTGTACGTGGTGCTGAAGTTAAAGATATTTCAAGATTCGATAATATCTATTGTGATCAGTTAGCGCGTTTATTTACACAGGAAACAGGGTTACATACCGTGTTATAGATAAAAAGGGGCATTAAGCCCCTTTTTTAGTTATGAGGAATAATATGGATAAAGATAAGATAATTAAGAAAAACAGAGGTAATTACTCCTATGTAATCAGAACGATGGATGAAGATGGGGATACGGTTTTTCACGTCTTAAAATATGTTAAGACGATTGATAAAACTAAAAGCAGGAAAACAGTAAGAAAATTGATAATGGACGAAAAACTCAACCTGGCATCATTGATGCTTCTGGATAATGGGGTTTTGTGTGATTGTCTGACAAAAGGGGATGAAAATGCAGAATAAACCTACACCTGAAGAAGTAAAGAATGCGCGGGTTGCGGCAGGTCTTACTCTTAAAGAAGCTGCTGATATTTTTGGTTATCAACTGAATTCCTGGCAGATGAAAGAAAGTGCAGGTAAGGCCAGTCGTTCTTTATCTATTGGTGAATATCAGTATTTATTGTTATTAGCAAATATGCATCCGTCTTACAGGCTGGTAAAAAAATAACTTGCCATACCTGCAAATGCAGGTATAATAAAACACAGGAAAGGGAAACAGGTTCTCTTTCATCCAGAGCCCAAGCTGGGCGGGAGCTAAAAATGAAAGTATTAACTTTTAAAAATGATACTATCTCTGTTGGTGATATCTTTGTATCATCATGGGGCTATGAGCAAACCAATGTAACCTTCTACCAGGTTCTTTCTGTTCACGGTAAAAAAACCGTCACCGTTCGCGAGATTCGCGCCAATTCAGAATATACCGATTCAATGGTCGGCTTTAAAACTCCCGTTTTAAATGATTTTACTGGTGAATGTTTTAAGCGTCAGATAAAAGATTTTGGTGATGAGCTGGCAATCAAAATCGAAGATTTTGAAACTGCGTATAAAACTCTACCGGAAGAAAAACATCGATTTTCTTCTTACTACTAATTAATCAGGGGGGATATTCCCCCTTTTAGTAAAGGTCTGAAAATGGAAAGAGAGTTTAGCGCAAAAGCATCATTAAACCGAAATATAAAATTTTGGTTTGAGCAATGTGGATTATCTAAAGAAAGAGTTATTCATTGTATTGATAACTGGTATGACCTTGCATACCCACCATCAGAACAGGAGAAAGCAAAAAAAGAAGCAATTGAGAAGTTAATAAAGTAAAGATAAAGATGGTATCAGGTTGTGGGGCAACCTGATACCGTGACACCTGATTCTATTGCGAGGAATAAAATGTCGGAACGCATATTATCAGCAATAAATGACGTTGAAAAGGGTGGGCGTCCGGTTTTCCCTTTGATGCCATTCCATGTCTTTCCTGAGTATATGGCATTACTCAGAAAAGCACTGGAAAAAAAGACACAAAAGAGAACAGATAAATAAACCGGAGGCTTTATGACAAAACATGATTTTGTGTCCTTTGTCAGTGGAGAATTGCGGCAAGGCGCTGTACGCTTTTCTCTTGCTTTTAACAGCAAAGGAGAAATTGTTCTGCACTGGACTAATAAAGCAGGAATACGAGTCTGGCGGATATTAAGTGGTAATCGTGGCAAAAAACCAAGCAAAGCTAACCTTGAAAGAATGAGTAACTTCCGGCGCTGGCTTTTTGATGCCCGTCAGGGCATGGAAGGCTACACTCAGCAACCTGAACAGAGCAACCTTAGCTGAATAGCCGAAGCCCTCCCGTATTTCGGGAGGTGCTTTCTGATATATTGCGCGGGACTGCGCTTGCGCTTCCTGCCAGACCGTTCGCGGAGCGAACCTGACGGCACTGTCCTTACCGCATTGATCGGGTTTCCGGTCGCAGACGTACGTATGTTCATCGATAGGAATTTAAACCCTAAAAAGATTAAAAAAACACCCAAAAACGGATGTTTATTCAACACTGCCTGCGTGCCATGAGTGCACCGCCGTCAATTAAATGGACTGCATTGATTGATACCGGGTATCAGTGATGGTTTTTTGCTCCATTTCCCGGACAATGGATGCAACTTCCCCGATGCGGCTCTCAGCCGCACCACCGCATCCTGGCCAGTGGCTCATGCATCATAACCAGCTCTGCCAGACGGTATCCCCGCTTCAGCCCCGTAAAACGCATCTGACTTCCGCACAGCACGCATTTCAGCGGGTCAACCTTCAGTAACCGCTGATACATCCCCCTCCATGTTATTTGCCTTGCCGTTTTTCTCACTGTCTCCGTTATGGTGTATACCACCTCTTCCAGTAAGCGCCGCTTCACCGGACTCAGGAACCCGTAGTACCTCACCATACGGAACCCCTTATCTGCCACATGCCACGAGAACCTTTCCATAAACTCATCACCGCTCATCACAAGGTACTCTTCCCGCCGTGTGCGGTGGCTGTTATAACGCAGACCGATTTCATCCTGACCGGCATAATGCTCCAGACGACTCATCGGCACCTGTGGCTTTTTCAGGTAAGAGCCGAAGTACACCGCCACATGTGTGGCGTTATCCATCACCCGGGATACGT